>JBCCDA010000166.1:0-6354 GCA_039033215.1 Pseudomonadota bacterium | reverse complement strand
GCCTCGCCGGTCACCCCACCACCACCCGCATCCCCCCGCCGAAACAGGTAATAAACCGGCTGCAACAGCAGCTTCTGCCGCGCCGTCCGCACATGCACCACCGGGTCATCGCTGTCCCACGCGTGCTTGGCCGCTCCCGCGTTGCCGATGCCCAGCGCGAGCTGGATAGCGCCCTGGTGACACTGGGCGCCTTCTTCGCTGATGCCGGATACACCCCCGTGGCGCCGCCGCACCTCTATCTGGGCGAGACCTTGCTGTCGCTCTATGGCGAGGATCTGCGGGCGCGGGCCTTCCTGTTCGCCGACGCGGAACGCGACAACGAGCTTTGCCTGCGCCCGGATTTCACGGTCCCGGTGGCCTTGGTCCATCGCAAGCAGGGTTGGGATCAGCCGGGCGCTTACAGCTACCAGGGGCCGGTCTTCCGTCGCCAGCAGCGGGGCCTCGGCCGACCTGTCGAGTATCAGCAAGCCGGGATCGAGAGGTTCGGGGATGCGGATGCGGCCCGGACGGATGCCGATGTGCTGGCGCTGCTGCTCCGCGGTCTTCGGGAGATGGGGATCGGGGACGTCGAGATCACGGCCGGCGATCTGTCGATCCCGTTCGCGCTGCTCGATGCGCTGGACATGCCGGAGCGGCGCCGGGCGGCATTGCGCCGTCACTTCTGGCGGCCCGGCCGGTTTCAGACGCTGTTGCGCCGGGCCGTTTCCCCACCGGTCCCGAGTACCCGCCGTGAGGGATTGCTGAAGGACGTGGGCCAGGATGACCGTGCCCTGCGCACGGCCGTGCTCGATGCGGGAGAGGTGGTGGGCGCCCGCGGCGTGGACGACGTCCTGCACCGGATCGACGCGTTGGCGTCGGATGCCTCCCAGGCGCCGATGCCCGGCGCCGACGCTGCCCTGATTGACGCCATGCTGGCCGTCGAGGGTCCTGCCCCGGCGGCGTTGTCGGAGTTGCGGGGGCTCGCCCAACAAGCGGGTGTCGATCTCGCCCAGGCGCTTGACCGCTTCGAGGCCCGGCTCGACGCGCTCTCAGGCTACGGGATCGCACCCGAGAGCCTGATCTTCGATGCGGGCTTTGGGCGAAACCTCGAGTACTATGACGGGTTCGTCTTCGAGATCCGGGGCCGGGGCGAGGGCGATCATCCGCCGCTCGCCGGTGGCGGCCGCTACGATGCGATGACGGTCCGGTTGGGCGCGTCCGAGCCCATCCCGGCAGTGGGCGGCATGATCCGCCCGGAAGCCGTGCTCGAGGCACTGGCATGACCCGCCTCACGCTGGGCCTCCCGTCCAAAGGCCGCCTGCAGGCGGATACGATCGCCTGGTTCGCCGAGGCGGGGATCGAGATCGTTCGCGACGGCACGGACCGGGAATACTCCGCCAAGGCCAGCGGGTTCGACGGTCTGGATGTCGTCATGCTGTCGGCCGGCGAGATCCCGCGCGAGCTGTCGGCGGGGCGTATTCATCTGGGTGTCACGGGCGAGGACCTCATCCGCGAGCGCATCTCGAACGACGAGAGCACCGTTCGGGTCGTCGCCAAGGGCGGGTTCGGCCATGCCGATCTGGTGGTGGCGGTGCCCTCCCACTGGATCGATGTCGAGACGATGCACGATCTGGATGAGGTTGCAGGGCAATTCCGCGAACGCCATGGTCATGCGCTGCGCATCGCCACGAAGTACCACAACCTCGTCCGTGCCTTCTTCCGCCAGCACGGGGTCGCCGACTACCGCTTGGTCGACAGCCAGGGGGCGACCGAGGCGGCACCGAAGAACCTGACGGCAGAGGCGATCGCCGATATCACCACGACCGGCGACACGCTGCGCGCCAACCATCTGCGTCTGTTGGAGGATGGGTTGATCCTGCAGAGCCAGGCCGTGCTCGCCATGAGCCTTACCGCCGAGTGGTCGGAGCGCAACCACGCGCTGATGGCGTCGCTGGAGTCGCGGCTCGCTCAGCGCCGGGACGGCACGGCGACGGTCCAGGCCTCGCCTTCGACGATCCGGTCATAGCCCACCTCGTAGAGTGCGCGCATGTAGACGGGGTCGAAGAATTCGGCCTCCTCCACCGAGAAGTCCGCCGGGACAGATGTGAACTGCAGCCCAAAGCCGTCGCTGATGGCCTGTGCTCGGATGATCTCGACATCGGCGACGCCCGAGAACTTGATGAGGGTCGAGACCGACCGGGCCGTGATCTCGAGCACCCGTGGCGCCACCGCCTGGAACTTCGGATCAAGCAGCGTGTTGCGCACGACGTAGATCGTCCCGGGCCGCATCCGTCTGTCGCGGCTGCGGATGTACTCGCTGAGTTTGAGGTCGATCGGATAGAGAAAGAGCTGGCGTGTCACCCCGCCATCCACGTGCATTTCGGTATAACGTCTGCCGTTGACCTCGACCTGGATGAGCTGCGGGGAGAAGGCGCCCGGGATCGAGGCCGAGGCGATCAGCACATCACGGATCAACACGCGCGCGCCGGGCCTGCCGGTCGCGGCGATTGCGCCGATGTTCCAGATCACGGGACGCTGGGCGTCGATGTTGGTCGTCCCGACCCAAAGACGGCGGCCCTTGTTGTGCTCCTCGGCGATGCGCTTGATGAACTCCGGCGTCAGCGCGCGGTCGACCGCATCAACGAAGCCCTGCGTGTCGGCCAGCCCCAGCGAGTCTCCGACCAGCACATCATAGAGGGCGGGCACGATCACATCGGCGGTCTTGGTGTTGGTGTAGAACCGCTCCAGTTCGTCGTCGAAGTCATCGCCGACAAAGGCAAACGGCGCGATCAGGGCCCCCGTCGATATGCCTGTGACCAAGGCGAACTCGGGCCTGTCACCGCGTGCGGTCCAGCCGTTCATCATGCCGGCGCCGTAAGCGCCGTCCGAACCGCCTCCCGACAGGACCAGCATGTCGACGCGTCCGCGATTGGGCAGCGATCCGGTTTTCCGGGCCCGCTCGGCGACCTGCTGATTGATGACAGCGAGCTCTTCGGCGACGCCGTCGGGTGGTTCATCGCCCCAGAAGCGCACATCCGGGAAACCAACCACCTCGGCCTCGGTCGACGCGCCGGCGGGAACGGCAGGATATGGCCGCTGACCCAAGCACCCAGACAGAACGGTCGCAAGAACCAGGACCGCTGCCAGTCTAAGCATCCGTGTCTTCCTTCACCGCCGGCCTGCGCCTCAGCGCGGACTTGAGCTCTGATAGCCGAAACGCGCCAAGGGCGATCCCCAAGAAGCCGTAGGCGATCATCCCGCCCGCAACGATACCAATGATTGCCAGGTCCGACCAGATGCCGCCCAGCTGTTCCGCGCCAAGCGCAAGCCCCAGAATGACCGCGCCCATGCCGATGCTGGCAAGCGTGATGCGCGGGATCCGTCGGCTCAGGCGATCGTCCAGCCGCAGCGCGGGGTCGAGCCTCCGGACCCCTCGCCACAGCAGGACAAGGTTCACGATCCCTGCCAGCGTGGTCCCCAGCGCGGCCGCCAGGAACCCGAACATCGGGGCCAAGCCCACGGCAATGCCGACGTTCACAAGCATAGAGATGACAGCGTAGCGCAGCGGGGTTCGCGTATCCTCGCGCGCGAAGAACGCCGGCTGCAGGACCTTCTGGAGCACGAAGGTCGGCAGCCCGACCGCATAGATCGCCAGCGCCAAAGCGGTCTGCTGAGCATCCTCTGCCGAAAAGGCGCCGCGCTCGAAGAGGGCCGAGACAATGGTCCCCGGCACCACAATCAGCGCCACGGCGGAGGGGAGCGTGAAGACCAGCGAGAACTCACCCGCACGGTTCATCGCGTCGACCGTGCCCTGCGTGTCGTCCGACCGGAAGCGGCGCGCCAGATCCGGCAGCAGGACAACGCCGATGGCCACCCCGATGACGCCCAGTGGCAGCTGGTAGACCCGGTCCGCCATCCAGAGCCAGGCGACCGCGCCCTCGAAATAGCTCGCCACCTGGGTGCCCACGAGCAGGTTGATCTGCATGACGCCCCCGGCAAGTGCTGCGGGAATGCCGACCACCACCAGGCGCTTCATCTGCGGGGTGAAGCGGGGTCTGCGCGGCAACAGCCCCATGCCCAGACGGCGTGCCGCCCACCAGACAAGCGCCAGCTGAGCCAGCCCGGCGGCGAAGATTGCCCACGACAGCGTGAGACCGGTGTCCAGCCCCGCGGCCCAGACCAGCCCCAGTGCCGCGATCCAGATCACGTTCAGCAGAACAGGGGCCGCCGCCGCCGCCGCGAAACGCCCGAAGGCGTTCAGGATGCCCGAGAAGAGGGCGGCGAGCGAGATGAAGACGATGTAGGGAAAGACGATGCGGGTGAAGGTGACGGCCAGGTCCATCCGCTCGGCATCGAAGCCCGACGCCAGCGCCCAGACAAGCCAGGGGGCGGCGATCTGCGCGACAAGCGTGAGGACCAGCAAGGCCGCGAAAAGCCCCGATATCGCCTCCTGTCCGAAACGCCGTGCGGTGTCCTGGCCCTCGCTCTCCAGCCGCGAGGCGAACATCGGCACGAAGGCCATGTTGAAGGCCCCTTCGGCGAAGAAGCGGCGGAACATGTTCGGCAGACGGAACGCCACGAAGAAGGCTTCGGCCAGGGGGCCGGTTCCGACCACCGCGGCCATGGCCACGTCACGCAGAAAGCCGAGGATGCGGCTTGCCATGGTCCAGCCACCAACCGTCGCAAAGCTGCGAAGCAAGCGGTTGGGACGGTCGGTCATGGGCGGTCTCCGGCAACGGGCGCACGCCCAGGCGGGCGCAAGGCGCCTTGGGCGCGATGGTGGCACCTAGACGGAAACGGGGGCGGGCGAAAGCTCCAAGCGATGGGTGTGCACGAAGAATACGCCGCGTCTGCACAGGGCCGGCCGCCTGCTTGTCGTGCCCGAGCAGGCGTGCAGATCCCGAAGAACGTGGCCACGGGCCTTGGACGCCGGCCCGCCACCCAACTACGCTGCGGAGATCTCACGGTTCAGGCCCGCGCGATCACGCGGGGGATGTTGTTGCATCGACTGCCTGGATCAGGCGACGTTCGATCTGTGCGCGCTTGCTCTTCGAGCGGATCTTGTGGCCGAACAGGTCCTTCACGTAGAACACGTCGACCGCGTGCTCTCCGTAGGTCGCGATGATCGCCGAGAAGATGTTGATGTTCAGATCCGCGAGCGTCTGGGTCAGTTCGTGGAGCAGACCAAGCCGGTCGCGGGCATTGACCTCGATGACCGTGAAGAGATCGGACGCCTCGTTGTCGAAGACAATGCGGGTCGGGACGGTGAACTGCATCTCGCGTGCACGCAGGCGGGTCCGTTCCTCGATCTCGGTGGCGGCGATGACCTCGCCCTTCAGCGTACGTTCGATGGTGCGGCGCAGGCGCGGCAGACGCGAGGCGGCATAGGCGTTGCCGTCCCGGTCCTGGATCCAGAAGACCGACGTCGCCATCCCGTCGTTGGTCGTGTAGCTGCGCGCATCCACGACGTTGGCCCCCGCGATCGCGAAGGCCCCCGCCATCCGCGCGAAGAGGCCCGGATGGTCCGACATGTAGAGACAGGCCTTCGTCGCGTCGTTGGCGTCGTCGGGCAGGAAACGGCTGGTCATGGGGGCAGTGCCCATCTGCGCCGCCAGCTCGGCAAAAATGGTGTGGGTCGCCGTGTCCAGCCCCAGCCAGTAGTGCGGATAGTGCCGGGTCAGCTCGGCCTTGACGGATGAGGGAATACGGTCCTCGAGCACGTCGACCAGGGCGCGGCGGGCGGCATTGACCCGGTGTTCGCGGGTGCCCATCTCCGCGCCGCCGGTCAGCACGTCGCGCGTATCCCAGTAGAGATTGCGGATCAGCTGGGCCTTCCAGTTGTTCCACACTCCGGGCCCGACCCCGCGGATATCGCAGATGGTCAGGATGATCAGCAGCCGCAGCCGCTGCGGGCTTTGGACGACCCCGGCGAAGTCGTCGATGGTGCGCGGATCGTTGATGTCGCGCTTCTGAGCGGTATCGGACATCAGCAGATGATTCCGTACCAGCCAGATCACCGTCTCGCACTCGGCCTCGTCCAGCCCGAGGCGCGGGCACACCGTCTCGGCGATCTCGGCCCCAAACTCGGAGTGGTCGCGGGCATCGCCCTTGCCGATGTCGTGCAGCAGCAGCGCCGTGTAGAGCACCCGGCGGTTGATGCCGTTGCCCTTGAGGATCTCCGTTGCGACGGGGTGCTGATCCTCGGCCTCAAGACGCTCGATCCGGTTAAGGATGCCAATGGTCCGGATCGTGTGCTCGTCCACCGTGTAGTGGTGGTACATGTTGAACTGCATCATCGCGACGATGCGCCCGAATTCGGGGATGAAGCGGCCCAGAACCTCGGTCTCGTTCATAGTGCGCAGTAGCCACTCGGCG
>JBCCDA010000165.1:0-6395 GCA_039033215.1 Pseudomonadota bacterium | reverse complement strand
GCGCCTATGTACCGCCGATGAGCAAGACTTCCTTTCGCACCAAGATCGTCACCTGCTGCTACTGCGGCGGGCGCTCGACCCTCGCCGCCGGGACCAGCGCCGCGCTGGTCTGCCATGCGTGCGGTGCCCCGATCAGCCGGATCAAGGCGCTCGAGATCCGCGGCGAGCGGCTCGACAAGAAGCGATCCAAGAAGCACGCAATGGCGCATCCGGCCGAGCGGCGCGGCGCGCATCTGCCCAAGGACCGGCCGGTGCGGCGCAAGAAGGGCAAGCGCAAGAGCCGCTCGTTCTGGTACCATGTGCGCGAGGCTTTCGACGACGTGGACGATCTTTTCGACATCTTCGACTGAGCCGCACGGCTACGAGCAACTCGCCTCAAATCGTCCGCAAAATAACCCGCGCCCGGCCGCCCCGTGGTAAGACAACGTTTACCACACCGAGGGCCAGCATGAAGGGGGGTTGGGAGGGGACTGACTTTTCAGGCAGCCGCCCCATCCGTGAACTGGAGCCGCGCCAGCCGCGCATAAAGCCCGTTGTCGGCCACAAGTTCGGCATGCGTACCGACGGCGGCAACCCGGCCCTCCTCCAGCACCACGATCCTGTCTGCCCGTTTCACGGTGGCCAGCCGGTGGGCGATCACCAGCATCGTCCGGCCCTCCGCCAGGCGGTCGACGGCGTGCTGCACCGCGCGCTCCGACTCCGCATCCAGGGCCGACGTCGCCTCATCTAGCAGCATCAGCGGCGCGTCCCTCAGGATCGCCCGTGCGATCGCGATCCGCTGTTTTTGTCCGCCAGACAGCAGCACACCGCGCTCTCCCAGCCAGGTGTCATATCCATCGGCCAGCCCTGCGACGAAATCGTGCACGGCCGCGGCGCGGGCCGCCTCCTCGACTTCCTCGTCCGTTGCATCGGGTCGACCGAACAGAATGTTCTGGCGCACCGTGTCGGCGAAGATCACGGGCTCCTGCGGGACCAGCGCGATCGACCGGCGCAGATCATCGAGGCTCAGCCGATCGACCGGCACACCGTCCAGCCGGATCTCGCCCGCCGTCGGGTCATAGAACCGCAACAACAGCTGCAGCACCGTGGTCTTGCCTGCCCCCGAGGGGCCGACGAGCGCCACAGTCTCTCCCGGCCGGACCTCGAACGACACGTCCGAGAGCGCGGCAGACTCCGGTCGGCTCTCATAGGTGAACCCGACCCGGTCGAAGCTGATTGCGCCCTGCGCAGGCTCAGCCGGCGGGAGCGGGTTCAGCGGCTCGGACACCGGGTCTTTCATGCTCAGCAACTCGACAAGGCGCTCGGTCGCCCCGGCCGCCCGCTGGAGCTCACCCCACACCTCGGACAGCGCCGCGACGGCCCCCGCAGTGAAGATCGCGTAGAAGACGAACTGGCCCATCTCGCCCGGGCTCATCCGGCCAGCCATTACGTCGCGCGCGCCCAGCCAGACGATCCCAATGATCCCCGTGAAGACCAGGAAGATCACGATCGCCGTCAGCAACGACCGGGCGCGGATGCGTGCCAGCGCCGCACCAAACGCCGCCTCGACGCGTCCTGCGAACAGCGCACGAGACTGCCCGGTGTGGGTCATCGCCTGGACGGTCTGGGCCGCCTGCAGGGTTTCGCCCGCCAGCGAGGCGCTGTCGGCGATCAGGTCCTGGCTGAGCCGGGAGAGCCTGCGCACCTTCCGCCCGAGGACCAGGATCGGCACGACGACGAGCGGCACCAGCAGGAGCGTCAGCGCCGTCAGCTTGGTCGAGGTCACCAACAGCATGACGATCCCGCCCACGAAGAGCAGGATGTTGCGCAGCGCAATCGAGGCGGTCGACCCGACAACCCCCTGGATCACGGTCGTATCGGTCGTCAGGCGGGTCAGCACCTCTGTCGTCATCAGACGCTCGTAGAAGATGGGGCTCATGCCAGCGACGTGATCAAAGACGCGCTTGCGCACATCCGCGATCACCCGCTCGCCAAGGCGCGTCACCAAGTAGAACCGCAACGCCGTTGCCACTGCAAGCGCGGCCGCGACCGCGATGAACGCCATAAAATACTGGTCGATCAGGCCAAGATCGTTCTCAGAGAAGCCATCGATCACACGCCGGAAGGCCATTGGCAGCGACAGGGTCAGGGCCGCCGCCGCCAGCAGCGCGGCCACGACCCCGAGGATGTCCCAGCCATACGGCTTCAGAAACGGCAACAGCCCGCGCAGCGGCCCAATCTGCGCCGACTTACCGCGCTCTTCGACTTTGGCCATTCCCTGAGATGCGGGTTTGCGCACAGTCCCCTCCGACCTTTTCCTGACGGGATAGCAACCGCCCCCCCGACCGACAAGCGACATCGGGGCCGCACCTCCGCCCAGATTGTCCCAAAAACGACAGCAAGCGTCGGCGGAGCCCGTGACGTTGACGCCCAAACCTGACAATCTTGCCTCACACACCCGAAGAATGGACGATGCGCCTTCTTGTTTCCTTTGCCGCTTTATTCCTGTCCGCGCTGCTTATTCAGCTCGGCTCGGGAACCCTTGGGCCGCTCGATGCGCTGTCCGGCGCCGCCTTCGGCTGGAGCCCGGGCGAGATCGGGCTGCTGGGGTCGGCGCATTTCGCCGGCTTCTTCATCGGCTGCTGGGCGATGCCGCGCCTGATCGGTCTGGTCGGGCACAGCCGCGCGTTCGCCGCCGCCGCTGCCGTCGGGGCGGTCGGGGTGATCCTGCATCCGGTGCTGGAAGATCCCATCGCCTGGGCGGGTCTGCGCATCCTTTCGGGCATCTCGATCGCCGGGTGCTACACCGTCGTCGAGGCCTGGTTGCAGGCAAAGATCGAGAAGGGCACCCGCGGGCGGGTCTTCGGGATCTACCGGCTGGTCGATCTCAGCGGATCGATCCTGGCACAGGGCCTGATCGCGGTGCTGGAACCCGCCGCCTATGCCTCCTACAACATCGTCGCGATCGCCTGCTGTCTCTGCCTGATGCCGCTGGCGCTGACCACGCAGGTGCCCCCGGTGCTGGACCATCCCCCGACGCTCGCGCCAGTGCGGGCCTGGCGCGTCTCGCCGCTCGCCTGCTTTGCCATCGTCGTTGCCGGGGTCACGGGGGCGAGCTTTCGCATGGTCGGCCCGCTCTATGCGGTCGAGACCGGCCTCTCGTCCGACGCAACGGCCGCATTCCTGGTCGCGGCCGTGATCGGGGCGGCGCTGGCACAGGTTCCGATCGGCTGGCTGGCGGACAAGACCGACCGGCGCTGGGTGCTGAACGGGCTGTCCGCTGCCGCCATCCTGGTATGCGTGGGCCTCAGCCTCGGCGAAGGCGGCCCGTGGGCCGTGATCCTGCTGGCCGGTGGCTTCGGGGCAACATCGATCACGCTCTACTCGGTGGCAGCCGCCCACGCGAACGACTTTTGCGCGGACGACTTCCGGATCGAGCTCAACGCCTCGCTGATCTTCTTCTACTCCGTAGGGGCCATCCTCGCCCCGTTCACCGCCGCAAAGCTGATCGGCGCGCTGGGCCCCGCCGGGCTTTTCTGGTTTATCGCCGTTGCCCATCTGGTGCTGATCGTCTTCACGCTCTACCGTATGAGCCGACGGGCAGCCGCGCCCGCCACGCCCTATCGCTACCTGCCGCGCACGTCGATGGTGCTGGAGCGGCTCTGGCGGCGGCCCACTGAACCAAGACCGAGCGCCGAGGCGCCGGAAAAGGAGCCACGATGAAACTGTTCTACGCCGCCGCATCGCCCTATGTGCGCAAGGTCATGATCACGGCCCACGAACTGGGCCTGGCAGACCGGATCGAAACCGTCACGGCGCCGACGTCCCCGCTCGATCCCAACGCCGATCTGCTCGCGGTCAACCCGGTGGGCAAGATCCCCGCACTGGTGACCGAGGACGCAGGCACGCTCTTCGACAGCCGGGTGATCTGCCGCTACCTCAATCACGTCGGCGGCGGGTCGCTCTATGGATCGGGCGCCGGCGAGTATCCCATCATCGGGCGCGAGGCACTGGCCGAGGGGATGATCGATGCGATGCTCCTGGCTGTCTACGAGCGGCGGCTGCGGTCCGAGGACATGGTCTCGGAACCCTGGGTCATCGGCCAGATGGCCAAGGCGAAGCGCGGCATGGCAGATTTCGATCATCGTGTCGGCGAGCTCGGCGGCGACGTCACGATCGACAAGATCGCCCTGGGCGCCGCGCTTGGCTATGCCGATTTCAGGCATGGCAATCTGGGTTGGCGCGCGGACTGCCCGAAGCTGGCGGACTGGTATGAGGCGTTCCTCGAGCGTCCGTCCATGCAGGCGACCATGCCGTCGGGCTGAGCGGCCCTGACGGCGCCCAACCAGAAGGCAATCTCTCCGGGGGAAGGCGGCGTCTTTGCCGCGGGGCCATATCGGCCATGTGTGGCTGGGCGCAAGGCGCCCGATCCCAAGTCGTGGAAGCGCGACCACTGTCTGGCTCCGGCACCCACAGCGCCGGAGGGGAGGCAAGGGCGGCGCGACCCGCCCAAGCCGGTTCTGAACGCGTTTCAGCGGCCCCGTGGGCACACCGGCTAGCGCGGGACGGTCTACGCGCCATTCCCTAAAATTCGACTAAAATCCAATCAATTGACCGGGCATCGGTCCCCTACCCAGGGTACGAGATCCGGCCCCCGCACACAGGTTCCCTGCAGCCAGTCGTCGACGGCGCCGAGGTCGGCAGGCCCCGCAGAACCCGGACCGCAAGATAGGCAAAGGCCTGCGCCTCGAGCATGTCGCCGTCCAGCCCGACCGCCTCGACTGGCTCCACGGGCGCGTCCAGACGGTCCTGCAGCATGCGCATCATGGTTGGGTTCAGGCGCCCTCCGCCACAGACCAGCCAGCGCGACGGCGGCGACGGCATGTGCTCAAGGGCTTCACCCACGCATTCGGCGGTCAACGCAGTGAGCGTCGCAGCGCCATCTGCCACCGACAGATCCTCAATCGTGTTCATCGCTCCATGAAAGTCATTCCGATCCAGAGACTTGGGCGGCAGTCTTTGAAGATAAGATCGCCCGAAGTTCGAGTGCAGACCCATCCAGTCCACGTCTCCCGTTGCGGCCGTCTCTCCGTCCCGATCGAGGGGTTCTCCGATCTTGCGCTGCATCCAGTCATTGAGCAGCGCGTTCCCGGGACCCGTGTCAAAGGCCAACAGCGCCCCCTCTTCCTCGGGCACGTCCTTTGAGGGATCTACGCATGTCACGTTCGCCACTCCTCCGATGTTCAAGAATGCCAACGGCGAGTCCGCACCGATGTGCTTGGCCAGTGCGAAATGGAAGAACGGCGCCAAAGGTGCGCCCTCGCCGCCCGCCTGAACGTCGGTTGTCCGAAAGTCCCAAACCACCGGCCGGTTCAGAATTCGCGCAAGCTCCTCTCCGCTGCCAAGCTGCCACGTCCAACCCGCATCCGGCGCATGACCTACCGTCTGGCCATGGAACCCCAAGACCTGTGGTGAAGGACAGCCCCGGACCGCGAGCAACTGCGTGACGGCACGCACATGCTGCGTTTCAACGTCCGCTTCCGCCTGCAAAAGCTCCGCCAGCAGCCCGTTGTTGTCCGGGTCTGCCCGATCGAGGCCACGGTAAAGCTTCGGTTGCTCTGCGACCATCTCTACCCAGCCCATTTCGCCGCCCCCGTAGGGAACGACTGTTGAAGGTCCGAACTCCGAGAGGCTCACTCCATCGGTCAGCAGCATTGCCGCGTCGACACCGTCCATGGATGTACCCGACATCAGCCCCATGGCCCAAATGGGCTGATCCGTCCCGACCTCGATCCCCTTCCCTTCCAAGTCACCCTCCGTTAAACCGCGCGCCCGACACTAGGAGACGGGCCGATGACCTACCAGCCGAAATCCGAGTTTCTGCGGGTGATGCAAACCCGCGGGTTTCTCCAGGACTGCACGGACCTCGAGGGCCTCGACGGGGCGCTGATGGCAGGTGTCGTTCCCGGCTATATCGGTTTTGACGCCACCGCGACCTCGCTGCATGTGGGATCGCTGATCCAGATCATGATGCTGCGCTGGCTGCAGAAGACCGGGCATAAGCCGATCACGTTGATGGGCGGTGGCACCTCGAAGGTCGGCGATCCCACTGACCGGTCCGATGAGCGTCCCCTGCTGACGGCGGAGGCGATCGACACCAACATCGCCGGAATTCAGACGGTCTTTGCCAAGTACCTCAGCTATGGCGATGCGCCCACCGATGCGGTGATGCTCAACAACGCCGAATGGCTGGACGGGCTGCAATACCTGGATTTTCTACGGGATGTTGGCCGGTACTTTTCCGTCAACCGCATGTTGTCGTTTGAATCGGTCAAGTCGCGGCTGGACCGGGAGCAATCGCTGTCGTTCCTGGAATTCAACTACATGATCCTCCAGGCCTACGATTTTTCCGAGCT
>JBCCDA010000164.1:0-6496 GCA_039033215.1 Pseudomonadota bacterium | reverse complement strand
GTCATGGGGAATGAAAGGGAGATGGACTGGCTCAGATCCCGCGGCGATAATCGCCTGGTCGTAGGAGACCATCTTTTCGCCCTCGGCGGTCTGCACACGAAGGAGGTTTGGCGCAGCAAAGGCGCCCACGCCCTCGACAACCGTCACCTTCCGCCCCTTCGCCAGGCCTTTCAACCCGCCGGTGAGCTTCCCGACGACACCGTCCTTCCAAGAACGAAGGACATCGAGGTCGATCTTAGGCTTGGTGAACTTGATCCCATGGGCGCCCATCTCCTCGGTCTCGGTGATGACCTTGGCCGCATGAAGCAGCGCCTTTGAGGGAATACAGCCGACATTCAGGCAAACACCGCCGAGCGTTTGATCCCGCTCGACCAGCACCACCTTCTTACCGAGATCCGCCGCACGGAACGCCGCCGTGTAACCGCCCGGACCCGACCCGAGCACGAGCACCTCCGCATGCAGATCGCCCTTCGTCGGCGCGGTCGGACGCGATGCCGGCGCCGGGGCCGCCTTCGGCGCTGCCGGCTCAACTGCTTTTGCACCGGTCTCCAATGTCAGGATCAGCGCGCCTTCGGACACAGAGTCGCCCTCGGAGACCTTCACCTCAACGACAGTCCCGGCCATCGGCGCAGGCACTTCCATAGTGGCTTTGTCGCTCTCCAATTCGATGAGCGGGTCCTCCTTGCCGACCGCATCGCCCGGCTTCACCAGCACGGAGATCACCGGCACATCCGAGAAATCGCCGATATCCGGCACGCGGATATCCACCACCTCATGATGACCCGCCGCAGATCCGTAGCCTGCTTGCTCGGTTGTTGCCGGGGCGCCGCCGCCAGAAACGCGCCCTGACTTCCCGTCACTTGCCGCACCCTCCGCTTCCAGTGTCAGGATTACGGACCCTTCGGAAACAGAATCGCCCTCCTTCACAGCAATCGACACCACCTTGCCGCCTTGGGGTGCGGGGACTTCCATGGTGGCCTTGTCGCTCTCCAATTCGATCAGCGGATCCTCTGGCACCACGGTATCGCCCGGGCTAACCAGCACGCTGATCACAGGCACATCGCTGAAATCCCCGATGTCGGGAACCTTGATCTCGATCTCTGCCATGGGGGCCTCCGTCAGAGCATCAGGCGGCGGACATCGCCGAGCAGGTGTTTCAACGTGGCGCAGAACCGGGCGGCCAAGGCGCCATCGATTGCCCGATGATCATAGCTCAACGACATCGGCAGCATGTTGCGGGGCTGAAAGGCCTCGCCGTCCCAGACCGGCGCCATCTTGGAGCGCGTAAGGCCGAGGATCGCAACCTCCGGTGCATTCACGATGGGAGTAAAGCCGGTGCCCCCAATCCCGCCGAGCGAGCTGATGGTGAAGGAGGCGCCCTGCATGTCCGCGCCCTTCAGTTCGCCGTCGCGCGCCTTCTTGGAGAGGGTGCCGAGTTCCTTGGAGATCTCGATGATGCCCTTGCGGTCGGCGTCCTTGATGACCGGCACCACCAAACCATTCGGCGTGTCTGCTGCGAACCCGATATGGTAGTAGTGCTTGCGGATCAGTTTGTCGCCGTCCGGATGGATGGAGCTGTTGACCTCCCAATGGGTCTTCAGAGCCGAGACACAGCCCTTGATGATAAAGCTCAGCAGCGTCACCCGGTAGCCGTCGAGCTTGGCCGCCGTGTCCAGTTCCTTGCGGTACTTGTCCAGGTCCGTGATGTCCGCTTCTTCCTGATGGGTCACATGCGGGATGTTGAGCCAAGCACGGTGCAGAGCAGGTCCCGAGATCTTCTTGATCCGGGACATCTCGACATCTTCGATCGAGCCGAACTTAGAGAAATCCACCTTGGGGATCGGCGGGATGCCCATGCCGCCCTCAGCAGCTGGCGCTACCTTGGGCGCCGCGGCTTCGGTCTGGCCTTTGAAATGGCCGGTCACGTCTTCACGCAGGATGCGGCCCTTACGCCCCGACCCCTTTACCTGGGCCAAATCGACGCCCAGGGATCGCGCAAAGGCCCGTATCGAAGGAGAGGCATGCGGGGACCCATCGGGTACTGGTGCTCGATCTCCCCCGGTCTTGGCCGGCGCGGGCGCCGCAGGCACGGCGGCAGGTTTCGGTGGCTGGGGTTCATGTTCCTGGACACCCTGAGGCGAGGGCGGATCGACCGGCGCCTTCGCGTCCACAACCTCAAGCGTCATGATCACCGTGCCCTCAGAGACCGTATCGCCCTCCTTGACCAGGATCTCCCGCACATCACCCACCTGAGGGCTCGGAACCTCCATCGTGGCCTTGTCGCTCTCAAGCTCGAGGAGCGGGTCTTCTTCGGCGACATGGTCCCCGGGGCTCACCATGATGCCGATCACCGGCACGTCCGTGAAATCTCCGATATCCGGCACTTTGACTTCGATGATGGACATAGTCTTTCCTCCCCCTCAGAGGTTCACGCCGTGCGCGGATTGGGCTTGCCGCCTTCGATCTCGTACTTCTTCAACGCCTTTTCGAGGTCGCTCTTCGTGACCGCCTTCTCGCGATAGAGGGCCACCATCGCCGACGCAGCAATGTGGTTCGCGTCCACCTCGAAGTGCCGCCGCAGGTTCACCCGGCTGTCCGAGCGTCCAAACCCATCAGTGCCGAGCGTGTGGAACGGCTGCTGCACAAAAGCACGGATCTGTTCGGCGTAGTTCTTCATGTAATCCGTGGCGGCTATGACCGGGCCCTTGGCCTTTGACAGCGCCTCGGTGACATAGGGCACGCGTTCCTTTGCCAGAGGGTTCAAGCGGTTGTGCCGCTCACAATCTTGGCCGTCGCGCGCCAGTTCGTTGATCGAGGTCGCTGCCCAGATATCAGCCGACACGCCAAAATCCGCCTTCAACATCTCTGCCGCCTGGATCGCCTGATGCATGATCGAGCCGCAGGACATCAGGTTGACGTGCTTCTTGCCGGGGCGCTTGGAGCCTTGGGAGAAGCGGTAGAGACCACGCACAATCCCTTCCTCAACGCCCTCAGGCATGTCGGGGTGCTCGTAGTTCTCGTTCTCAACAGTGAGGTAGTAGTAGATGTCCTCCTGATCCACGAACATCCGCTGCAAGCCGTTGTGGACGATCACGGCGAGCTCATAGGAGAAGCTCGGATCATAGGAGATGCAGTTCGGAATTGTGGACGAGAGCACATGAGAATGCCCGTCCTGGTGCTGCAGTCCCTCACCGTTCAGCGTTGTCCGCCCTGCGGTCCCTCCCACAATAAAGCCGCGCGCCCGCGCATCCCCCGCCGCCCAGGCCAAGTCGCCGACGCGCTGGAAGCCAAACATCGAATAGAAGATGAAGAACGGGATCATCGGCACGCCGTGCACCGAATAGCTGGTCGCGGCCGCGATCCAGTCGGCCATGGCACCGGCCTCGTTGATGCCCTCCTGGAGCACCTGACCGTCCTTGCTCTCCTTGTAGTACATGAGCTGGTCAGCGTCCTCGGGTTTATACAGCTGACCCTTTGGGTTGTAGATTCCAAGCTGGCGGAACATGCCCTCCATGCCAAAGGTGCGGCTCTCGTCGGGAACGATCGGTACCACCTGCTTGCCGATCTTCTTGTCGCGGCAAAGCGTGTTCATGATCCGCACAAAGGCCATGGTGGTTGAGATCTTTCGCTCGCCGGTGCCCTTGAGCTGGCTGGAGAACGCATCGAGCGACGGGATCTCAAGAGACGGGCTGTCCTTCCAAACCCGCTGCGGGAATGCGCCACCTAAGTCCGAGCGCCGGTCGAGCAGATAGGCCTTCTGCTCATTGGTCAACTTGACATAAGGGGCGTCGTGCAGCTCCTCGTCCTTCACCGGGATCTCAAAGCGGTCACGGAAAGCACGGAGTTGATCGTCCGCCATCTTCTTCTGCTGGTGGGTGATGTTCTGACCCTCGCCAGCCTCACCCATGCCATAGCCCTTAACGGTCTTGATAAGGATGCACGTCGGCTGCTCGGTGTTCGCAAGCGCTGCCCGATAGGCCGCATAAACTTTAACCGGATCGTGCCCGCCGCGCTGGAGGTTCCAGATCTCCTCGTCGGTCATGTCGGCAACCAGGGCCTTGGTTTCGGGATAGCGTCCGAAGAAGTTTTCGCGTGTGTAGGCACCGCCCTTGGCCTTGAATGCTTGATAGTCGCCGTCGATGGTCTCTTCCATCAGACGGCGCAGCATGCCTGTGGTGTCCTTCTCGAGCAGAGCGTCCCAGCCCGATCCCCAAATCACCTTGATCACGTTCCAGCCGGATCCTCGGAACTCGCCCTCAAGTTCCTGAATGATTTTGCCGTTGCCGCGCACCGGCCCGTCGAGGCGTTGCAGGTTGCAGTTGATCACGAAGTTCAGGTTGCACAGTCCCTCACGCGCCGCCAGAGAGATCGCGCCGAGGCTCTCGGGCTCATCCATCTCGCCATCACCCAAGAAAGCCCAGACCTGCCGGTCGGCTGCATCGATGAGGCCGCGGTTGTGCATGTATTTCATAAACCGCGCTTGGTAGATCGCCATCAGCGGGCCCAGTCCCATGGACACGGTTGGGAACTGCCAGAAGTCCGGCATCAGCCAAGGGTGAGGATAGGAAGACAGCCCCTCACCGGCGACCTCAGAGCGGAACTTGTCCATCCGGCTCTCAGAGATCCGGCCCTCCATGAAGGCACGGGCATAGATCCCCGGGACCGCGTGACCCTGGAAGAACACCAGATCCCCACCATGCGCCTCGGTCCGCGGCCGCCAGAAATGGTTGAGCCCGATATCGTACATCACCGCGGAGGAGGCGAAAGAAGCGATGTGCCCGCCATACTCGCTGCTGACCCGGTTCCGCCGCACCACGGTCGCCATGGCGTTCCAGCGATTGATGCAGCGGATGCGCCACTCCATCTCGGCATCACCTGGATAGGCCGGTTCGAGATCGGGCGGAATGGTGTTTACATAAGCCGTCGTCGCCCCAAAGGGCAGGTTCGCCCCATGCTCGCGGACCGATCCGATGGCCCGGTCGATCAGGTAGTGGGCCCGTTCCGGCCCGTCCCGCTCGATCACATCTTCGATGCTGTCCATCCACTCGCGGGTCTCGACGGGGTCGAGATCGGTGCTGCGATCATCCATGGGGCGCCTCCCTAGCCTGCTTTGCCGCTGTTTCTCAGACGAAGAACTGAGCACCGTTCGCGGAGATGGTCGAGCCGTTCATGAAACCCGACTCCTCGGCGGCGAGGAACACGACACAGCGGGCGATCTCCTCGGGCGTGCCGAGACGGCCGGCCGGGATGCCTGCGATGATCTTGTCGCGGATGCCTTCGTCGATCGCCATCACCATCTCGGTCGCGATGTAGCCGGGGCAGATGGCGTTCGCCGTGATGCCCTTGCGGGCGCCCTCTTGGGCCAGCGACTTGACGATGCCGAGATCGCCGGCCTTGGTCGCCGCATAGTTTACTTGGCCCGCCTGGCCCTTTTGTCCGTTGATCGAGGAGATCACGATCACTCGGCCGAACCCGCGGTCGCGCATGCCCGGCCATACCGGGTGGATGGTATTGAAGACGCCGGTGAGGTTGGTGTCGATGACCTCTTTCCACATCTCGGGCGTCATCTTGTGGAACGCCCCGTCGCGGGTGATCCCGGCATTGGCAACGACGGTGTCGACCGGTCCGAGATCCGCCTCGATCTGGGCGATGCCGGCCTTGGACGCCTCATAGTCAGCCACGTTCCACTTGTAAGTCTTGATGCCGGTCTCCGCGGTGAAGGCCGCGGCCTTCTCATCATTGCCGGCATAGGTCGCGGCAACCGCATACCCTTCCGCCTTGAGAGCCTTCGAGATCGCCTCGCCGATGCCCCGCGAGCCTCCCGTAACCAATGCAACCCTTGCCATCTCCGTCCCTCCGTCTTCGGTTTCTGCTGTCGACTGTGCCGGATCGGACGCCGATCAGGCGCTTAAAATTCCGGCGATGTTGGGAAAAAACTGCGCCCAGAGCCTCGAAGACCCTGGGCGCTGGAAACTCAGCCGCGCTCGACGCACATGGCCACACCCATGCCGCCGCCAATACAAAGGGTCGCTAGACCCTTCTTCGCATCCCGCCGCTGCATCTCGAAGAGCAGCGTGTTGAGCACCCGGCACCCGCTCGCCCCAATCGGATGACCGATGGCGATGGCGCCGCCGTTGACGTTCACCATCGCCGGATCCCAGCCCATGTCTTTGTTCACAGCACAGGCCTGGGCGGCGAAGGCCTCATTCGCCTCGACGAGATCCAGATCCTCGACCTTCCAGCCGGCCTTCTCCAGCGCAACTCGCGAGGCAGGGATGGGGCCGGTGCCCATGATCGACGGATCAACGCCTGCGGTCGCATACGACACGATCCGCGCGAGCGGTGTGATGCCCCGTTTCTCAGCTTCGGCAGCCGACATCAGGACCGTCACCGCAGCCCCATCATTGATGCCGGAGGCATTGGCTGCGGTCACCGACCCCTCGCGATCAAAGGCCGGGCGCAGCTTCTGCATCCCCTCAATGGTCGCGCCGTGGCG
>JBCCDA010000163.1:0-6565 GCA_039033215.1 Pseudomonadota bacterium | reverse complement strand
GCGAGCGCCACTGTGAGTGGCATCATCCCCAAGACCGCCAGGCAGACGGCGGCCACGAAGATCCCGATTGACAGACCTGCCTTGCGGCGCTGGACGACCTCCGTCCGGCGGCCCTCGATGGGGAGCGCCCCCAGCCAATCGATCGCGGCCGACACGCGCTGCGGGGTCCCGAGCAGCAGCAGAACGTCGCCGGCGTTGATTGTCAGCAGACGCACGCGGTCGCGAAAGCGCCGGCCCTCGCGGGCGACGCCCAGCAAGGTGACCGAGTGCCTGCGTAACAGGTTCACGTTACGCGCTGTCTTGTTCTGGATCCTTGCCCCGTCGGGGACGATTGCTTCGACCAGCGTGAGCCCGCGGGCGGTGACGCCGCCTTCGTGTTTCTCCGACCCGGTGAATTCCAGACCGGACTGGCCAACGAAGGCTTCGATCGACTTGGGCTCTCCCTCAACGACCAGGAAGTCGCCGGGCTGAAGGATCTCGCGCATCGCGAGCCCGGGCCGGCGCCGTCCATGGCGTATCAGCCCGAGGATATGGACATCGGCTTCATCGGCCTTGGGATGGAGATCCTGTACCAGCACATCTTCTGAGAACGTCTGCTCGCCAACACGCAACTCGGCAATGTAGCGACCCTGACGTATCTCCTCCTCGTGCTCCGCGATCGTGGTGCGGGCAGGCAGCATGCGCCACCCAATAATCGACACAAAGGCGATCCCGGCGATGGCCACGGCCAGACCGACCGGCGCGAAGTCGAACATCGCAAAAGGCTCGCCAAGTGCGTCCTGTCGATACTCGGAGATCACGATGTTCGGGGGTGTCCCGATCAGCGTGATCATCCCGCCCAGGATTGTCGCGAACGAGAGCGGCATGAGGCTTGGCCCCGCCCCCCGTTTTGCCTTGTTTGCCGCTTCGATGTCCAACGGCATCAAAAGCGCCAACGCGGCGACATTGTTGATGATGGCGGACAATCCGGCTGCCACGGCCGATATGATTGCGATGTGCAGCGGCAAGGGGCGCTCGGGATCGATGAGCTTTGCCGCGATAAGCTCGACAGCGCCGGACGATGACAATCCCCGGCTGACGATCAGGACCAATGCGATGATCGCGACCGCGGAGTGCCCAAACCCTGAGAACACGCTGTCGGTAGGCACGAGACCAAGCCCGGCCGCGGCGATCAGCGCGCCGAACGCCACGAGGTCGTAGCGGATGCGTCCCCAGACGAGCAGAACAAAGATAAGCCCGAAGAGCACAAAGATCTGTGTCTGATCACTTGGCATCGTGAGTCACTGGGCCTGCGTGCTGCGAAAATCAACCAGTTTCCAGCAGCGGGTGGTCGATCGCGACACGTGGACCAGCCCTTTGGGCCCGACATGAGGCCTGCCTAGGCACATCGCGACTTGTCCGGTATCCTGGCATCATTGTGTGCGTTGACGGTTGAGGAGAGGTACATGTTCCCTTCGCGCCTTACGGCCCTCGCGGCGGTCGCCGCGCTGATGACGGGTCCCACCCAAGCTGCAGACGATGTCATGGTTGTCTTCGATGGCTCCAACTCGATGTGGGGTCAGATCGACGGCGTCGCGAAGATCGAGATTGCCCGGGATGCCATGGAGCGCCTGCTGGGTGACTGGGCAACACAGACGAATGTCGGCCTGATGGCCTACGGGCACCGAACACGTGGCGATTGCTCGGATATCGAGACAATCATCGCGCCTGGGCCGTTCGACCGGGAGAGGTACCTGTCGCAGGTGCGCGAGATCACGCCGACGGGCAAGACCCCGCTGACGACAGCGGTAGAGATGGCGGCCGAGCAGTTGTCCTACCGCGACCGGCCCGCGACGGTTGTTCTGATCTCTGACGGGATCGAAAGCTGCAATCGTGATCCTTGCGCGCTCGCCGAGGCGCTGGAGCGGGGTGGCGTCAACTTCACGGCGCATGTCGTGGGGTTTGGGCTTGCCACCGAACAGGAGCGGGCCTCGCTGGCGTGTATCGCCGAGAACACCGGCGGTGAGTTCATCGCGGCCGCAGATGCCAACGAGCTCGAAGAAGCGCTCGATCAGGTGAGTGTTGCCGTCGCCGAGCAACCGGCGGCGCCTGCCGACCCGGAACCTGAACCGGAGCCGCAACCCGAGCCGTCGGTCGAGATCACCCTGACAGCGCCCGAGACCGTCGTGATCGGATCTGAGTTCGACGTCGCCTGGAGCGAGACAATCGATGCGCGCGACCGGGTCACGATCGTCCCGGCAGGCGCGGATGCCGACACGATCGGTCCGAACGCCCGAACCCGGGACCGCCGCGAAGCGCCGTTGCGCGCGCCCGCCGAAGCCGGTCTCTACGAGCTGAGGTACGTCGTCACCGCCGATGGATCAGTTGCCGGGACACGGATGATCGAGGTCGTCGCGGCAGAGGTTGCCCTTGATGTGCCGGGGAGCGCGGTTGCCGGGTCGGCGATCACCGTTGGCTGGAGCACCCCTGTCGACGCCCGGGACCTCGTGACCATCGTGCCGGTTGGAACCGACGCGGGCAAGATCGAGAATCATCTGCGGGTGCGGGACAAGCTGGAAGGCGATCTTCGGGTCCCTTCGGCACCAGGGCTCTACGAGGTGCGCTACGTGCTCGATGTCGGGAGGGTCACCTTGGCGGTAGCCAGCATCGAGGTGACCGAACCGGGTGTCACGCTGACAGCACCCGAGATGGTGGTGGCGGGTGCCCAGTTCGATGTGGCTTGGAGCACGTTGATCGACGCGCGCGACCTGGTGACGATTGTGCCGTCGGGCACGGAGGAGGGCAAAATCGAGAACCATCTCCGGGTTCGTGCCAACCTCGACGGCAAGCTGCAGGCACCCTCGGCGCCGGGGTTCTACGAGGTCCGGTATGTCCTCGACGAAGGCCGTCGCACCCTCGCGGCCGCAACCGTTGAGGTGACGGAACCTGAGGCCACGATCAGCGCGCCGGAGACGGTTCTTGCAGGTGCCCGTTTCTCGGTCTCATGGGGTGCACCGATCGCTGCTCGGGATCTCGTCACAATCGTGCCGGCCGGTGCGGATGAAGGCACCATCGAGAAGCACCTTAGGGTCCGGGCCAATCAGGACGGGCAGCTTGTCGCGCCCGGCACTCCAGGGCTCTACGAGGTCCGGTATGTGCTGGACGAGGGTCGCCGCACGCTCGCGATCACGATGGTTGAAGTGACTGAGCCCGAGGTTACGCTGACGGCGCCTGAAACCGTGCGGGCTTCGGGCGAGATTGACGTCGCATGGACCGGAGATGCGCCAAACCAGCAGGACATCGTCACAGTGGTGCCGCTTGGGGCCGATCCAGGGCAGGTAGACACACACGTGAGGATCCGCGCAAACACCTCCGCGAAGCTCCGGGCGCCCGATCAGCCTGGTCTCTATGAGGTGCGATATGTTTTGGATTCGGGCCGCCGAACGCTTGCCGCGGTGCAGGTCGAGGTGGTGGACGCCAACGCGCCGCTGGATACCGGCGGATCGATCGAGGCGCCGCCGACCGGTACACCCGGCCAAACCGTCGAGGTTTCCTGGTCCACCGCGTCGACCAGCACGCGTATCAGGGTCTCGCTTGCGGGACTGGACCAGGCGGACTTCACCTGGATCGAGGCCAAGCCTGCGGGTGAGGGCCCGCCGCTGAGCTTCACACTGCCTGACGCGCCAGGCACCTACGAGTTCCGGCTGCTCGACCTCGCGGGGCCGGAGGTCCTTAGCCGCGCGATCATCGAGGTCCGCTAAGGGGTAAGGTCACCAATCGGGCTCGGGTCTTGCCGGGCCCGATCATGTCCGTGGTGCAATCGCGGCGTCTTCGGGTTCCATCTCTGCCGTTGGCCACTACCTAACCGGGCAGATGAGGTCGTCGACGAACCGGGAGATGCGCAATGGCACCCAACCGCAGAAGCGTCCTTGCCGGAGCAGGGTCAGGATTGCTTGCGGCGTTAGCCCCTATGGCCTCTGCCACCACGCCGACCCGGTCCGAAATTAGGACGATCCCGTCCTCCGGTGCCGCCATCCCCGCCGTCGGGCTGGGCAGTTGGATCACCTTCAATGTCGGGGATGATCCCGTCCTGCTGGAGTCGAGCGCCGAGGTGATTGCGGCGTTCATCGACGAAGGCGGCGGGATGATCGACTCCTCCCCCATGTATGGGTCGGCGCAGAAGACGATCGGACGCGCGCTGCAGGCTCTGCCGGGGCGAGGCGACGTGTTTTCGGCGGACAAGGTCTGGACAAGCTCGGTCGCAGGTGGACCTGAGCAGATCGCCGACACGGGTGCAAACTGGGGCCTCGCCTCGTTCGATCTTCTGCAGGTCCACAACCTGGTTTCCTGGGAGGGGCATCTGGACACGCTGCTTGGTATGAAAGCGGACGGTCAGCTGCGGTATGTCGGGATCACGACCTCACACGGACGGCGACATGATGAGCTGGAGCGGATCATGCGCGCGCTCCCCATCGACTTCGTGCAGCTTACCTACAACCTGGTCGACCGCGACGCGGAGGAGCGGTTGCTCCCGTTGGCCATGGACCGGGGCATCGCCGTTATCGTCAACCGGCCGTTTCGGCGCGGCGCGCTGACGGGGCGTCTCGCAAATGAACCGCTGCCCGGGCTTGCAGCTGACCTGGGCGCCGCAACATGGGCGCAACTGATCCTGAAGTTCATCTTGTCCCACCCGGCTGTGACGGTCGCTATTCCCGCGACGACCCGTGTTGATCACTTGCGCGAGAACAAGGCGTCCGCACGCGGGCCCATGCCTGATCCAGCGCTTCGACAAGCCATTTTGGACCATTTCTACACGCTCTGATGGATCAGTGGCTGGACTATGACCTCAGCGATTTTCTTCTGTTCTCGCCGCAGGTCTACTGGCGCCTCTTTGCCCTGGAGAACGCCGCGCTGTGGCCGTTGCCGACGCTGACATCGCTGTTGGCGTTTGGTGCCCTCTATGCCGCGACAAGACTGCCCGCCGCCGGGGGCCGCGCGCTCGCCGTTCTGCTGGCGATCGCGTGGATCTGGGTGGGCTACAGCTTTCTCTGGCAGCGGTATGCGCCGATCAACTGGACCGTGGGCTACGCCGCGCCCGTATTCCTCCTGCAGGGTCTCGGATGGGCAACAGTCGCGGGTTGGCGCGGTCGCGGGCCTTGCCTGCAGGTCGGCACCATCGGTTTCCTCGGGCTCGCTCTTTGTGCGATCGCGGTCGTCGGCTATCCGCTGGCAGGCGTCCTGTCGGGCCGGACTTTCTGGGAGGCCGAGTTTGTCGGTATCGCGCCGGACCCGACAGTCGCGTTCGCTGTTGGTGCGGCCTTGGTGATCTTGCCACGGTGGGCGGCTTTGCTGTTGCTGCCTGTCCCTCTCCTGTGGTTGGCGCTCAGCACATTGACGCTGATCGCGCTCGACAGCTCTCAGGCCTGGTTCACCGGAGCCATTGCCATCTGCGCGGGGATCGGGCTGATTTGGCGCCTGATACCGCGCCATTCGACAAGTTAGCGCTTCCCACCCGCCACGCGGACTGACACCAAAAGCGCGTACAGCAGAACGGGAGATCACGTGATGCCAGGCGAGATCAACAGCATCCGGGTCGATGGCGCCCGGCTCTGGAAAATGTTGGAGCGGTCGGCAGAGATCGGGCCGGGCGATGCCGGTGGCCTGCGGCGGCTGGCACTGACGGATCCCGATCGTGACATGCGCGACCAGTTCGCCGTCTGGTGCCGGGAGGCTGGTCTGACGGTTTCGGTCGACCAGGCCGGGAACATGTTCGGGCGCATGGCGGGGCAGGAGGATCTTCCGCCGGTCACCGTCGGCAGCCATTTCGACACGACCGTGGCGGGCGGGCGGTATGACGGCAACCTGGGGGTCCTCGCAGGGCTTGAGATCGTGCGCACGCTCCGGGACCATCAGATCACACCCCGCCGCCCGATCGAGGTCATCAACTGGTCCAACGAGGAGGGGACTCGGTACGCACCGCCCATGGCGGCCTCTAGCGTGTTTGCCGGGAAGACGAGCCTCGACTGGCTGCACGCCCTGACCGACGACGATGGCCTGACGTTTGGCGCGGAGTTGGAGCGGATCGGCTATCTCGGCGCGGACCCTGTCGGCGGCAGGGAACTCGACAGCTACTTCGAACTCCATATCGAACAGGGCCCCGAGCTGTATGCGAAGGGAGTCCCCGTCGGCATCGTCACTGGCGGGTACACATCTTGTGGCATGATCGTCCGGTTCACGGGCTCGACCGCCCATTCTGGCCCGACGCCCATGGACAAGCGGCAGAACGCGCTGGTCGGGGCGGCAAAGTTCATCGCCGCAATCAACGACATCGGCTGGCAGTTCGCCCCCATCGGGAAGTCGACGGCGACCCGTGTCAACGTGTGGCCGAACAAGCCGGGGATCATACCCGCGCTGGCGGAGGCATCGGTGGACATGCGCCACAAGGACCCCGCGGTGACAAAGCAGATGGTCGAGCTGGCACGTGCAGCTATGCGCACCGCGGCCGAGGAGGCCCGGGTCAGCGCCGAGATCCTGACCGAATGGCGGTTCGGCGATGAGGCCTTCGACGCCGATCTGATCGATCTGG
>JBCCDA010000162.1:0-6578 GCA_039033215.1 Pseudomonadota bacterium | reverse complement strand
CTGGTCGAGGGGCGGTATGTCGGCATGAAATCGCGCGGGATCTACGAGACGCCGGGCGGCACGATCTGGCTCGCTGCGCACCGGGGAATCGAGTCGATTTGCCTTGATCGTGGGGCGGCGCATCTGAAGGACGAGTTAATGCCGCGCTATGCCGAGTTGATCTACAATGGCTACTGGTTCAGCCCCGAAAGGGAGATGCTCCAGGCACTGATGGACCGCAGCCAGGAGCATGTGAACGGCACCGTGAGAGTCAAGCTTTTCAAAGGCTTGGCCAGTGTGATCGGCCGCTGGTCCGAGGACAGTCTCTATTCTGAGGCGCATGTCACCTTCGAGGAGGATGCGGGGGCCTATGATCAGAAGGACGCCGAGGGCTTCATCAAGCTGAATGCGCTCCGGCTCCGCCTGCTCGCCGCACGGGCCAAGCGCAACTGAGACTCAGCATGAAGCGCCTTGGTTTTTTGTATATTTGTATACAGATCACCTAAGGCATTTGTCCGATTGCTTGTGTGGAAGATTCCCATTTTGAGCCAGAAGGTTAACGCTACTGTGGCTTCCCGTTCACATGTCGCGCTTCACTGCCAAAATCTGGCAAATGTGTTACGATATACGGTTGACCAATCCCGAATTCGTGTTCTGACTAGAGGCGTGTAACTCTGTCGATATCTTAAGGGTCAGTGTGTCATGCGTGCTTTGAATCTCATCGTCAATCTGGCGATCTCGTTGTTCCTCGCCCCGACCCCGGGGCTGCTTATCCTCATGTATGCCAATGGCGGTTCGGAGATCCCTCCGGCCCAAGGTCTTGCGGTTCTTTTGGTGTCTGCCGTCGCCTATTGGCTTTGGCTCCTGAACCGCCGCGACGCGCGCGACACGCGCCAAGCAATGGACGCCGCGAGCTTTAAGGCGGCCTCTTCACGTCCCGCCGTGACGGCGGTGCCCGGTATGGCTTATCAGCCGCCCGTGGAGGAGGACCGTGCTGCGCGCCGTGCGGCAGCCCTCGCGCTCCAGAGCCACGAAGACATTGTCGATCCCGTTGCAGCCGAAAGCCGGCGCGACCCGGCGGAGGTGTTGATCGACCGGGTGGCGGATTTGCGCCAACTGAAGCGGCTCGTGGCAGACCAGGAAAATCGGTTGATCGCGTCCTACAGTCGGTTTGTCGACCGTGACGAGTATGGTGCCGCCATCTACGGGGACTGGGCCTATGAGGTCGACCGCTTCCTGATGTCGTCGAGCTTCATGTCGAGGACGATGAACCGTCACGAGGCTATTGCGACCGTCACAGCGGAAGTTGAGACGTCGATGGAGTCCGCCCGGTCGCGCAACCTTGAGCCTCGCCGGCGCCGCCGCTTTGGCGACGAGGACCCGATGCAGTCCGGCATCTCTCGCCCCTCGATGTCCATGGGTGGGGTTGGCGCTCCGACGCCGGACCAACTCGGCGCGATCAACCTGCCCCAGCATCTCGCTAAAACGGCTGTGCGCGGGCTGACCGAGGCCTATGCTCGGATCCTGGCGGAGCACGGCTGGACGACCCAGGCCACCGATTCGCCCGGCGCCGATGCCATTGACATCTTTGCCGAGCGTGGGGACGTGATCCTTGGCCTTCGTTGCCGGGAGTTCGCCAGCGAAGTCGATGGCGATGCGGTTCGTGAGGTGATGCTGGCGCGCAATCGGTTCGGTCTCGACACCGCTGGCATCGTGTCCTCCGCCGGGTCGACGCAAGCTGCCCGTTCGCTGGCGACATCTGAGAGTATCTTGTTGATCGAGCCCGAAGATTTGCCCGATCTGCACATGTTCGTCTCGCAGCGGCGGAAGACTGTTGTGCCGCTCTTCCGGACGATGCGCCGGGCCTGATCCGGACGCAGATCTCGGCCGAGTTTCACGGGCCGCCGCAGGAACCACTGCGGCGGTTTGCCTTTGGCAACCCTTCTTCTGCTACCGCTAAGGTTGAGCGACGGATGCGAATCCGCGTAAGACGGAGTCGGTGCCGAGAAAAAGGGGGAGCGCCATGGCCGACCGATACACCGCTATCGTTCTGCTGGAACGCCGCTGGGAGTTCGATCCGGTCGAGCTGGCCGACGTGCTTTCCGAACGGTTCCCGGAGCTGGGCAGCCTGTCCGGGCGTGGCGATCCGAAGGATCCGACCCGCGTGTCCCTAGCCATTGACGGTGCCGAGATCCGGATCGCACATCGGCGCGGCTCACCGGCCGGCCTCCCTGCGTCCGACGGCGCCGATGCTTACGGCTATCGGCCCCAGCGCAGCTCAGAGCCTGGTCCGCTGCTCAGTGGACATGTGACCCATCTCGAGGTCACGTGCGGCGACTACGGCGCAGGGCTCGAGTGGATGAAGGCCTATGCGACCGTCATCACGCTCGTTGCCGGTGCGCTCGCGCGGCTTGGTCCGGCCCGCGGTGTCCTGTTCCCTTTGGCGGGGACGGTGCTCACGCCGCAGGAGGCCTACCAGGCCGGGCGGACCGCGCTGCGCGGTGTCAGTCCGATCGAGGCTTGGGTCGCGCTCTATCCGTATACGCCTGAAAATCGAACCGAGGAGCCCGTGGCCGGTGCGTTCACCCGGGGTCTCACCGCTTTCATAGGGCGCGAAATCGAGCTGGCTCCGTCCCCGATCGACGGGCGCACTGCGCTGTCCCGTTTGCATGGTGCGGCTTGGCAGGCCCTGGACGGGGAAACCGCTTTTGAGGACGGCAGTTGGATGGGCGATCCGTTCTCGGCCGGGCGGGCCAAGGTCCGCCGGTCTGATGGGTGGTTGCGTCCGGATGTTCCGGCAATCGTCCTGGTTGGGACCGACTCGGTCGTGGAGCCCATGTCGCTGGAGCTGCTTCCCCCGGCCAAGGGCAGTTACTCCGTCCCGATCGATGTTCCGGTCTTGCCGCGGATCGATGCGCTGTTCGAAGGCATGGACTTTAGCTTCAAAGGCACCATCGGCTGGGTCCGTGCGCGGGTGATGCCCGTGCTCGGCCCGTTCCTCCGATCGTTGCCCGGGCTGCTGGCAAGCCTGCCGCGACACGTCTCGACCGCCGCGAAGGCACTCCGCCCCGCAACCGACCAAGCGCGGAGGATTATGGGCGATCTCTACCAGATGCTCTCTGCCCAACTTGCGCGGACAGGGCGACCGAAGCGGGTCGGGGACTGAGCGTGGCGACCAGGTTCGATCATCTCGTCGTCCTCACCGCGGATCTAAAAGAAAGCAGCGCTTGGCTCGAAGAGCGTCTTGGCGTCCCGCCCAAGGGGGCTGGCAAGCACGCCATGATGGGAACCCACAACGCACTCTGGGGGCTGGGCGACAGCTATCTCGAACTGATCGCTGTTGACCCCGACGCACCCCGGCCGGCCCGCAATCGCTGGTTTGGGTTCGACGACCCTGAGGTGCAGGCGCGGCTGGCGGAGGGCCCCTATCTCGGGACCTGGGCAGTCTCGACAGACGATCTGCCTGGCTTGCTCGCACATGCCCCTGAGGGGATGGGCCCGCCCGAGGATTTCGCCCGGGACGATCTCACATGGCAGGTGTCCATCGCCGAAGGACCTGGCCTGCCCCTCGGTGGAGTCTGGCCGCTGATGATCCACTGGAAGACGGGCATGCATCCGGCAGAGCGGCTGGGGCATCAGGGCTTGGCGCTCGACTCCCTGGTGATCTCGGGCTCGGGCGCAGACCGGGCGGCGGCCCAGTTTACCGGGCTGGAACGCGTTCAGTTCGCCCCTGGCCCTGGTCCGACGCGCCTCTCCGCCACCCTGAACACGCCCATCGGACAGGTCACGCTCTAGAGCAGACCTACGGTGTGGAGCCCGAGCCCGGCCAGCGCACCCCCTGCGACCATCCAGAGCACCCCGACTTTGCCAGTCAGCATCAGCCCCATAGCCACCGCGAAGAGCGCGAGCTTCGGCCATTCCGGCGTCTCCAGCCCCATGGGGAAGAACGCCGCCTCACCGAGATAGACGGCGAGGTTCGCAATCACACCGACAACCGCCGCCGAGACGCCCGCAAGCGCCCGCCTCGCCCAGCCGATGGACGAGACGTGCTCAACGATCGGCGCAAAGGCGAGGATCATCATGAAGCTCGGCGCGAACGTGTAGACCGTGGCGAGTGTGCCCGTGAGCACTGCGGTTGCAACGGCACCATCGCCCCAGCCCGCGAAGAAGCCCGCATAGGTGTTCACCAGGATCAGCGGCCCGGGCGTCGCCTCGGCGATTGCCAGCCCGTTCAGCATCTCCGCCGCCGTCAACCAGCCATAGCTCTCGACCGCCAGATCGGCCACGAAGGGCAGCACCGCATAGGCGCCGCCGAACGTGACGAACGCCGCCGTCAGGAAGAGCTCGGCCACATCGTCGAAAGGCTCCGGCCCGAATACCGCACGGATCAGCACGAAGAGCGCGGCGATCCCGAGGCCCCAGACCGCGAACGTCAGCCCGGCATGGCGCGCGAGGCCTCCAACCGCGCCGCCCTCAGTCGTGGTCCCGGTGTCCGTCCCGATGGCCAGGCCCGCCAAGGCCGACAGCGCCACGATCAGAGGGAACGGCGCCCCGAGGACGTAGATCGCGACAAAGGCCGCAACGGCGAGCGCCACATGCGTTGGCCCTGCCAGGGCGCGGCCCGCAAGCTTGCGCATTGCCCCGATCACGACCGCGATCACGACCGGTTGGATCCCAGCAAACACAGCCGCGACCCAGGGCACCTCGCCATGAGCCGCCGCGATCCAGGCGAGCAGGATCATCAGCGCGGCGCCCGGCAGGATAAAGGCGAGCCCCGCTGCAAGCCCGCCAACCAGCCCGTGCAGGCGCCAGCCGATCCAGGTTGCGAGCTGCTGTGCCTCTGGCCCCGGCAACATCATGGAGAACGCGAGCCCCCGGTCGAAGCTCGCCCCCCGCAGCCACTGCCGCCGCTCGACGATCTCGCCCTGCATCAGAGCGATCTGGCCAGCGGGGCCGCCAAACGACAAGAGCCCGATCTTCGCATAAACGCCGAGCGCCTCACGCATGCTCGGCGGGGAGGCGGATGTCTGATCGTCCATGAGGAGCCTCCTCTCAGGCGATGGGAACAAGCGGGGCACCGGCAGCGGCGAGCGCCTCGAACCCGCCGCGGACATAGCGCGCGTCTCGCTTGTGGACGAGCAGCAGCGCGCAGCCGAACTGGCTGAGCTCATGGCCATGGGCGCAGAAGACGATGATCGGCCGCCCCTCGCCGGTCAGCGGATCGTCATGGCCGAAGGCGGTGGGGTCACGCAGGGTGGCGCCGGCAACGGTCCGGCCACTGGCCTCGCGAGCGGAGGGGCGGCGGAGGTCCACCCAGACGGCATCAGCCATGGCAATTGCGGTATCGGCATCCAGCGCAGGAAGGGCAAAGTCAGGCATGTGTCTCGGTCCCATAGGATCTGAGAGCGATGCTTGGGCGACTGCCTGACAGCGGGGGATCGCCTCTGCCCCGCGTGCCCCGCATAGCACAGGCGGGGGCCGATCAGAACCCCCAGATCGTCGGGGAGTAGGGGTTTTCGGGTTGTCCCAGCCTAACCGTAGGCGAGCGGCGCGAGGTTGTTGTTCACGATGATCTGGATCGCATAAAGGCCGAGGATCACTATGATCGGCGAGAGATCGATGCCCCCCATATCCGGCAGCATGTTGCGTATGGGCCGATAGAGCGGCTCGGTGATCCGGTTCAGCGTCGACCAGATCTGTGCGACCAGCGGCTGACGGGTATTCAGCACGTCGAAGGCGACCAACCAGCTCAGAACCGCCTGGATGATGATGATCCAGAAGACGAGGTTGACCACCATGTTGAAGATCATGAGGAGGGATTGCATGACAACTCCGCGTTTCGCCGGTCTCGCAGCAGACCTAGCGGGCGTGAAGGCCATGGGCAAGGGCGTTGATCCGTGCCGGCTTGACAGCAGCCGGGTGCGCGCGTAACCGGGCGCGCACGGGGCCGTAGCTCAGTTGGGAGAGCGCTGCAATCGCACTGCAGAGGTCAGGGGTTCGAATCCCCTCGGCTCCACCATTGCCCAATCGGGGTTGTCCGAACCCCGAAAATGCCTGAAGGGAAGCGGGATTGCGCCGGTTCAAAACCCTTCATTCTTGCAGTAAGCGACAGGCGTTGGAAAAACGAGCCTAAACACCAGTTTCTGGGCGCTTGCCTCACCAGAATTCTAGATTCTCCATGGGTTTGCGAGGAACGCCATGGTGGTTCGAAACGTCTCATCAAACCCCCTTGCAGGCGTGCGCATATCTTCGAGGTTTTCTGTTAGGACAACCCGACGTGATTGCTGCCTCTTGATCTCATTCTCGTAGGCAGAGATCAGCTTAGGGCCTTCCGCCTCTGTGGTCCGACCAACGACCGTTGCGATCTTCTTTTCGATCTGACGGATCTGGCTCGCATCATCTTGTACGCGGGCTTTCAAATCGCCTGTGCGCTTCTCCCAGAGGTCTGAGAGCATATTGACCTTGCTCCCTGATCCCTGACCAGAGCGCTATCCATTTATGCCGCCCGCGCCATGGCCATGTCCATCCTTGCCTGGGCTGGCGTTCGGTAGCCGATGCTCGAGTGTCGGCGCCGGCGGTTGTAGAAGATCTCGATATCG
>JBCCDA010000161.1:0-6662 GCA_039033215.1 Pseudomonadota bacterium | reverse complement strand
CCGGGCGCGCGCCAGCATGTACACTTGTCACCTGATAGAGCCACCGCGAAGACGGTGGGTGGGCGCCGTGGCAAACCTGTGATCCTGCAGATCGATGCGGCGGGGCTGGCGGCGTCGGGCCATCTGTTCTATCAATCGGCCAACGGCGTCTGGCTCACCGATCACGTCCCGCCCACCGCCCTGACCCTGCTCGAGGAGGCGCCATGAAAACCGCCGTCATCGTATTCCCCGGATCGAACTGCGACCGCGACATGGCGGTGGCGCTGGAGCAAGCCACGGGCCGTCCCGCGGCAATGGTCTGGCACAAGGATGCTTCCCTGCCAGAGGGGCTGGATCTGGTCGCGATCCCCGGGGGGTTCTCGTTCGGCGATTACCTCAGGTGCGGCGCAATCGCCGCGCGCTCGCCCATCATGCGCGCCGTGATCGAGTTTGCGGGCAAGGGCGGCCATGTCCTCGGCGTCTGCAACGGGTTTCAGGTGCTCTGCGAGACAGGGCTCCTTCCCGGGGTTCTCATGCAGAACGCCGGGGTGAAGTTCGTATGCCGCGACGTGCATCTGCGGGTCGAGACGACCGACAGCCCCTTCACCCGCGCCTATGGCAACGCCGGTGTGATCCGCCTGCCCGTCGCCCACCACGAGGGCAACTACATCGCCGATGACGCGACGCTGGGCGCGCTGACAGCCGAGGACCGGGTGGCCTTGCGATACTGCAAGCCGGACGGCACCGAGGGTGGCAATCCGAACGGTGCGATGCGCGATATTGCAGGGGTGCTGTCGGCCAACCGCCGCGTGCTCGGCATGATGCCGCATCCCGAACGGGCGGCCGACCCGGCCCTTGGGGGCAGCGACGGTGCAAAGCTTTTCACGGGCCTCGCCGTCATGGAAACGGCATGACGCGCCTCTGTATGCTCCTGGTCGCTGTGTTGGCGGCTTGCGCGCCCGCGCAACGCGAGGCACCTGCCCCGCAAGCAGCTTCCGACCCGGAAGTCGTGGTCCTCATGGCCCGCACCGGCCAGCCCGCCCGCGACCTGCTGGAGCAAGTGGCAGTAGGCTGCTGGCTGGACGGTGTGGTCAGGGGCGCCTCGATGATCGTGGACCGCAACACGGGCCGCCTGATCATCGTCTCGGATACCGAGGATCTGCTGACGGCCGATTTCGTCGGCCTCAAGGGTGTGCAGTCCCGGATACGGCTCGCCGGACCCGTCATCGGTGACAGCGCAAAACAGGCGCGCCTGGTCGAGACCCTGGATCTCGCCGTGCGCACCGGTCAGACGACCTGCCCCCGCCTCGTGAGCTGACATGAGCCGCAATGCCCGGCCGGACCGGGGAACGCTCCTGGCCCAGGCCGGCCATTTCGTGGACGCCGAGACGCGGGCACTGGTGCCGCCGATCCATTCGGCCACGACCTTCGCGCGGGACGACAGCTATGCGCTTGGCGACTATGTCTATGCCCGCAACGGCGTTCCCGGTTACGCGCAGCTTGAGGGGTTGATCGCCGAGCTCGAGGGGGCCGCGGATGCGCAGGTCTTCGCCTCTGGCCTCGCGGCGGCAACGGCGGTCTTCGAGCGTTTGCAGGCAGGCGACGGCGTTGTCGCGCCCTCGGTCATGTACCACGGCCTGCAGGTCTGGCTGAAGCGGCTGGCGTCCCAGCGGGGGATCAAGCTCACCCTCTTCGATGCGACCGACCCCGGCGCACTGGAGGCTGCGGTTGCGCCCGGAGAGACCAGGATCGTCTGGATCGAGCCGCTGCTGAACCCAACCTGGGACGTCATCGACATCGCCGCCGCCGCCCGCATCGCCCATGCGGCAGGCGCGGTCCTGGCAGTCGATGCGACGGTGACGCCGCCAGTGACAACCCGCCCACTGGAGCTCGGCGCCGATCTCGTCTTCCACTCGGCCACCAAGTACCTCAACGGCCATTCGGATGTGCTGGGCGGGGTCCTCGCGACGAAGGCCACGGACGCGCCGTGGGAGGATATCCGCACCGTGCGCACGCTGGTCGGCGGCACGCTTGGCCCGTTCGAGGCCTGGTTGCTGTTGCGGGGCATGCGCACGCTCTCCATCCGGTGGGAACGGGCCTCGGCCAACGCGCTCGCGATCGCCACAGCGGTGCGCGATCATCCGGCGGCAGTTCAGGTCCTCTACCCCGGGTTGGGCAGCCATCCCGGCCACGACATCGTCGCCCGTCAGATGACGGGGGGATTTGGGGGCATGCTGTCGATTCGTGTCGCGGGCGGCTTCGATGCGGCGCGGCGCGTTGCCTGCGCCACCAAAATCTTCCATCCCGCCACGTCGCTGGGCGGGGTCGAGAGCCTGATCGAACATCGCATCGCGGTGGAACCCCCGGACAGCCTGGTGCCGCCTGACCTCCTGCGGATCTCCGTCGGGATCGAGGCGGAGGCCGATCTGATCGGCGACCTCCTCCAGGCGCTCGACGCCGCCTGAGGCCGCGCACCCGGCGCCTAGCGCCGCCGGAAAACGCCGTTCACCACCGCCACACCGAGCGATGCCGCAACCACCGCGACCCAGTCGAGCGGCGTCATCGTCTCCCCCAGAACGCTGACGCCCACGACCGCCGCGCCCACGGGCACCAGCGCATTGAAAGAGGCCCCCTTGACGGGGCCGAGATGGCGGATCGCCATGCCGTAGGCCAGAACCGCGATGATCCCCGTCGCAAGGCCTTGTGTGACGAGGTGAAAGCCCCACTCCCCCAGGGTCGGCTGCGTCAACGCTTCGGGCACCAGCACAGCCCAGGCCGCCAGCATGGGCAGCGAGTAGAAGCTGATGTAGGCGGTGGCCTCCAGAGGGCCCAGACCGCTCAGCCGGGTCATCACTGTGAAGAGCGAAATCCCAAAGCACGCGGCCAGCAGATAGGGCACACCGGCCAGCGCTGCCCAGTCGCCACCCGTCAGCCACTGGCCCAGGACCGCAGCCATGGCGCCACCGATGAGCACCAGCCCCGCGACCAGGTGGATCCCGGGCCTCGCACCCAGGATTGCCCAGGCCAGCAGCGCCACCAGGATCGGGGCCAGCCCGGGCACGATCGGCCCGAAAAGGCTGGCCGGGACGGTCGCGAGCCCATTGCCCACCATGTAGACAAATGGCGCCCCCCACCCCACGGCCATCAGCAGGACCGGCCAGAACGAGGCCCCCGGCGGCACGAGGCCGCGGCGCCAGATCACGGGTGCCAGGACCAGCGCCGGCAGGCCCGCACGGCAGATCGCCAGCACCAGCGGATCGACCCGCTCGGTCATCGCGAAACGGGTTGCCGAGATCCAGCCAGCCCAGATCACCACAGCCAGGGCACCGCCAAGCACGCCGAGCAGCGGGGTGACGCCGTCATCCGGTCGATCCGCCATCCGATTCCTTCGCGCCTGCTTAACTCTTGCCCCTGAGACTGAGACATGTACCATTTCGGGTATCTATGGGGACGTATGTACAATGGGAGAAGTCAGAATGAATAGAGTTATCGCGATGCTGCTTGTCACGGCGGCGCCGTCTCTGGCCGCAGCCGAGGGCTTCACGGTATCTGATCTGGGGTCGGTTGCCTCCGAGACAGGCTGCGTGGACAGGGCCGAGAACATGATGCGCCAGTACGGGCAGCAGGCCAGCATCGGGCAGGTTACCCGCGGCAACTGGAGCGTGATGGCCTTCAACCTGAGCAGCCAGGACTACGAGGCTGTCGTGTCCTGCAACTATGGTCCTCGCGATCAGACCCGGGCTACGATGGTGGTCTATTCCTCGAACTCGGGGAACGAGGAAGAGCGGACCCGGATCGTACAGCAGCTGAAGAACATCTGGGGCAACTGAGCCGACGCACGTCGGCAGTTGCGATGATGTGAGGGGGGAAAGAACGTGATGCGACTTATTGCGACCCTTCTGGTTGCGGCGATCCCGATCGGCGCCGCTGCAGAAGGGTTCTCGACCGAAGATCTGGGCTCGACCGATACTGAAGCTCAGTGCATGGAGCGGGCACGCCTGGTCTACGAAGAATTCGACCGGGCCTCTGGCGTCAACGAGATCGTTGCGGGAAACTGGACAATATCGGCCTTCGATGTGCTCAAGCCCGCGTATGACGCCCATATCACCTGCGCCTACGGGCCGGAGGATACGACCCGCGCCACGCTGGTCGTCTACGGCAGCAATGAGGGCGATACGGAAGAGCGGACCACGATCGCACAGCGCATGAAGGCGATGTGGGAGGCATGGGAGTAGAAGCTCTCGCCGCGTGAACCAGGGACGCCCGGCCACGGCCGGGCGGTTCTTAGACAGCCGACAAAGCCAGAAAGCGCTGGCAGCCCCGCCGATCCAGGAACTGTCGGCGTTCAGCAGCATTTGCACGTTCCAGCACATCCCTTGTGATGGAAGTTTCGTCTACTCCGAAGATCTTGAACGCTCCCGACGTGGTCTCGGCAATAGTGACCACCCCGCATACGATCGCCGCAGTCTCAGTTTGCCCATCGAACTCGACGACGGCAGCGACACCCGTACCGACATTCGAACCGCGTGGCGCCCATCTGACGTTGCGGATCTGCAGGTTGCGCTTGGCACCATAGCGTGCCCTGTTATCGGCAGCCGAGGCCCCAAGCTGCTCCGGCGTCATGCGCGCTGACACCACGGGCAGGAACATTCCGTGAGCCTCAACAAACCGGTCACCTTCCAGCGCCGCGAAGTAGTCTTGAACCAGGGCAACCGATGCACGTTTCTGAGCGTCGGATGGCTGCCAGTATTCTGATGGTGGGGGAGGTGCTGGCGCACAGGCACCAAGCGCTAGGACAAACAAGATGACGTACCGCACAACACTTCCTTTCGCCTGCCGCTTTCGCATCGCCGAAGACTTGGATAGAAGCCCCTCGAACCCGTTACCATAGCCGAGATCACCATGAAAACCGAACCCCAGGTCACCCAGGCGCTGGCCGCCGATCACGGGCTGAAGCCAGACGAGTATCAGCGGATACTGGACCTTCTGGGCCGGACGCCGACGTTCACGGAACTGGGCATCTTCAGCGCGATGTGGAACGAGCATTGCTCGTACAAGTCCTCGAAGATCCATCTCAAGACACTGCCGACCGACGGGCCGCAAGTGATCTGCGGGCCCGGCGAGAACGCAGGCATCGTCGACATCGGCCCGGATGAGAGCGGCACGCCGCAGGCGCTGGTCTTCAAGATGGAGAGCCACAACCACCCCAGCTACATCGAACCCTATCAGGGGGCCGCGACGGGCGTGGGCGGCATCCTGCGCGATGTCTTCACCATGGGCGCCCGACCCATCGCGGCAATGAACGCGCTCAGCTTCGGGGCGCCGGATCATCCCAAGACGCGTTCGCTCGTCGCCGGCGTCGTGGCGGGCATCGGCGGCTATGGGAACTGCTTCGGCGTGCCGACGGTGGGGGGCGAGGTGCGCTTCCACCCCGCCTACAACGGCAATTGCCTCGTGAACGCGTTCGCGGCCGGATTGGCGGATGCCGACAAGATCTTCTACTCCGCCGCCTCGGGCGTGGGCATGCCGGTCGTCTATCTCGGCGCCAAGACGGGTCGCGACGGGGTGGGTGGCGCCACCATGGCCTCGGCCGAGTTCGCGGATGACGCCGAAGAAAAGCGCCCCACCGTCCAGGTCGGCGACCCGTTCACGGAGAAGCGCCTGCTGGAGGCGACGCTGGAGCTGATGGGCTCGGGCGCCGTGATCTCGATCCAGGACATGGGGGCCGCCGGGCTCACCTGTTCCGCCGTCGAGATGGGCGACAAGGGCGGGCTTGGCGTCGCGCTGGAGCTCGACCACGTGCCGTGCCGCGAAGACGCGATGACCGCCTACGAGATGATGCTGTCCGAAAGCCAGGAACGGATGCTCATGGTGCTGAAGCCCGAGAAGGAGGCCGAGGCCAAGGCAATCTTCGACAAGTGGGATCTGGACTTCGCCATTGTCGGCGAGACCATCGCCGAGGACCGCTTCCTCGTTCGCCACGGCGGCAAGGTGAAGGCGGACCTGCCGCTGGCGGCACTGTCGGGCACGGCGCCGGAGTATGATCGCCCGTGGCAGGCAACCCCGGCGGCGGGCAAGATGCCTGCCCTGCCGCCGAAGGATCCCGGCGAGGCAGTGCTCAAGCTGATGGGCTCACCCAACCTCTGCTCACGGGCTTGGGTATGGGAGCAATACGACAACACGGTGATGGCCGATACGGTTAGGGGTCCGGGCTCGGACGCTGCCGTCGTGCGCGTCCACGGCACCAAGAAGGCCGTGGCGTTCACCTCGGACGTCACGCCGCGCTACTGCAAGGCCAACCCGGTCGAAGGCGGCAAGCAGGCAGTGGCCGAGGCTTACCGAAACCTCTGCGCGACGGGCGCTCGCCCTCTCGCCACAACCGACAATCTGAACTTCGGGAACCCCGAAAAACCCGAGATCATGGGCCAGCTGGTCGGCTGCATCCAGGGGATCGGACAGGCCTGCCGTACACTCGACATGCCGATCGTGTCGGGCAATGTCAGCCTCTACAACGAGACCGACGGCAAGGCGATCCTGCCAACGCCCACCATCGGCGCGGTGGGTCTGCTGGAGGATCTTGGACAGATGATCCACATGGCACCCGCGGCTGACCAGATCCTGGTCTTGCTGGGAACCACCTCCGGCCATCTCGGCCAGTCGGCCTATGCGTGGGAGCTCTTCGG
>JBCCDA010000160.1:0-6698 GCA_039033215.1 Pseudomonadota bacterium | reverse complement strand
GCGCCCCGCCAATGGTGACGGCGCCCGGGGCGATGTTTGCCGCGTGCGTTTTCATGAGCGGGGAATTAGCGGCGCAGGCCCGAGTCGGCAAGACGCCAGGTACACGCTGCCCGATCGGGGCCGCGTCGTGCCGGTTGGCCATATCTCGATGGAGAAGTCCTGGACGGCCGATTCTGGCTGTCTCCTGGGTCTGTGGTCCCCTGGGCGGGGCCATACGAGGGTGACGACGTCGTCATTCCCAAGCCTCCGCACGGTCGCTATCACGCGGGGAGGAGGTCTGCTTGCTGGGGCCTTTCGCAACGCGTGTGGTTCTAGGGGCGACTCCCTAAAATTTGATTAAACTCTGGATGATCTAGTCCTGCGGACCCAGGCGAGGGCGCTGCCCTCGTCGCCAATGTCGCTCGGACCGATGGCGCGACGATGGCAAGTCCGAGAGACGATGGCGACAGCGCACCTCGGCGACCCCGAGGTATTTTTGGCCAGATGAAGCGGGCGGGCCGGGATATGTGGATGCGATGCACGCTGATCCGTTGGATGGCTTGCATCTTGGGGCATTCTCGGATCGAGTGCGCGGGAGGCAGGGAGATTTGCGATGAGAAACATCACGGTGGGGGCGGCCCAGATGGGCCCGATTCAGAGAGCGGACACCAAGGCCGAGGTGGTGGCCCGCATGGTTGCGCTGCTGGATCAGGCGGCGGACGCAGGCTGCGATCTGGTGGTCTACCCCGAGCTCGCGCTCACCACGTTCTTCCCGCGCTGGGATGTCAGCCACCCTGGCGAGAGCGAGCCCTGGTACGAGGCCTCCATGCCCAACGCCGATGTGCAGCCCCTGTTCGACCGGGCGGCGGAGGCCGGGATCGCACTGAGCTTCGGCTATGCCGAGAAGACGCCGGAGGGGCGCTATTTCAACACCTCGATCCTGACGGACAAGGAGGGCCGGGAGGTCGGCAAGTACCGCAAGGTCCACCTGCCCGGCTATGCCGAGTTTCAGGTCGGTGCGCATCATCAGCATCTGGAGAAGAAGTATTTCGAGCCGGGGGATCTGGGCTTTCCCGTCTGGCGGACCCAGGACGGCATTCTGGGCATGTGCATCTGCAACGACCGGCGCTGGGCCGAGACCTACCGGGTCATGGGCCTGCAGGGCGTCGAGATGGTGCTGCTCGGCTACAATACGCCGGACACCTGGCTGGACGAGGACGAAGACGACCAGATGTTCCACCACCGTCTTTCGATCCAGGCGGGGGCCTATGCCAACGGGACATGGGTCGTGGCCGTCGCCAAGGCCGGGGTCGAGGACGCGCACGGGCTGATCGGTGGCACGGCCATCGTGCATCCCAACGGGCGGATCGTGGCCGAGGCCAAGGGCAAGGACGACGAGCTGGTGGTGCACACCTGCGATCTGGACGCGGGGCGGCTGCTGAAGGACACGCTCTTCAACTTCGCGGCCCACCGGCGCACCGAGCACTATGGCCGCATCACCTCGCAGACCGGCGAAGAGGTCGAGGTATGAGGATCGACTTCGGCGACATCGATCCCAAGCTGAAGTACAAGATCATGACGGCGGCGATCATTCCCCGCCCGCCCGCGCTGGTGACGACGGTCGATGCCAACGGCGTGCCGAACGCGGCGCCCTATTCGTTTTTCAACGGGTTCTCGGATGACCCGCCCATTGTGGCGCTGGGGATCGCGCGGCGAAATGCGGGGCCCAAGAAGGACACCGGGCGCAACATCGAGGAGACGGGGGAGTTCGTCTGCCACATCGTCTCGGACGACATGTTCCAGGGCATGCTGGTCACCGCCGCGGAGTTCCCCGAGGGCGTCGATGAGATCCCGCTGGCGGGCTTCCAGACGGTCGCCTGCGACCACATCGCGCCGCCCCGGATCGTCACGGCGCCCGTTGCCTTCGAATGCCGGCGCCACACGACGGTGCAGGTCGGCACGAGCATGAAGCCGCGTGACATCGTTCTGGGCGAGGTTTTGGCCGCCCACGTGCGCGACGACATGTGGAACGACGAGAAGAAGTACATCGACTGGTCCGAGACCGGCCTGCCGATCGCGCGGCTCTACGGCGAGCTCTACGCGCCGCTGGGCGAGCCCTACCGCGGGCCGGTGCCTGACCCCAAGGAGTTCGAGACATGAGTTTCGATCTCGTTGTCAAAGGCGGCCGGGTCGCGACGGCGACCAACGTCTTCACCGCGGACATTGCGGTGCGTGATGGTAAGATCGCCGCCATCGGCGAGGGCTTCAACGGCGCGGAGATCATCGACGCGACGGACAAGCTCGTCGTTCCGGGCGGCATCGAGAGCCACTGCCACCTGGCCCAGGAAAGCTCGACCGGCATGATGACGGCGGACGGCTATGAGAGCGGTTCGATCTCGGCGGCCTTCGGCGGTAACACGACGATCATCCCGTTTGCGGCCCAATTGAAGGGGCAGCCGATCAGCGAGGTTCTGCCCACCTATGACGCCCGCGCCGCGCCCAGCGTGCTGGACTTCGGCTACCACCTGATCGTCTCGGATACGTCCGTTTCGGATTTCCGCGAGGACATGCTCGCCGTCTTCGAGCGCGGCGTGACCAGCTTCAAGGTGTTTTTGACCTACGATATCCGCCTCAGCGACGACCAGTTCCTCGATGTGCTCGAGATCGCGCGCGAGGCCGGCGCGCTGACCATGGTGCACGCCGAGAACAACGCCATGATCGACCGGCTTCGGGCCGAGTTCGGGGCCGAGGGCAAGCTGACGCCGCCCTACCACGCGCTCTCGCGCCCGGAAGAGGCCGAGGCGGAGGCGATCGCCCGGGCCATCCGGCTGGCACGGTTTGCGGGGGCAGCCCTCTTCGTGGTCCATGTCTCCTCGGTCGACGGTCTGGCCGAGATCGCGGGCGCGCGGGCGGCGGGCCTGCCGGTGCACGCCGAGACCTGCCCGCAGTATCTGTTCATGACGGCGGACGCGCTGGCCCGGCCGGAGGGTGGTAAGTATATCTGCTCACCACCGCTCCGCGGAGCCGAGACACAGACCGCCCTCTGGCAGGGTCTGCGCACCGGGATCCTGGATATGTCCTCGTCCGACCATGCGCCCTACCGCTATGACGAGACGGGGAAACTCGCGAACGGCGGCGACGACTTCCGCAAGATCGCAAACGGCATGCCGGGGATCGAGCTGAGGCTGCCCCTGATGTTCCAGGCGGTCCAGGACGGGCGGCTTAGCCTCCAGCAGTTCGTGCAGCTTACCTCCGCCAATGCGGCCCGGATCTTCGGGTTGGAGGGGCGCAAGGGCACGATTGCGCCGGGCGCGGATGCCGATCTGGCGATCTGGGATCCCGAAGCGCGCTGGACCGTGCGCCACGCCGAGATGCACGATGCCATGGACTATTCGCCCTTCGAGGGTATGGAGATGGTCGGGCGCCCGGAGACGATGATCCAGCGCGGCCGGCCTGTGGTCCACGGCGGTGCCCTGCGCGCAGCACCAGGCGATGGCCAGTTTCTTCACCGCGCCCGGTACGGAGCCTGACATGACTGTAATCCGGGTGATCAACCCCAATTCGAACAAGGCCGTCACCGACGGGTTGGCAGCCAGCCTCAAGCACTTCGCCGTCCCCGGTCGGCTCGACATCGTGTGCGATACACTGGAGGCGGGCCCGATCGGGATCGAGAGCCAGCGCGACATGGACGCCGTGACGCTGCCGCTGCTTGCCCGCATGAAGGCCCGCAAGGCCGACGCCTACGTGATCGCCTGTTTCTCCGATCCGGGGCTGGCGCTCTGCCGATCGGAAATCGACGCGCCAGTGTTCGGGATCATGGAGAGCTCGATGGCCATGGCCCTCACTCGCGGTGATCTGTTCGGGATCATTGCATTGTCAAAGAACGCAGTCCGGCGGCACCGCCGGATCATCCGTGGCCTTGGCCTTCTGCCGCGTATGGCGGGCGAGCGCCCGGTCGACACCTCGGTCGCCGATAGTGCCAAGCCCGAAGCCTTCGACAGCCTGGCGCGGGCAGGTCTGACGCTTACCGAGGAAGACGCCGCAGATGTCCTTATCATGGGGTGCGCCGGAATGGCCCGCCACCGCGCCATGCTCGAGGCAACATGCAAGGTACCGGTGATCGATCCGACCCAGGCCGCCGTGTCGCTGGCCAAGGGTGCGCTGCTTGCATCGATCAACGTCTGATATGACATCGCCGGTTAACCCTGTTCCTTGAGCGGAGGTTAATCGGGCCAGCATATATCCAACCGGATCGGCGGAAGTACTCCATGTGCCGGGCTGCAGGAACGGGGCGGCCAATTCATGGGGGGTCACAATGCTGATCACAACACTGGCCAGCCTTGTCGGAGTGCTGCTGTTCCTCGCCGTCATGATGTGGGCGACGATCAGCGATATCCGCTCGCGGCGGGTCCCCAATTGGCTGATTGGGGCACTGACGCTGTGCTATCCGCCGCTGGCGCTGGCATCCGGGGCCGAGACACATGAGGTGGTGCTAGGCTTCTTCTCTGCCGCGGCGCTCCTTGGTGCGGGCATGTACTGCTTCTCGCGCGGCTGGGTGTCGGCGGGGGGTGTGAAACTGCTTGCGGTCTCGGCGCTGTGGCTTGGGATAGGGCTTGTCCCGGGCCTCGTGATCCTCAGTGGGTTCTTCGGGCTGCTGATCCTGCTGGCCACGCGCGTTGGCATGAACCTGAGCGCCCGTGCGGGCCAGGGACATGTCATCCTGCCCTCGAACGGGATCCCTTACGGCCCTGCCGTTGCCGGGGCGGCCCTGCTGCTCCTGCAGACCTCACACTGGACGGAGGCGTTGACCTGAGCGGCGCCGCTCTCTGGCAATGACGCGCAGAATCGGGCATATCCCCCGCCGGTACCGGCAGGAGACCCCCATGCACGACATTCGCCTGATCCGCGAGGCACCTGAAGCATTTGACGCCGCCATGGCGCGGCGGGGTCTGGGTGCGCTCTCGTCGGTGGTTCTGGCGGTCGACGAGGCACGCCGGGCCAAGATCACGGCCGCCGAACAGGCCCTGGCCGATCGCAATGCGGCCTCCAAGGCTGTCGGTCAGGCCAAAGCAAAGGGCGACGAGGACGAGTTCCAGCGCCTGCGCGCGCTTGTCACCAGCAAGAAGGATGAGATCGGGCGGCTAGAAGACGAGGCCAAGGCCGAGGATGCCCGCCTCGCTGATCTGCTGATGGGCCTTCCCAACATTCCGCTGGACGACGTGCCCGACGGTGCGGATGAAGCCGATAACGTCGAGCGCAATCGCCACGGCACCCCGCCCGCGTTCAACTTCGCGCCCAGGGAGCATTGGGAACTTGGCGAGGCAATGGGCTGTATGGACTTCGAGGCCGCGGCGAGGCTGTCCGGCAGCCGGTTCGTGGTCCTGAAGGGGGCGCTGATCCGACTGCACCGCGCCCTCGCACAGTTCATGCTGGACACCCATGTGGACAAGAACGGGCTGACCGAGGTCTGGACGCCCGTCCTGGTGCGCGATGAGGCCATGACCGGGACCGGGCAACTGCCGAAGTTCGCCGAGGACAGCTACCGCACGACCAACGGATGGTGGCTGATCCCGACGGCCGAGGTGACGCTGACCAATCTGGCCGCGGGCGAGATCGTCGAGGAGAGCACCCTGCCCCAACGCTACACGGCCTGGACGCAGTGCTTCCGGTCCGAGGCTGGCAGCGCGGGTAAAGACACGCGGGGCATGCTGCGCCAGCACCAGTTCGAAAAGGTCGAGATGGTGTCGATCACCAGGCCCGAGGACAGTCTGGCGGAACTTGACCGCATGACCCGCTGCGCCGAGGGGATCCTGGAAGCGCTGGGGCTCGCCTACCGCACGGTCGTGCTCTGTACGGGCGACATGGGGTTCGGTGCGCGCAAGACCCACGACATCGAGGTCTGGCTGCCGGGGCAGAACGCCTACCGCGAGATCAGCTCGTGTTCCGTCTGCGGGGACTTCCAGGCGCGGCGCATGGACGCCCGCTTCCGCCGCACGGGCGAGAAACGACCGGAGTACGTGCACACGCTGAACGGCTCTGGCCTCGCAGTGGGGCGTGCCCTCATCGCCGTGATCGAGAACGGACAGGAAGTCGACGGCGGGATCAGGATTCCCGAGGTGCTTCAACCGTACATGAGGGGTGCGGCGCGGATCGACCCCGCCGGAAATCTGACCTGATACGGTCACAAAACGCCGGAGCGAATCGCGACAGGCGTTAGAATGCGAGGATTGAAAGTTCCGAGGTTAATCATGCGTAAGTCCATTCGACCCGTTCGCCTGACGCTGGCAATGACAGCGATTGCCCTGCTCATGTCCGCCTGCGGTGAGACCATCGGCAGCGACGAAGCCCCCACCGCAAGCAGCACGCCGAGCGCGCCTGCCGCCACGGGGGACACGGCTGTCGCTGCCGCCGCACCCGCCGCTCAGGGCGGCCCCGTCCCCGATGGCACCGAGATCGTGCGCCCGGGATGTACCCAACCCAGCGCAAATCGGGTCTTCTTCCGCATGGGCGACACGGTGCTAAGTGTGCCCGAGCCGGCTATCCGCGACGTCGTGCCTGAAGGTCTGTCTGGCCAGGTTCAGAGAGCTCAGATCGAGCAAGCCGTCCGTACCCGTATTGCGGCAGGTGAAGGGTGCCCCGAAAAGCCGCTGGATACGCAGTTGCTGATGGTGGAGGACAGCCTCAACCACCCGCTGCTGTCAGGCTCGCTCGGCCTTTTG
>JBCCDA010000159.1:0-7019 GCA_039033215.1 Pseudomonadota bacterium | reverse complement strand
GGGAACAGCCAATCGAGATCCTCGTCGGACACCTTCACGATATCCGACACGCGCATCATCCGGACAAGGCGAGCGCGGTATGCAGCCTCGTCGTTTGCGAAGGCCGGCCGTATATTTGGATCGAGCATCGTGACGCGGTCTTGTCGCTCTCTCTCGTGCAGGGCTTCCATGGTTCGGGCGCAGGGGTCGCTAGCAAGGCTGATCCCGCCGAAAAACAGGGTCGTCACATCGCGTGGCAACGCCGGGATCTCGTCGATCCCCAGCATCCGCATCGCCGATCCCTCATCGTGAAAGCTGTAGCTTGCCTGACCTTCGTCGAGCGCGACGAAAGCGAGCGATGTCTTGCGATCCGTCAACACGCAGAACGTCGTGTTGACCCCGTCGTCCTTCAACGCGTCCCGAAGCATTTGGCCGAACGCATCTGTCGAGAGACCCGTAAGCAGACCAGCCCGAACACCCAATCGCCCGAGCGCGACCGCAGTGTTGAAGACTGCACCGCCAGGATAGGGGACGAAGCTCAGCCGACCCTCTGCCGTCCTGGAGGGCAGCATATCGATGAGGGCTTCACCACAGCAAAGGATCATCGCGGTGGTCCGGACATTAGGGACACAAGCAATGGACGCGGCCCTGCCCAGATATCGTGGTCGTGCGGCCGCGGGGTATGCCTCATGATCCCATGGCGGGTTGAGCGGCGTAAGCGCGAAGTGCGGTGACGGTGCCTCTTTCCCAGATCAACCGCAGCCAGCGCTCGAACGTCGACCTGAAGACCGGCTCGGAGGAGAGCGAGCCATAGATACCACCCTGCTCCAGCCAGGCCGATGGGTTCAGCGTTGCGTTCGCAGCCGTCCGCCTGAGCGCGGCCCAGTTCGGGTCGTTCGGCGCAATTTCGGTGCCGTCCTCCCTCATGCCCGCACACATCCTTGCCCAGAGCGCTTCAACGAGGCTCAGCCCGTCGATGGCAGCGCCCGTTGACAGCGCATCCCGGAGGATTGGCAGAACAAACTCTGCGTGGCGGGACGATCCATCGAACGCCACGCGCCGGGTCGTGTCACGGATCTCGGCATTGGCGAAGCGCTCCTCGATCAGAGCAGCATATTCGACCGGCGTCATCCCCGGCACCGGGGTGACGTGCGGCACGATCTCCGTGCGTTGGAGCTTACGGAAGAAGGCCGCTATCTCGGGGTGCGCCATGCAGTCGGCGATTGTGTCGAGGGACAGGAGTTCACCAGCATTGGCGAGCACCTGATGACCGGCGTTCAGAATGCGGATCTTCATAGTCTCGTAGTCGTGGACGCGGTCGGTGAATGTGACACCCACTTTCTCCCAAGCAGGTCGCCCGGCGCAGAAGGCATCCTCCGTCACCCACTGGCGATAGCTTTCGTGCGTCACGGGCACTGCATCTAGGATCCCAAGATCGCAGGCCTTTGCGATCTCGTCAGCGCCGGTGGCGGGCACAATGCAGTCCACCATCGAGTTCGGAAACGTGCAATGCGTTGCGATCCAATCCGACAGTGTGGGGTCGCTCAGCGCTGCCAGCGAAACCACCGCGGTCCGCGAGACCTCGCCGTTTCCCCGTAGGTTGTCGCAGCTTTGAACTGTGAAGGGCCCATACCCGCGCGCCCGCCGCTGCGCCAGGGCCGCGACAATGGCGCCGAACGCGGTGCGCGGGCTCGCAGGATTGTTTGCGTCAAAGACGATTTCGGGATGGGCTGCGTCGAAGCCCCCAGTGACTGGATCGACATAGTATCCGCCCTCGGTCACTGTCAGTGACACAATGCGAATGCCCGGATCGACCATTCGGTCGACCAGCGCCGCATTGTCCTCCTGTACGGGAACAAAATCGATCATCGAGCCGCAAATCTCGGCGGAGGCGCCTTCGGGGCGCAGTTCGATGAGGGCGGTAAGGCAATCCTGCGCCAGCAACTTCTCTCGCATTCTGGCATCACCAGGGCGGACGCCAGCACCGACCAGGGCCCAGTCCCACGAGAGCCCTTGCTGCATCAGCCTGTGCAAGTACCAAGCTTGGTGGGCGCGGTGGAAGTTGCCAACCCCGATGTGCAGGATGCCCGCCGTAAGGTCCGGCGCCGCATAGCGTGGTATCGCGACGGTATCAGGCAGATGAGACAAGCCGGCGCGGCTTAGCCGGACATGTCCGTCGGTCGTCAGCTCATCCATGGGCCGCTGTCCACGTTACAGGTCTGCGCGATAACGTAGTCGGCCCCGTCGCGGGCCAGCAATACGGCAATGCCGGTCAGATCTTCTGGCGTGCCCACGCGGCCGAAAGGAATGTGGGCGCTGACCTGAACCTTCTTCTTTCCTGAGGCTTTGCTCGCGTAGCGGACCAAGGGCGTGTCGACCTCGTGTCCGTGCTTGCCGTCCAACACGCCCGGGGAGATCGCTTTCTCCTTGATGCCATGTCCGATGAAGTTCGGCGCGGCCGGGTGCGCCATATTGATGGCCCGCCCCCGAAAGCCGTCTGCTATCATGCGCTGAGCCAAGGCCTGCCGGGTGAACAGGGTTCCCACGACACTGACAGCGAAAGCGCGGTCGCGATCGACGCGTGCGACCTCCGTGACAGGGGCAACTGTGAAGACAACGGCGTCGTTCACCAGAACGTCGATGAGGCCCATGGCGCGGGCGGCGTCCGTGATAAGCGCTGTCTTCCCGGCCGGTCGCATCACATGATCCTGAGGCCAGCAGCGTCGAAACGGTGGGTCTGGTCGGCGCGCGGCCTCAATGTGATCGGATCGCCATGACGCAGGCCCACCTCGCCCGGTGCCCGAACCGTGAGCGTCTCAGCTAGGCCCGTATCATGCACATGCAGAAACGTATCGGAGCCAAGATGCTCAGCCACGCCGACAGTGCCCTGCCAGGGGCCGTCGTCGGCCACGTCGATATGCTCGGGCCGAATGCCGATGGTGTGCGCGTCGTGCCTGGTCGCCTCCGCTCCCACGATCAGGTTCATCTTCGGGCTGCCGATGAAACCGGCGACGAACAGATTGCGCGGGGTACGGTAGAGCTCGAGCGGGCTCCCGACCTGTTCGATGTTACCTGCGCGAAGCACGACGATCTTGTCGGCCATCGTCATCGCTTCGACCTGATCATGGGTGACGTAGATCATCGTGGTCTTCAGCCGTTCGTGCAGTTCGCTGATCTCGAGGCGCATACCCACGCGCAGCGCGGCATCGAGATTGGACAGCGGTTCGTCAAAGAGAAACGCGGACGGCTCGCGCACGATGGCGCGGCCGATGGCGACGCGCTGGCGTTGCCCGCCCGAGAGCTGTCCTGGCCGGCGGTCGAGATATTCAGTGAGGTTGAGCGCCTTGGCCGCCGCCTCGATCCGCCGGGTCTGCTCGTCTTTGGGCACACTGGCCATGCGCATGGGAAAGGCGATGTTCTTGCGCACGCTCATATGCGGGTAGAGCGCGTAGGACTGGAACACCATTGCGAGGCCGCGCTTGGCGGGCGGCGTGTCCGAGGCGTCGGTGCCATCGATCCGGATGACGCCTGAGGAGATGTCCTCCAGCCCCGCGATCAGACGGAGCAGCGTGGACTTGCCGCAGCCCGACGGGCCCACGAAGACGCAGAACTCACCGTCCTCGATCGTGAGGTCCAGGGGCGGGATGACCTCGGTGGATCCAAAGCGCTTGGTGACCTGCTCGAGTGTGATCTGTCCCATGACTGCGTTCCCTTACTTGACCGCGCCGAAGGTGAGGCCGCGCACGAGCTGTTTCTGGCTGAACCACCCGAGGATCAGGATCGGCGCGATCGCCATCGTCGAGGCTGCCGAGAGCTTGGCGTAGAACAAGCCCTCGGGGCTTGAGTAACTGGCGATGAAGGCGGTCAACGGCGCTGCGTTGGCCGCAGTCAGATTCAAGGTCCAGAACGCCTCGTTCCAGGCCAGGATGAAGTTCAACAGGATGGTCGAAGCGATGCCGGGGATTGCCATGGGTGTCAGGACGTAGAGGATCTCCTCGCGCAGCCCCGCCCCGTCCATCCGCGCCGCCTCCAGGATCTCGCCCGGGATTTCGCGGAAATAAGTGTAGAGCATCCAGACGATGATCGGCAGGTTGATCAGCATCAGGACGACCACCAGACCCGCCCGGCTGTCGAGGAGGCCGAGCTCGATGAACAGCAGGTAGATCGGGTAGAGCACGCCTACGGCCGGCAGCATCTTGGTCGACAGCATCCACAGCAGGATGTCTTTGGTGCGGCGCGAGGGCACAAAGGCCATCGACCAAGCTGCTGGCACAGCGACGATCACCCCCAGCAGCGTCGAGCCACCGGCGATGATCAGCGAGTTCACTAGGAACTTGATGTAATCCGACCGCTCCTGCACCACCGCATAGTTCTCGAGCGTCCAGCTGATATTGAGGAACAGCGGCGGGTTAGCGATCGCCTCCGCCTCGGTCTTGAAACTGGTGAGGATCGTCCAAAGGATCGGGAAGAAGATCACGAGGCCGATCCCCCAGGCGAGGGCGGTGTTCAGAGCCTTGCGGCGCGGTGTGACGGCACGTGCCATGTGGGCCTCCTCAGCGATCCAGGTTCTTGCCGACGATGCGCATCAGGAAGATCGCGACGATGTTGGCGAGGATGATGGCATAGACGCCGCCCGCGCTGCCGAGGCCAACATTCTGGCTCTCCAGCACCCGTTGGTAGATCAGGTAGGTCAGCGTCCGTGTCCCAAAGGCGCCGCCGGTGGTCACGAAGATCTCGGCGAAGATCGACAGCAGGAAAATCGTCTGGATCAGAATGACGATCGTGATCGCGCGGCTCAGATGCGGCAGCACGATGTAGCCGAAGCGTGCGAGCGGCGAGGCGCCGTCCATCTCGGCTGCTTCGAGTTGCTCGCTGTCGAGCGACTGTACCGCCGTCAGCAGGATCAGCGTCGCGAAGGGCAGCCACTGCCACGACACGATCATGATGATCGAGACAAGCGGCGCGTCACTGAGCCATGATACCGGTGCTGCTCCGAACAGCTGCCACAGATGCGCGAACAGACCGTTCGTCGGGTCCATGAACATGTTCTTCCAGACCAACGCCGAGACGGTCGGCATCACGAAGAAGGGCGCGATCACCAAGATCCGTACAACGCCCTGACCCCACATCGGCTGGTCGAGCAACATAGCCAGCAGCACGCCAAGGACGATGGTGATAAGCAACACGCCGCCCACTATGATCAGCGTGGTCTGGATGCTCGGCCAGAACGCGCTCGAGGACACAAAGCGGACATAGTTATCAAAGCCCGTCCAACCCAGATCCCCGCCCCTGAGCGGTAGATACTTCCGGAACGAGAACCAGAGCGTCATCGTCAGCGGCACCAACATCCAGCCAAGGAGAAGGACGACGGCCGGGGCCATCATCAGGCGCGCGGCGGATCGAGAATGCTGGGTCGCCATGGCGCAAGCCCTCCTCGTTCGGGCCAGCGGCCCGCGTTCAGGGAGTGTCGTATGGGCATATTCAGGCGGCGATCGTCTCGCCGCCCCGTGGGAGGGCGCGGCCTAGTAGCCGGCCGCCTCCATCTCTTCCTCGGTGATCGCCTGTGCCTTCTCCAGCGCCTCCTCGACCGACTGCTGACCCGCGTAGACGGCCGAAAACTCCTGGCTTACCTGGCTGGCGATGCCGGCGAACTCAGGGATCGCGGCGAACTGGATGCCAACATAGGGCACCGGGTCGACGGTTGGGTTGTTCGGGTCGGCCGACAGGATCGAGCGGAGCGTCATGTCGGCAAACGGCACCGCCTTGTACTCGGCGGTCTCGTAGAGCGAGCTGCGCGCGCCCGGCGGCACGTTTGCCCAGCCTTCGTTCTCAGCAACCAGCGCGATGTAGTCCTTGGATGTGGCCCATTCGATGAACTGTTTGGCCTCGGCCTGCTGCTGCGTGCCGGCCGGGATCGCCAACGCCCAGGCCCAGAGCCAGTTCGACCGCTTGCCAAGGCCGGTATCCGGTGCCAGTGCAAAACCAACGCTATCGGCGACGGTCGAATCGTTGGGGTTGGTCACGAAGGACGCGGCGACCGTGGCGTCGATCCACATGCCGCACTTGCCCTGCTGGAACAGCGACAGGTTTTCGTTGAAGCCGTTGGTGGCGTAACCGGCCGGTCCGCTCTCGTTCATCATCTCGACGAAGAATGTGAGCGTGTTCTTCCAGGCCTCAGTATCGAACTGGGGCGTCCAGTCCTCATCGAACCAGCGCGCGCCAAACGAGTTGGACATCGCCGTGATGAAGGCCCCGCCCTCGCCCCAGCCTGCCTTGCCACGCAGACAAATGCCGTTGATCTCAGCGTCGCGGTCGGTCATTGCCGCTGCCGCCTCGCGCACGAAGGCCCAGGTCGGCGCCTCGGGCATCTCGAGGCCCGCCTTCGCTATCAGGTCCGTCCGATACATGATCATCGAGCTTTCGCCATAGAAAGGCGCAGCATAGAGTGTACCGTCATGGCTGAGACCGCCCGCCATGGCGGGTAGGATATCGCCGACATCGTACTCGGCCGACAGATCGTCCAGCGGCACCAGCCAACCATTGGCGCCCCAAATGGGCGTCTCGTACATCCCGATGGTCATGATGTCGAACTGGCCGCCCTTGGTGGTGATGTCGGTGGTCACACGCTGGCGGAGGACGTTTTCCTCCAGTGTCACCCACTCGACGCCGATACCGGTCTCGGCGGTGAACTGGTCCGTGTAGCCCTGCATACGGATCATATCGCCGTTATTCACGGTGGCGATCGTGATCGTGTTGTCCTGTGCAACGGCCGTTGCCGCGCAGAGCGCAAGCACCGTCGTGGCGCTGAGAACGCGCTTGAGTGACATCTGTTCCTCCCGTGTTTGTTTGTTGATGACAGCTAGGCGCAGCAGCCTTCTGGCGTCAACTATTTTCTTTACGCGCGTAAGATTTCACGCCGATTTTCGCATCACCAACGCGCCATCAAACAATGCGGACTGCTTTGCCGAAGGGCGCTGGCCGGACTCGATGATCGACAGAAGGCGGTCGAGGCTGCTGCTCGCAATTGCCTCGTAGTCCTG
>JBCCDA010000158.1:0-7078 GCA_039033215.1 Pseudomonadota bacterium | reverse complement strand
TTCGGACGCGACAAAGCCATTCTAAGACAACGCGAAAGGATCAAACGCAAGACACTCGAAGCGCGACGCTTGCATCACGGCCAGCACGCCGCATAGTCAAACCAACAAGATGAGCCAAACTCTCTCTTAGTTCAGGCCGCCATTGGTCCCAAAAACTCTGACGACGGACAACCATCTGCAAACTGCATGGCGGAAGGGGTGGGATTCGAACCCACGGAACCTCTCGGTTCAACGGTTTTCAAGACCGCCGCAATCGACCACTCTGCCACCCTTCCAATCGCGCCGTGATACAATCGCAATCGCAGGCCGTCCAGCCATCGCTCTTCCCTTCTTTCGAGATGTCACGTACGCTCCACACAATCAGAAGAATGCCACGCAGGAGAGCAGCAATGTGGCCATGGCGTGTTTGGCGGAACCGCACAAATCCGGCCTGGCGAGCGTCCTTTGTTGCGTTTATTGCCGTTGCAGCCGGGATTGGGGTGCCAAGCCCCTACGATCGGGCGTTCTCGCAAGACACCAACATCTCACCCTATCTGGCACTCGCGCCCGACGTATTCGAGGGTACCGGCAGGGCTGTGTGGGACGGCAGGCGGACACTGCAGGGTATCTGGGTGGCGCACCCCGAAGCGACCACGGCCCGCCGCGTGCGCATCATCAACGTCGAGAACCGCAGAGCGGTGGACGGTGCGCTCTTCAAACGCGATGCAGCGGACGGCGGGTCCTCGATCCTGATCTCTTCTGAAGCCGCCCAGCTTCTTGGAATTGTGCCTAATGTTGGGACCGATCTCAGGATCGTTGCGGTGACGCCGGTCGACCGCCAGACCATTGAGCCGAACCTGGCGACGCCAGCGGCCGGGGCCTCGCCGATCACACGTGTCGCAGCGCCGCCGAGCGAAGAGGCAGCGCGACCCAGCACGTCTGAACCGCCACCCGCGCCCGACGCTGAGGGGACACCCGAAGAACCCGCCCAGACGACCACAGTCGCGCTCAAACAGCCCTCGCCGGATGATGATCAGCCCGCAACGACGGTTGAGGCGGCACCTGCCGAACCGGAGCGCCCCGCTGAGCCACGGCCAAACCCCGATCGCGTAACGCCGGCCAACGATCCGGTTTTCACCTGGGAGAACGCCCCGGCGGCAGCTGATGAGCCTGAAATCGAGACGTCCAGCACGCCCGTGACGCCGCTACCTGCCACAACAGAGCCTGAGAGACCGGCACTTAAGCGACCGTTCGTCCAGGCTGGCACCTTCGGCGTTGCGACCAATGCGAGCAAACTTATCGACCGTCTCGCGGCGATGCAGATACCGGCCCTCACCCGATCCGAAAGTGTCGGCGGACGGACACTTACCCGCGTCCTGGCCGGACCGTTCGACAGCCTTACTGCGCGCGATGACGCCCAACGGAAGATCCGGGGCCTGGGGCTGACCGATGCCGTGCCCGTGCGGCGCTGACCCACTCAAACGGAGAGCAGATGAGAAACTACCTTGCCCCCCTAGCTGTTGGCTTGGCCTTCTTCGTTGCGGCGATCACCAGCGCTTCGGCGCAGAGCCAGGACACCCCCGCGAGGGCAGCGTATCTGATCGATCTGTCGTCCGGTGCCGTTCTGCTGAACAAGCAGGGCGACGTCCCGATGCCGCCCGCGTCGATGTCCAAGTTGATGACACTGAACATGGTGTTCGAGGCACTGGACCAGGGTCTCATCTCAATGGAGGACACCTTCCGCACGTCCGGACGCGCAGCCGCCATGGGCGGGTCCAAGATGTTCATCCGCGAAGGCGAATTGGTGTCGATCCGCAATCTCGTTCGAGGGGTCATTGTCCAGTCCGGCAACGATGCCTCCGTCGCCCTGGCCGAAGCGCTGGCAGGCACCGAGGAAGCGTTTGCCGATCGCATGACCCAACGGGCGCAGGCGTTGGGCTATAGAAATTCGCGTTTCATCAACTCGACCGGCTGGCCGGCGGATGGTCACGTCATGAGCCTGCGCGATCTCGCCATGCTGGGCACCCGCCTCATCACCGAATTCCCGCAGCACTACCCTATGTTCAATGAGACCGAGTTCACCTGGGACAATGTCAGCCAGCGCAACCGTAACCCGCTGCTAGGCCTGGGCGTCGGAGCGGATGGATTGAAGACCGGTCATACGGAAGAAGCAGGATATGGCCTTGTCGCTTCGGCAAAGCGCGGGGACCGCCGGGTCGTGCTGGCGATTACCGGGCTCGGATCCCGGGCCGAGCGCCGGCACGAAGCTGAGCGTCTGATCAACTGGGCCTTTCGGGCTTTCGAGACACGACAACTCTTTGCGGCGGAAGAAGGCCTGGTCGACGCTCCGGTTTGGCTGGGCGCGAAGAATACCGTTAGCCTGGTTCCGGAGCGGGATGTGATCGTCACCGCCCCGTTTGGTTCGCTCGAACAAGCCGAAGTCAAGGTTCGGTACGATAGCCCCATTCCCGCCCCGATCGAGGAGGGCCAGCAAATCGGCCATATCGAGATCACCGTGCCGGATCTCGACCCAGTCAGAATTCCGCTCAATGCGGCCGCAGCTGTCAGCGAGGGAGGCTTCGTCAGCCGGATCGAAGCTGCCGCCACCCTGTTGCTCAGGCAACTCATCTCAGGCTAAGGGCCCGCATGGGCCTTTTCATCACCTTCGAGGGCATCGACGGCTCCGGCAAGTCCACCCAGGCGCGGCTCTTGGCCGAGGATCTGCGGGCGGCTGGGGAGACCGTGACCCTCACGCGCGAGCCCGGCGGATCCGAGGGCGCAGAGGAGATCCGCCGCCTTCTGGTCGAGGGCGAACCCGGGCGTTGGTCTGCCGAGACCGAGATGCTGCTCTTCACCGCGGCCCGCCGCGATCATGTGGAGCGAACCATCAACCCTGCACTCGACCGCGGCGAGATCGTGATCTCCGACCGCTTTGTCGACTCCACCCGGGCCTATCAGGGCGTGTCGGGGAAACGTCACCTCGTGGACAAGGTCCATGCGCTCATGATCGGGTTGGAAGCCGACCTGACCCTGATTTTTGATCTCGACCCCGCAAAGGCGCTGAGCCGGGCGGGTGCGCGTGGCGGGAGGGAAGACAGGTTCGAACGCAAGGGGCTGGGCTTTCAACAGGCGCTCAGGACCGCATTCCGCAACATCGCTCGGGCGAACCCCACCCGGTGCAGTCTGATTGCGGCGGATGGCGCACCCGACGCCATTGCCCACGACGTGCGCAGCGCCGTCGACGCGTGGCGGGAGGCGCGCGATGGCTGAAGAACAGCTCCCCGAAGCGGATCGGGTTGCGGGGCATCCCCACCCGCGGGAGACAGAGCACCTGATCGGCCAGAAAACCGCGGAGCGGGCGTTCCTCGACGCCTGGGCCTCGGGGCGCCTGCATCATGCGTGGTTGTTGCGGGGGCCGCGGGGCGTTGGCAAGTCGACGCTGGCATACCGCATCGCCCGCGCGCTCCTGGCGGAGCAACCCGCTGGAGCCCTGTTCGGCAGCGGCCCGGCAGTCCCGCAAAGCCTCGATCCGCCTGAGGGGTGTTCCACGCGGACACGCATCCTCGCCCGGGCCGAGCCGCGGCTGTTCGTGCTGCGACGCGAGGTCAACGACAAGGGACTGCTGCAAACGCAGATACCGGTGGACCGTGTCCGCGCCGTGCGCAGCTTTCTCCACATGTCCGCAGCCGACGGCGGGTGGCGGGTCGTGATCGTCGATCCCGCCGACGAGATGAACGTCAATGCCGCCAACGCGCTCTTGAAGTACCTTGAAGAGCCCCCGTCAAAGACGGTTTTTCTGCTGCTGAGCCACGCGCCCGCGGGACTGCTGCCAACCATCCGGTCGCGCTGCCGCACGCTCGATCTCGCACCGCTGGCACCTGAGGCGCTCGCGCAAGCACTGGCAGCCAGTAGTGCGGTTATCGCTGATGCGGACCGGACGGCTCTGGCCGAGCTCTCGGCAGGATCCGTCGGCGAAGCGCTCAGACTGGTCGCGGGCGATGGTCTTGCGACATACCGCGGTATCGTCAGTGCTTTGGGTCCACGTGGAGTGGACAGGGCGAAGATAATGGCGCTGAGCGCCGGCGTCGGCGGGCGCGCAGGTGCGGAACGCTACCGGTTGGTGATCGGCCTGACCCTCCTGCTCCTCGCGCGACTGGCGCGGGCGGCTGCGACCGGAGCACCCCCGCACGAAGCCGTCCCGGGCGAGGCCGCCTTGATCGCCGCCACCGCCAGCACGCCGGCCCAGGCGGGGCCATGGGCGGACGCGCTCGCCAAGCTCTCCGAGCGAACCCGCCATGCGACCGCGGTCAACCTTGACCCTGCCCAGGTCGTGATAGATATGTTCCTCGAACTTGACGCCACCTTGGCCGAGGTCCGCTCGGTGGCCGCCTGATCCCCGGACCGCGGATACATCATGCCCCCCTTGTTGGTCGACAGCCACTGCCATCTCGACTTCGAGAGCCTTCAGGAGGACCTCGACGATGTGATCGCCCGCGCTCACGCGGCTGGGGTCATGCGCATGGTGACCATCTGCACGCGGCTACGCAGCGAAACGGCGGTGCGTGCCATCGCCGAGCGCTATGACAGTGTATTCTACGCCGCTGGAACCCACCCGATGCACGCCGCCGACGAGCCGATGGCAAAAGTCGAGGAGCTTGTGCGCTTGGCCGAACACCCGAAGTTCGTGGGCATCGGGGAGAGTGGGCTCGACTATCACTACACCGCCGAGACGAAGGCCGTGCAGGCCGAGAGCCTGCGGGTCCACATCGAGGCCGCGCGGCGCACCGGCCTGCCGCTGATCATTCATGCCCGTGATGCGGACGACGACATGGCCCGGATCCTCTCGGACGAGCACAAGGCCGGCCCCTACGCCTGCGTGATGCACTGCTTCTCCTCGGGCCCGGCATTGGCTGATGCGGCGCTGAATCTGGGCTTCTACCTCTCGATGTCAGGCATCGCCGCGTTCCCAAGGTCCGACGCGCTGCGCGCAATCTTCGCGGCCGCCCCTCTGGACCGGATCCTGGTCGAGACCGACAGCCCCTACCTCGCGCCTCCGCCCCACAGGGGCAGGCGGTGCGAGCCGGCCTATACCGCGCTCACGGCGGCCAAGGGAGCCGAGGCCATGGGCGTGAGCTACGACGCGTTCTGCGCGGCCACCACCGCCAACTTCGACCGCCTGTTCGCGAAGGCCGCATGACGGACCGGCTCCGCATCACGGTTCTGGGCTGTGCGTCCTCGGGCGGCGTTCCGCGGATCGGACCTGAAGGACCAAACTGGGGCGCCTGCGATCCCGCGAACTCCAGGAACCGTCGGCGGCGCTGTGCGCTTCTGGTGCAGCGCTTCGGCCCGGACGGCACGACCACCGTGCTGATAGACGCAGGCCCGGACGTGCGCGAGCAACTGATCGAAGCCGGAGCCGGATGGCTCGACGCCGTTGTGCTGACCCACGACCACGCCGACCACGTGCACGGAATCGACGATCTGCGGATGGTCGTCTTCAATCGCCGCCAGCGCCTGCCCTGCTGGATGGACGCGCGCACCGCCGATACGATGCATTCTCGCTTTGGCTATGTGTTCGAGACCCCGGACGGATCGGCCTATCCGCCCATCATGGACGACGTGCGCATCGACGGCCCCGTCGTGATCGAAGGCAAGGGCGGCCCGGTCACCTGCCTGCCCTTCCACGTCCCCCACGGCAACATCGACGCGCTGGGCTTTCGGATCGGGCCAGTGGTCTACACCCCCGATATATCGGCAATGTCGGACGCAGCCTGGGCGGCACTCGACGGCGCCGAATGCTGGATCACGGACGCGCTGCGCTACCGAGAGCATCCCAGCCACGCCAACGTGGCCACGGCAATCGCGTGGATCCGCCAGGCCGATCCGCCGCGCGCCTTCCTGACCAACCTGCACGTCGATATCGATTACGACACGCTGGACGCCCAGACCCCCGACCACGTCCACCCCGCGTACGACGGGCTGGCACTGGAGTATCCGGCGGAGCCCGGGTGAGCATAGCGCTCCAGCTTTTCTACATCATCGCACCGGTCTTCCTGGTGGTCGGCGCAGGCTATGCCGCCGTGCGGCTTCGCTACTTCCCCGAGACAGGTGTCGACGCGCTGGTGAAGTATGCTGTCGGCGCCGCCGTCCCGGTGCTGCTGTTCCTGTCGATGACGCAGATCGACCTTGCCACCGCCGTCAACACGGGTGCACTCATTGCCTTCTTCACCGGCGGCACTGTCTGCTTTCTAGGAGCAATGACCCTCTCGCGCCTGATCTGGAAGCGCCGCCCGGGTGAAGGCGTTGCCGTCGGTTTCGTCAGCTTCTTCCCCAACGTGGTGATGCTCGGCATTCCCATCGCCGAGCGAGCCTTCGGACCGGAAGCCATGGGCGCGGTCTTCGGCGTGATCGCCTTCCATTCGATCTACAATTACTTCGTCGGCTTCATCGCGATGGAACTCGTGCGCAGCGACCGCGCCGGGATCGCGGTGGCACTCAGCCGCGCGTTCTTGACCAGCTTCAAGAACCCGCTGATGATAGGTCTTGTGTCGGGCATGGCCGTGAACCTAGTGGGTCTGCCAATCACCGGGGTGCCGCTGGCCGCGCTCGAGATGGTGGCGGCGTCGGCCCTGCCCGTGGCGCTCTTCTCGCTCGGGGGCGTGCTCACGCGATATTCGCTGAAGGCCGAGTTCGGTGAGGCCCTGATGGCCTCGCTCTTCTCGCTTCTCGTGCATCCGGCCCTTGGCTGGCTGATCGCCGGCCCGATTCTCGGGCTGGAGCAAGTCTACGTTCAGGCCGTCGTGATCCTCGCGGCCATGCCGGCCGGGATCAACGGCTACATCTTCGCGACACTATACGGCCGGGCCGTCGGAACCGCCGCGAGCGCCGCGCTAATCGCGACCGCCCTGTCTTTGGTGACGGTAACCGGCTGGCTCGCCTTCCTGACGGGACCTGTCTAACGCCCGTTCCGGGCGCATCAAGCCTCGCCGCGATCCGGCTACGCCGGACCGGCGGCTCCCTCGACCGGCCCTAACCCCCACCCCCCGGCCCCCCCCGCCCCCACCCCCCGCCCGCGGCGGGGGGGGGGGGGGGGGGGGGG
>JBCCDA010000157.1:0-7182 GCA_039033215.1 Pseudomonadota bacterium | reverse complement strand
GACCGTTGCGGTCGTTCATTCCAGCGCTGCCTTTCTGGGCCTTTCCGGACCATAACCGATTCGTCTCGGCACGAAAGAGCTAGAAGGGAACCCGGTTACAATTCGGCAAAGGGAGGTGCGAAGCGCCGTCCGACCGGCGCTTCGCAAAAGCAGGATTTCAGAACTTCAGCGTCTTGCTGGCGGCACCCCTCAAAGCGTCAGTGTTTCGGGTCGAGTCTTGGAACTCAATCTTCCCGAAGTTCAACGAGAATGTTTCCGTCGGGATTGCCTTCGATTCGCCGTCAATGTCTCCAAGCTTGAGGTAAGCGGCGGCCAAGCCGGCTTGCACGTCGTCGAGTTGCTCGTCCGTAAGCTCGACTTTGCTTGCGTCGGTGGTCTTGTTCCTGTCGGTCATCTTCAACTCCCTCGTTAAATCCCGGGTACCTATGTCCGGGCTGCTGGGGACGATCCTAGGTGAATCGTCTGGTGCTCTCTGTGTCGGATGTCACAGACTGGGACTCTCAGGCACTACCGGAACACCGACCCTGGCGAGTCGCCGTCGAACCTCGTCCTTTGCGATTGTCAGCTCCGGTTCGACGCTGGGGTCGTTGGGGGCGACGCCGTCCTGCAGGAAGCGCGTCGCGACAACGGGTTGCTGCTGTGCCGCTGCCAGCAGCTCTTTCGGTGTATGGGCCAGAAGAGCGATCTCCATCGGCTTGGCCTTAACAGGGCCGAAAGGTGTGGCCAGGACATCGATAGCTGTGCCGTCGGGGGTGAGTGCCGCGCGAGACAGCCGCGCGTTGAACGCCACAGCAGCCATGTCCCCGGCAAGCGGTGCGCAGGGCTCGGCGATGCGACCGAGGACCAGGCAATCGGCCGCGTTCAGCACATCCGGAAGGCCGAGCCGCAGGTCCTCGGCCAGAGTGGCGAGCATCTGCGGCCCGCCCTGCAGCGCCTCGAGCAGGGCGCGCGCAGCGGGGTTGTCAAAACGGATTGACCCTGCAGTGGTGCGCCCGGCCAGCGCCGCATCGGCGTCCTTTCGAGCACGGAACCATACCTGCCCGAAAGTGTCGTCCTCGGCCCGTCTCGGCGCACGCCCGTAGAGATCGATTCGGAAAGGTGCATTCAGTGCCAGATCGAAGAGCGTGTCGCGCAGGTCCGGGCTCCCGGCCTTCTCGACCACCTCGCGCGGGCCGGGGCGCAGCGCCAGGTCAGCGCGCGCCCGCTCGAACTCGGCTTGTCCCAGATAGACCAGCCCGCGGGCCGCCATCTCGCGGCGGACGTCGGCACCCCACAGCGGCTGCCAGCCGCCGGCCAGGAACTCGTGAGGGAAGTAGTCTGGCGGCGCTTTTGTGGCGACGTCGTCGAAGAACTCGACGACGTTCATGGGCACCGTCGTGAGGCCTGCTTCGGCCAACTCCCGCGTCCGCTCGTGCGCTGCGAAGTAGCGCTCTGTTCCCGAGCCCTCTCCGGTAGCGGCGAATTGGCGGATGATATGCTGATATGCGAGCCGGTCCGACCAGCCGGGCAGGGCGTTGTAGGACACCGCGCAGATCCCGCCAGGCGCGAGCCGCGCCGCCGCGAGGTCAAGGGCTTCGGCCCGGATTTCGGGGGCGACCCACGCAAGCACACCGTGCGCGGTGACAAAATCGCAGGGCAGCCCGCCGTCCTTCAGTGCCTCTCCGAAGAGGGCATGAGCAAGCTCGAGATTGGTGATGCCCCGGGCAAAGGCGCGGCCCCGCACGATATGCTCGGCCATCCCGTCTATGCCTTCGACTGTCGACTCAGGGTGGCTTGCGGCGATCGCAGCCAGGGCAACTCCGTCCCCACATCCAATGTCGAGCATCCGGAATGCCCCGGACGGATCTGGCGCCCGCCAACCATGCCGGAGCGCCAGCGCCCAGAGCCAGCCGGGCGTCATCTTGTACGTCAGCTGTGCCGGATAGCTTTCTTCGTCGAAGTAGCCGCCGAGATCCTGCGTCATGGTGCCCCCCGCATGAAGGGTATCGCAATGAGCAGAGAAAGGGGAAGTGCAGGCTTCTGTTGCCAGGTGCCTGCGAACCCCGCCCTAAGCTGCTAGGCCTAGGGGCTTAGAGTTTCGATGGTTAGCGCAGCTTACGCTGCGAGCGCCACCGGAGCACGGTTGTCATTTGCAACTGTACATGTCGGACCGATAACGGTGGTACCTCACCGAGCGAAAGCTAACCCCTTTAGACGTCCGTCGATCCTATTTCGGCCCCTTGATCCCCAAATGAAGGATGTTGGTGGAGCCGCCGGGTACCGCCCCCGGGTCCGATCCGCTTATTACGGGCGCGTTTATCGCCATAGTCCCTCGCAGGACGCGCCATATATAGGCAACAATGATGAAGAACCCAACCCAATACTGGTCGGACCCCGAACGCCCAAGCGCACGAGGGCGTGACCGAATGCCGGTTGCGAAAGAGCCGGTGTCAGTGAAGTGTGACACGACTGGCAGCTGATGAGCGGATGACATGATTGCAGAGATCGGACATTTCGCCCTGATCCTGGCCTTCTCGGTCGCGACTATCCAGGCCATCGTGCCGCTGGTCGGGGCTGGACGGGGCTGGTCGGACTGGATGCGTGTCGCGGCCCCGGCGGCGTTGTTGCAATTCGCGCTGATCAGCACGTCGTTCGCCGCGTTGGTCCACGCCTTCGTCACCTCGGACTTCTCGGTCGCACTGGTGGCGAATCATTCGCATTCCCTGAAGCCCATGCTCTTCAAGGTCACAGGCACCTGGGGAAATCACGAAGGTTCGATGCTGCTTTGGGTGCTGATTCTGGCGCTCTTCGGCGGCATGGTTGCGGGGTTCGGACGGGAGCTGCCACTACCGTTGAAGGCGCGTGCGCTGGCCGTCCAGGCGATGATCGCCATCGCATTCATCGCGTTCATTCTGTTTACCTCGAACCCGTTCGAGCGGCTCTACCCGGTCCCGCCGGATGGTGGCGACCTGAATCCGCTGCTGCAGGATATCGGCCTCGCGATTCATCCGCCGTTTCTCTACCTCGGGTACGTTGGCCTCTCCATGGCGTTCTCGTTTGCCGTCGCCGCCCTGATTGAAGGGCGCGTCGACGCCGCCTGGGCCCGTTGGGTGCGTCCGTGGACGCTGTTGGCCTGGGTATGTCTGACCATCGGCATCGCCTTGGGGTCTTACTGGGCCTACTACGAGCTAGGCTGGGGCGGCTGGTGGTTCTGGGACCCGGTCGAAAACGCGAGCTTCATGCCCTGGCTGATCGCGGCGGCTCTGCTGCATTCGGCGATCGTGGTCGAGAAACGCTCGGCCCTGAAGGCCTGGACGATCCTGCTGGCGATCCTCGCGTTCTCGCTCAGCCTGATGGGCACGTTCATCGTCCGCTCGGGCGTCTTGACGTCGGTGCATGCGTTCGCCGTGGATCCCGAACGCGGCGTCTTCATTCTGGGCATTCTGCTAATTGCCGTCGTGGGATCGCTGACGCTGTTTGCCTGGCGGGCGCCTTCCATGCGCTCGGAAGGGGTGTTCCAGCCGATCAGCCGCGAAGGCGCACTGGTGCTGAACAACCTGTTCCTGGCGGTGGCATGTGCCGTCGTCTTCGCGGGTACGCTGGGACCACTGGTGCGGGAGTTCATTGACGGTGCCAAGATCTCCGTGGGTGCCCCCTTCTTCGACCTCGCGTTCACGCCGTTCATGGTGATGCTGTTCGTGATCCTGCCACTAGGCGCGCTCATGCCCTGGAAGCGCGGTGACGGCGTCAAGGTGATGGGCAGGCTCTACTGGGCTGCCGCTGCTGCATTGGCCGTTGGCGGCGCAGTGATGGGCTTTCAGGAAGGCTACGGCCTCCTCGCTCCCATCGGGCTGGCGTTGGCAGCGTGGTTGATCCTTGGTGTCTTCGTGGAACTATACGAACGGGGCGGTTTCGCGAAAAAGGGGCTGGGTGGGTTCAGGCGACTTGCCGGGCTGCCACGCGCGGATTGGGGCAAGTCGATCGCCCATGCCGGTCTCGGCCTGACGGTCATGGGCATTGCTGCGGTTTCTGCCTGGGAGATCGAGGATATTCGCCTCGCCAGGCCAGGTGACACGATCCCGCTCGGCCCCTACGAGGTGCGGTTCGCCGGGGTCACGAACCTGCCGATGGGCGCGCCGTTCGAAGTGACGTTTTGCGATAGCCATTCGAACTTGGTGAAGGGTGACGCTAAACGTAACTTCGAAACCCAGATCGGCCGGTTCGAGCTTCTCTACGAAGGACAGATCGTCCGTGCGCTCTGCTCGGAGAAGCGTTTCTATCCGGTGCAGCAAATGCCGACCACGGAAGCCGCCATTGATCCGGGCCTGCTGCGGGACGTCTATCTGGTCCTTGGCGATCAGAATGCGCAAGGTGCTTGGGCGGTGAGGTCCTACCTGAAGCCGCTGGCCAACTGGATCTGGATCGGCTCGCTCGTGATGGCGTTTGGCGGCTTGATCAGCCTTACCGACCGGCGTTTCCGTGTGGGCGCGGTTCGCGTTCGTCAGCCTGCTGTCGTGCCGGCGGAGTGACGCGCATGCGGTGGTTCTTGCTTTTCCTTGCGCTTGTGATCGCGGCACCCGCTCAGGCGGTCCAACCCGACGAGATCCTGCCCGATCCGTTGCTTGAAGATCGTGCGCGCGAGATCTCGAAGGAGATCCGATGCCTGGTATGCCGCAACGAATCGATCGACGATTCAAATGCGGGCTTGGCGCGCGACTTGCGACTTCTCGTACGTGAGCGGCTGGTTGCCGGAGACACGGACGATCAGGTCCGGGCGTACCTCGTTGACCGGTACGGCGAGTTCGTCTTGTTGCGTCCCACGCTCACCTGGGCCAATGCGGTGCTCTGGCTGGCAGGACCGTTGGTGTTTCTGGGCGGGCTGATTGCCGCGATTACCTATCTTCGGCGACGAGAGCGGGCACCTCCCGAGGCCCTGACAGCGGACGAGAAGGCGCGGCTGGACGTGCTGCTGAAGGACTGAGCCAGACCAGCACTCAACGTGGGCCCGCGACCACGCCTCGGTCAAACAGTTTGCCGATCTGGCTAGACGACAGACCTGCCACGTCTGCAAGGACAGCTTCGGTGTGCGCGCCCAGCAACGGGGCAGGTTCGGGCGCTTCCCTTGGCTCTCCCGAGAAGGCGAGCGGGGAACCCGGTGTCAGGTATGTACCAATGCCGGGCTGTTCGATCGTCGAGAACATCGGATTCTCGGTGGACAGGTCCGGGTCTTCGGCGAGCGCTCGGCGAAAGCCCCGGAATTCCGACCAGGTCAGCCCGGCCTCATCGAACATCGGCGCAACCTGATCGAGGCTGTGCGCTAGAAACCAGGGCGCCAGGACACCTGTAATCCCGGCGCGGGCCCTGTACCGGGCACCTTCCTCGCCCAGGTCCTCTCCCAACTGCTCGCCAAGCGCGGTCATCGCGTCCGCGGTTTTGGTCACGTTCAACAGCCCTCTCCATTGGCGGTCGGTTAGCCCGATCACGATGACCCGACGACCGTCCTTGCAGATGAAATCCTCGCCATACGCTCCGTAGAGGGAGTTGCCGCCCTTTTCCCTGTCGTGATCGTTTATCTGCACTTCACCGATGATCCCGAGGTTGCCGATCATCGCCGCGGCGACGTCCTTTAAGGTCAACTCGACGCCCTGACCTTTCCCTGTCCTGAGGCGATGGCGTTCCGCGGCGAGCAAGCCCTGCACAGCCATGCCGCCGGCGATGCAGTCCCACGCCGGAAGCACGTGCGCGACAGGTTCCTCCGATCCTGCGGGCCCCGTGACGTTCGGGAAGCCGACGGCTGGGTTCACGGTGTAATCGACCTGGGGTCGTCCGTGCCGGTCGCCCAGCAACGTCACCGATATCAAGTCGGAGCGGCGCGCTGAGAGCGTCTCGTGATCTATCCAGCCCTGAACCCGCAGATTGGTCAGGAACAGTCCTGCGTCCTCGCCGGGTGCGGTAATGATCTCGGTGATCAGTTCCCGACCCTCTGGGTTCTTCATGTCGATTGCGACCGAACGTTTTCCTTTGTTCAGCCCCGCCCAAAAGAGGCTCTGCCCGCCGGACGTGATCGGCCAGCGCGTGGCGTCGAGCCCCCCTTGGAGGCGGTCGAACCGGATCACGTCGGCACCCATCTGAGCGAGTGTCATGCCCGCGAGGGGGATTGCGACGAAGGCCGAGCCCTCCACGACTCGCATCCCACTGAGAACTCCGGGCATCAGTATGCACCTTCAATTTTCATGCTGCATAACCTTCGGAAATGGCTGACCCTGACTGCGATCCGAACGCGGGAAAGCGAGGTGGGTTCAAGCCACGTGTCAATTCTCGAGAAGTCGAGTGTCCTGGTTGGGCTGGCGTATCAAGGAAGCCCCGCACTGGTCGGGCGTCTGCCGAGTGGTGAAGTTATGACCAAGTCGCACGCCACAATTGCCACCAATCAAGCTGCACCGGCCGGCAGCCCGGAGCCCACAGTCACTGACCTCTTCACGGTGAACTGTTCGGTCAGTCGAGCGATGGCGTCGAGCAGCATCGCTGTATCCAAAGGTTTGGGGAGGCACTCATCGGCGCCAATCGTTTCGGCCATTTTCAGAGCGTCCGGCCCAGTATCAATGGTGTAACCACCAGAGATCGCGATGACCGGCAAATGACCATCCCACGGCGCGCGACGGCCCATCTCCATCGTACGTATGCCGCCCATCAGGCTGAGTCCGCCGTCTGGAACGTCCCGATTCCTGTCTCTTACCAGGATGTCAGCCACGACGATGTCGAACTCGCCGTTCTTGAGGTTCCGCAACGCAGTGCTGCCATTGTAGCAGATCGTGACGTCATGGTCCGCAGTCTGTAATAGATCGGCCAACAGAGCGGCCTGATCTGCTTGGTCTTCCATGAGCAGGACCTTGGCCATGCTATAGCCTCCCGGGCCGGCGCCGTCCCCGTTGTCCGAGCCTGACTCCGAACAGTAGTTCGTTTGGGCCAAGAGGAAAGATAAAGATGCAGCCGGTTGCCGTTCCTGCGCTTCGGAGGAGGATATCGGCGGCGTGCTATCGTCCACGCCCTGCCTACTGGGCGGAGGTACTCTACGGTTCCAATTGACCGTCGTAAGCCCGGCTCGGTCTGACCATACCGCCAAGCACGAGGTCAGATCCGGCGCGACTGTGGTGCGGGTCAACAGAGACAGCTCGCACAATGCTGACCGCGTGCGCCCATCTG
>JBCCDA010000156.1:0-7418 GCA_039033215.1 Pseudomonadota bacterium | reverse complement strand
GCACCCGTGCGACCAGCCCAGGATCGGCCGCCGCCACGCCATCATCGAGATAGACCAGCGCGCGGTGGCGCTTGGCCGGCTCGCGCTGGGACAGGACATCCGCGAGAAGCGGGTTCTCCGGATCAAACAGACCGTGCGTGAACGCGACCGGAAACTCGAAGGGCACTGAAAAACGCTGCCAGGCGATCTCCGTTCTTAGCCGGCTAGGCCCAGCCGGGGCATCCGTTGAACGCATCTTGTCCTCCCCCGATGGGCCCGTCTTGCGCGGGCCCTGTGCAGCAGGGTGTCTCCCCTGTAAGCTCAGTTCAACTTATACGAAACTCGGGAGGAGTCATCCATGCGTATCGTGAACGGTGTGTTGGCCATCTTTCTTGCGTTGTTCGCGCTCGCCCAGGTGAATGACCCGGACGGGGTTTTCTGGGCCGCGGTCTATGGGGCGGGGGCGCTCTGGTGCCTTGTCGCGGCGCTGAAGCCCGCCATGGGTGCCTTCGGTCCGATTCGCTTGGTCTTCGGGCTGACGCTGGTCGCCTCGATTGTGGGAACAGCATGGTTCTGGCCCAAGACCTCCGGTTGGTGGCGCCAGGATGTCTGGTGGGAGACCGAAACCGCACGCGAGGGCATGGGCATGATGATCCTGCTGATTTGTCTGGTGGTCGCGGGACTCGTGATCCTGAGGCGGTCTGAAACGGCGTAACCTGCCCTCACGGCGCGAACTCGTCGGACATTATGTAAGCGGTGACCTGCATCCGCTCGAGGTCGGTAAAGACCTCCTTCCAACCGGGCATCTTGCGAAAGCCGTCCGTGACGCGAACGTAGACGAAGAGCGGCTTGTACTTGCGCGGCTTCAACTTGGGCGCCTTTCCCGGGTAGGCCTTGGCGCCGTGGCAATGGGTGCACTGACCGCGCCAGATCTCTTCTCCGGCCTCGATGTGTCCGGCATCGCTGAGAAACGCATCGGTGAACGGTTCGGGTGGTTTCGAATACTCGTTGCCCTTCGCGGGCAGCACGGCAAGGCAGGCAAGGGCAAGCGCGGAGAGCACGAGACGCATCGGCGGACCTCTCTTGAACAAAAACGGGCGCGCCCTGGTCCCTCGAGAAGGCCGGGCACGCCCTTTCGGCGGGCGAGGTGCAAGCCCCCGCCGCCGGGTCTGGATCACTCGGCGGGAACGATACGGTAGATCGTGTCCTGCGAGCCGACAGGGCCTGTAGTGATCGAGGTCAGTGCATAGACCTCGCCCGCCTGGTCCTGTGCAAACGACAGGATGTAGGGCAGGTTGCTGTCCATGTTGACGACCTCGGCGACCTCACGGGTATAGGTGCCGTCGCCGTTGGGGAGGCCGACCATGATCATGCCGTCCATCACGCCGAACTGGCGCGACCAGTCGCCGTAGATGTAGACGCCGTCCCAGGGAGTGTGGCTCCCGCGGTATACGTAGCCGCCCGTGACCGAGATGCCCTCGCAACCATCGGGCTTCGCACTGCAGTTGTTGTAGGTCATCACAGGCATGGTCAGGCCCGCTGTGTCACACTCTGCCGGATGCTCGTCGGGCCGCGTGAAGTCGAAACACTTGTCGGCTTCCATCTTCCGCCAGCCATAGTTGGCGCCTGCGGTGATGATGTTGACTTCCTCGAACGAGTTCTGCTGCACGTCCGCACACCAGAGCGCATTGTCACCGCCCTGGTCGAAGGAACAGCGCCATGGGTTGCGCAGGCCCGTGGCGAAGATCCGGGGGTCGGCGTCGAAGTTGTCGACGAACGGATTGTCCGACGGAGCCTCGCCCGTTTCAGGATCGACGCGCAGGATCTTGCCTAGGGGCGTTGTGATGTCTTGGCCATTCCCCTCAAGTACGTTGTGGCCGATCCCCCAGTCGTTGGCATAGCCACCGTCGCCCATCGAGATGTAGAGCATCCCGTCTGGTCCAAAGTCGATCCAGTGACCGTTGTGGTTGAACTGCGGCCAGGGGGTGGACGACAGAACTCGGCCCGAGAAGCGGTCGGCCAGGTTGGGGTCGTCCTTGGACACCGTATACTCGGCTACCACGTTGTTGTGGCTGTACCAAAGCATCTGCGCCAGATCGCCCTGCCAATCCAGTTCGCCCGAGTAGGCAACGTAGAACTTGCCGTTGTTGGCGAAATCCGGATGGAAGGCGAGACCCAGCAGCCCGCGTTCATCGAAGTCCGGATGGCGGTCGACGATCAGGTTGCGGATGTCCAGAAACGGCGTCGGGTTGAGCTCGCCATCCTCGACGATCATCACGCGTCCCCATTGCTCGATGACGAACATGCGGCTGTCGCCGGCAGGTTGCTTCATCGACAGAGGCTGATTGAGTCCCGTGACAACGGGCTCCATCTTCACCTTCGGACCGGCGTGCGCCAGGCTGGTCCCCGCCAGCACAAGGGCCGCGGCCGCAAGCGTGAGTGACTTCTTCATAGACGTTCCTCCCATTTGACCCCGCTTTCCGATCGAACGCCGGAGCGGGGCATCTTGTCGCGAAACAATCGTAGGCAGAGTTCGCGCGCACTGTCCACTGCCCTGTGGATGAACGCGACGCGCAGGCCTGTTGGCCGCAAATTCGCAATGAATCAGCAAGAATTTTCCACAATACGGAAGGGCACCGAAGGAATTAATTGACTGCAGGCGGCAGCGCCGCAGTTGCGGTCCGAGGAGGATGCGAGATGCGAATCGCCTTGGCGCTGATTTCACTGGGTCTGGTATTCGGGACGCCTGCATCCGCGGAACCAGCCACCCGCGCCTGGGAAGACGCACGCCGTGCGGTTGCGGAACTGCGCAGCGCGAGCTTTCTGCCGACAGGGTGCGAACGGGCGTTTGCGGCCTTCTGGCGGACGTATGTCGCCGAGGGCGACCGCGGCTTCATCCGCTGGCCGGACGGCTCACGCCCGGACCCGATATTCGGCTTTGGTAACGTCGAGGCTGCAGGACTTCTGGGCCCTGCGATCCGGATCTGCGAGAAGGAAACTCAAAGCCCCGGCGACATGGTCATCCGCGTGCTAGAGGAGCGAGCGAGCGCCAAGCGTGACCGGCGCCGTGACATCGAGCGGAGCGCGCGGTCCGTGATGGGGTACTGACACTCAGGCCGTGCACCGAAGACAGTCTTTTCCTGACCTTCCATCATACGTAGCTTGGTCGTTGCGCACCACTTTGTAGCTGGGCGGTAGTTTCCTGTGGTTTCTGTAGCGCGGTCGAAGCAATTCCCGCAGGTGGCGGATCAGAGCTCTGCCCCGGCCGCCCGCTCGCCCAGCCGGATTCTGGCGGTGGCGCCGAGCCAGGCGAAGGGCTCGGGTGGCAGGCGCCTCGGGGTGCTCTTGGCGGCCATCGCGGCGGTGAATTCGGTCTCCCGGCCCACCGCGAGGTCCGCGGCGGCGACGCCTGCGAACGTGCCCCGTGCGGTGCCAAGCCCGTTCTGGCAGCAGGCCGCAAAGAGGCCCTCATCGACTTCGCCGAAGGCTGGCGCATCGTTGAGTGAGAGGCAGAGTCGCCCGCCCCAGCGATGCTCCATCTCGACGCCCTGCAACATCGGGAAGCGCGCCGCGAACGAGCGGTCGTGTTGGCGGGTGACCGTCTCCAGCCAGCCCTTTGGCGGCTCCATGTCAGCGGCGTAGTGGGCGCGGTTGCGCACGACGATCCGGTCGCCTCCGGTACCGGAGATCCGCCGCACCGTGGTGCCCAGCGGATCTGCCGGCGTCGCCCCCCAGCGCGGATGACCGCCGAGGCGGCGGACCTCGTCCGAGCTCATCGCTCGCGTCATCGAGGCCCAGGTGAAGATGTGCACGAGGTGGCGCCTGAAGTAGCCAAAGCTCTCGGCGTGACCGTTCACCGCGAGGATCACGCGGGGCGCGGTCATCTGGCCCCTGGCGGTTGTCGCGACCCAGGCATGGCCATCGCGCGCAAGGCCGGTCACGGGGCTTTGCTCGTGGATCGACACTCGGTTCGACCGCAGGCCCGTTGACACCCCCCGCACGAACATCGCCGGCTGGATCATCGCGGAATGGGGCGTGTAGAGCCCACCCGCGTAGTACTCGGTTCCTGTGATCTCCTGCATCTGCGCAGCGTCATAGAGCTCGAACACCTCGTCGAGTGCCGTCAAGTGCCGCGCGAACCCCTCATTGTGTCGGAGCCCCCGCGCGCTGGCGGCCGCGTTGATCTTGCCCGAACGCACGATCGCCTCCTCGGGCAGATCGTAGGCCGTTGCCGCCTCCATCGCGAAGTCGATCGCGGCCCGGTTCGCCCGGATCTGCGCATGGTCGGCATCCAGGTTGCCGCCGTAGTTCTCGGACGTCAGGTCGTGCGGCAGGTCGATCATGAAGCCCGAGTTGCGCCCCGCCGGGCCCTCGCCCACGCGGACCGCATCCAGCACCGCGATCCGGTCACCGGGCTGCGTCAGGCTGAGGCGCCGGGCCGCGGCCAACCCCGCGAGCCCCGCGCCGATCACCAGCCAGTCCGCAGTGGCCTTGCCCTCCAGCGGGGTCGGCGCCTCGGGCTCGGGCAAAAGCGCGTTCCACGCCGCCGGGCCGGGATCCACGGGAAGCCGCGCCACCTTCATGGCAGGCTCAGCTTCGCGGTGCGCCCGCCGTCGATGGGGAAGATCTGGCCAGTGACGAACGCCGCCTCGGGTCCGGCAAGCCAGCAGATCAGGTTGGCCACCTCCGCCGGCGTGCCGGTCCTGCCAGCGGGATGGATGCGGCCGATCCGGGCGCGAAACGCGTGTGGATCGGGCTGGCTGTCTATGAAGTCCTCGTTCAGGTCTGTGTCGATCCACCCCGGGGCGACCGCGTTGCAGCGCACATCGGGTCCGTTGTCGACGGCCACTGCCCGGGTCAGCGCGTGCAGCCCCGCCTTGGACGCGCCGTAAGCAGGATGGCGGGGATTCGCGCCCAACCCTTCGATCGAGCCGACGTTGACGATGGCGCCCTTGACCTCGCGCAACATGGGCATCGCATGGCGGATCAGCAGGAAGGGCGCGGTGAGGTTGACCTGGACGTGCAGGTGCCAGTCGGCCTCGGTGGTTTCTTCCACCGTGCCTTCCCGCATGATTCCAGCGTTGTTGACCAGGATGTCCAGACGCCCGGCGCGGGCGCGCACTTCGTCGATGATCCGGGCAGGCGCCGCCGGATCGGCGAGATCGGCCGTGATGCTCTCGTGCGCCGATGCGCGGCGTTGCGCTGTCAGCACCCTCGCACCCTCGGCCGCCAGCCGGTCCGCGGTAGCGGCCCCCAGTCCCGAGGACGCCCCCGTCACCAGCGCCACTTTCCCCGCCAGACTCATCCGACGGGCTTCCCGCCGTGCGCCTCGACCAGCGCGCCGGTGACATAGCGCGCGTCGTCCGAGGCAAGGAACGCCACCACGTCGGCGATATCCCCCGGCTCCGCAATCCGGCCGAGCGGTACCGAGGCATTGAGCTCCCCGATAGCCCGGTCGGGGTCGAGCCCCCGCGCCGAGAACCCCGTGCGCAGCATGGGCGTGTTGACCTCGTTCGGGCAGACGGCGTTCACGCGGATCCCCTGGTGGGCGTGATCGCGGCCCAGGCACTGGGTCAACGAGGCCACCGCCGCCTTGGACATCACATAGAGCGGGTGGCCCGGGCCAGGTTGGAGCCCCCAGCACGAGGCCGTGTTGACGATGGCCCCGCCGCCGTTGGCTGCCATGATGGGGATCGCCGCGCGGCAAAGGCGGAACGGGGCTTCGACGTTCACCGCCATGGTGCGAGCGTAGTCCTCGTCCGTAGCGTCGGTGATCACGCCGCGGGTGATGATCCCTGCGTTGTTGCACAGGATGTCCAGCCGCCCGGTCATCTCCGCGGCGCGGGCGGGCAGGGCGTCGGCAAACGCGGGGTCGGCGAGGTCGCCGTCGAGATCGCTGCCCGACAGATCGGTTCCGATCACCGTGGCTCCGCCGGCGCGCAGGACGCCTGCGATGGCCTGTCCGATCCCGCCAGCTGCCCCCGTGACCAGCGCCACCTTCCCGGCATAGCGCTCAGTACTCATTGTTCAGCGCATCGGAGGCCGGGATCTCGCGTTCGCGACGGGCAATGTAATCGCGCAGCGCCTCGTCCACGCCCGGATCCAGCGCCGGTTCCTCGTATGCCTTCAGAAGCGCCCGGGCCTTCATCAGCGCGCGCTCGGTGATTTCAATCGAGCCTTCTGCCACCCACTGCTCGATCGAGTTGTTGTCGAACATCTCGGGCATGAAGAAGGCGCGCTGGAAGTTGGCCTGCGTGTGCGGGTGGCCGAGGTAGTGGCCGCCCGGGCCGACCTCCGGCACCGCGGCCAGCGCTTCGTCGAAATCGTCCCAGCGAATGCCCTCGGCCATGCGGTAGCCCATGGCGCACATCTCGGCGTCCACGATGAACTTGGCGGTGGAGCAGTGCATGCCTGCCTCGTTCCATCCCGCGCTGTGCCAGATGTAATTGGCCCCTGCCATCAGGACGGCGTTCATGGTCATGGCGCTCTCGTAGCCGGCCTGCGCATCGAAGGTCTTGGCGCCGCCAAGGGTGTTCGAGGTGCGCCAAGGCACGCCGTAGTGGCGTGCCATCTGGCCGATCATGAAGTTCATCAGCGAGATCTCGGGGGTCCCCGCCATGGGTGCGCCGGACCTCATCGAGACGGTAGAGAGGTAGTGGCCGTAGATCGCGGGGCAGCCCTTGCGCACCACCTGAGTGTAGGCCAGAGCGCTCAGCGCCTCGGCGTTCAACTGCGCCACGGCGGGGGCCGTCGAGGCCGGCGTGTTGGCGCCCCCCAGCACGAAGGGCGAGCAGAGCACCGGCTGGTTGCGCCGGCAGAATGCCCGCATCGCGCCCAGCATGACCTCGTCCCAGACCAGCGGGCTGTTGCCGTTGCAATTGCCGGTGACAACCGGGTGGGTTTCCATGAAGTCGGCGCCGAACAGGATCGCGCACATGTCCATCACGTCCTCGGCGTTCCTGGGGCTGGTCGTCATCCCCATGAACGTCTTGTCCGAGTGCTTCATGGAGGAATAGGTGATCCGAAGATGGCGCTGGCTGATCGGGTGGTCGTAGGGCTCGACGATATGGTGGGCGCTTGAGTGCATGCTGGGCAGCATGTGTGCCAGCTTGTGAAAGTTCGCGAGGTCCTCGAGCATCGGGTTGCGTCGCACATCGTCGAGATCGCGGAGGTAGGGCGCCCCCGTCATCGGCACGAAGATCGAGTGGTCGCGGCCGAACGGCAGCGATTTCCTGGGATCGCGCGCGTGGTAGGTGAAGGTCTCGGGGATGGTGGCGATCAGGTCGCGCACGAGGCCACGGTCGAGGTGAATGCGCGCGCCGTCCCTGGTTTCGTCGCGGATCTCTGCGCCCGCACGGCGCCAGTCCTCGACCGCGGTTGGGTCGCGGAACACCACGCCGACGTTCTCGAGGATATCCATCGAGGCGTTGTCGATCTTC
>JBCCDA010000155.1:0-7436 GCA_039033215.1 Pseudomonadota bacterium | reverse complement strand
CCTACAACTGCGGAATAAGACGCCCAAGCGGCGGGTAAAGGCGAAGCTGCGCGACGACCGCACAGACGCGATCCGACCTAACGATATCTGGGCTATGGACGTTCGCCTATGTCACTCGGACCATTGGCGTGACACTGGCTCGCCGTCGCTGACGGTGGTCAGTAAGTGGATCACGAACGTCGGTGCAAGGACGGCATTCATCGAACCAGGCAGCCCGTGGGAGAACGGCTTCGCGACGACGATCGGACCGGTGGCGCGCGGGGCCGCTCAGTGCGCGAGTTTCAACGGTCAGTTACGCAATGAGTTGTTGGGCGGCGAGATCTTCTACTCGCTCGGCGAGGCATAGATCGTCATCGAAGAGTAGCGGCGACACTACAACACGTAGAGACCACATTGCCCACTGGGCTACCGCCCACCGGCACCCGACGCAATCGTCCAGTGGGACCACAGACCGGTCATGCACCAGCAATCAACTCGGACCAATCAGATTAGGGTGCTCATCCTGTAGTCAGCTGGATCTGAGAAAGGCCAACGCCCGGGCGTGCAGTTCTGCGTCACCACTGGCCAAGACCAGCCCCCGCCAATCCAACGTGAAGCGCTCCCCTGACCAGTCAGTGATCACTCCACCAGCGCCTTCGACGACGGCCGCGGGTGCAAAGATGTCAAAGGGATCGAGCCCGCCGTCCACGGCCAGATCGGTCCGACCCGAAGCCAACACCCCGTAGGCGTAGCAGCTGCCGCCGTACTGAGTGTAGCGCACGCGGGCGCGCAGTGCGTCAAAGGCAGCGCGCTCGGGTGGGGAGAAGAAGTCAGGGTTGCTGTTTGTCATCAATGCCGGTTCGAAGTCCGCGCAAGGCCGCGTGTGGACGCGTTCTCCGTTTCGTGTGGCCCATTCACCGGACACCCCGACCCAACGATCTGAAGTGGCAGGGTGATCGATGATGCCCAGCCAAGGGCTTGCCTGACGTGCCAAGCCGATCAGCGTGCCATAGACCGGGATGCCGGCGACAAAAGGTGCTGTCCCGTCAATTGGGTCGAGCACCCAGACGAATTCGGCGTCCAGATCGCGCGATCCATGCTCTTCGCCCATGATGCCGTGTTCTGGATACTCGGCTTCGATCATCTCGCGCAGCCGCGTCTCGATCCGGCGGTCTGTCTCGGTTACGTAGCTCTGATCGGCCTTGATATCGACCGCCGGCGTCATCCCCGACACCTCTTGCAGGATGGACCTGCTCTCATCGGCCAACCGTTCGGCGAAAGTGACCAGCCTGTTGGTGAACGCGTCGCCCATCACTCTGCCTCAGTGCGCAAGGATCTGGCTGAGGAACCCCTTGGTCCGCTCATGCACCGGGTTGTCGAAGAACTCACCCGGCGGCGCCTCTTCGACGATTTCGCCTTCATCCATGAAGATCACGCGATCAGCGACCGATCGGGCGAACCCCATCTCGTGCGTCACGACGATCATCGTCATGCCGTCGTTCGCCAGATCGATCATCACGTCCAGCACCTCGTTGATCATCTCGGGGTCCAGTGCCGATGTCGGCTCGTCGAACAGCATGATCTCGGGCTGCATGCAGAGCGCACGCGCGATGGCCACCCGTTGTTGCTGACCGCCCGAGAGCTGGATGGGGAACTTGTCGGCCTGCTCTGGAATTCTGACCCGTTCGAGGTAGCGCATCGCAATCTCGCGAGCCTCGGCCTTGGCGGTCTTGCGAACCAGTTGCTGCGCGATCATCAGGTTTTTCGCAATCGTCATGTGCGGGAACAGGTTGAAGCTCTGGAAGACCATCCCGACCTCACGGCGGACGGCATCAATGTCCTTCACCTTGTCGGTCAACTCGGTGCCATCGATGAAGATGCGGCCGTTGGTATGCTCCTCCAGCCGGTTGAGGCAGCGGATCATGGTCGACTTACCCGAACCGGAAGGTCCGCAGACAACGATCCGTTCCCCCTTTCGGATTTCGAGGTTGATGTCGCTCAGCGCTTGGAAGTCCCCGAAGAACTTGTCCACGTTCAGCATTCGGATCAGTGGAGGAGCCGCTGTCATCTCATGCCTCGCGCTTCGTGTAGCGGCCCAGGTATCCTTCGATCACGCCAAAGGTCCGCTGCAGGACCCAGGTGAAGGCCATGTAGATGATCGCCATGGACATGAAGATCTCGTAGGGCGCATAGGTCTCGGCGACGATTGTCCGGGCGATGCCGGTCATGTCCGCGATGGTGATGGTGCTGGCCAGCGCGGTCGACTTCAGCAGGCTGACGACGTCGTTGCTGTAGGCCGGCAGCGCCAGCCGCACGGCGATGGGCGTGGTGATGTAGATGAACTTCTGACGCGCGGACATCCCCAGGGCCGATCCGGCCTCGAGCAACCCTTTGCTGACCCCCTTCACACCGCCACGCAGGATCTCGGAGACATAGGCACCGGTGTTCAGTGACAATGCCACGATCGCACAACCGGTCGGTTCGCGCAGGATCGGCCACAGGATGCTGTCGCGGATGAACTCGAACTGCGGAAAGCCATAGTAGACGATGAAGATCTGCACCAGAATGGGTGTGCCGCGAAACACGTAGATGTAGATCTGCGCGAGCCAGTCCAGATACCACTTGCCACTCAGCCGCATGAGCAAGAGCACAATCGCCAGCAGCAACCCCAGAATGGCCGAGACCACCAGCAACTGAAGCGTGATGCCGATCCCAGACAGCATCAGGGGCAGGCTCTCGACGATCAGGCCAAAATCAAAGCTCATCGGGCGGCCTCGGTCGTACGTCTGCCGTAGCGCTCCATCCCCATCACGCTCAGTGTGATGAGCGAGGAGAACGCCAGGTAGATGAGGCCGACAAAGATATACATCGTGAACGGCTCATTGGTGGTCGCGATGGCCTGCTTTGCCACAAACAGCGTCTCGTTCAGGCCGATGACCGAGATCAGCGCCGTGTCCTTGATGAGCGACAGCATGTGGTTGCCGAAGGCGGGCAGCGCGATGCGCCACATCTCGGGAATGCGGATGTAGACGAAGGTCTGCAGCGGCGACATGCCTAGTGCACGGGCGGCTTCGATGCTGCCCGGGCTCACACCCAGGAAGGCCCCGCGGAACGTCTCGGTCGCGTAGGAGCCGACGACGAGAGCGATGGCAACTGTCCCTGCCCAGAACGGTGGCACGTCGACGAACTTGATGTCAGGATCGAACAGCTGAGCAATGGATGTCAGCGCTATGGCTGACCCGAAGTACAATAGCAGGATCACCAGGATCTCCGGCGTCCCGCGGAAGACCACCGTGTAGGCAGAAGCGATCTTCTGCGCGATACGATTGTTCGAGAGTTTCGCCCCGGCGCCGATCAGGCCGAACAGCGTCATCAGGACCAGGGATGCCAGGAAGACCTGGCCCACGACCAACGCCCCCCACGCATAGTCGTCCCACCAGCCGTTCAGCGCTTCCACTGCTGGACCTCGTGGTTGGCTACCGGGACCCGAAGGCCCCGGTGGACAGGCGGCATTTCACGTCGTCGTTCCGCCGTGCTGGCAGGCACCGTGGACTACTGGCCCCACGCATCCTTGTGCAGCTTGAAGGGGAAGTACTTCAGCGCATAGCTCTCAAGTTCGCCGGTGTTGATCAGCTCCTTGAGCGCTGCATCAAGACGCGCCTTCAGCTCCGGCTGCCCCTGACGCAGGCCGATCCCGACACCGATGCCGAAGTACTTCTCTTCATCAACCGTCGGACCAATCAGCTTGAAGCCCGATCCTTCGTCCTGCGACAGGAACCGAAGGTGAGCTTTCATCGGGTTGGTCATGATGACATCCGTCCGGCCGTTCTGCAGATCCAGATACAGCGCCTCGTTCGAGTCGTAGAGCGCGACATCGGCTTCTGGGAGCACTTCCTCAAACCAGTTGGAATAGGTCGTCGCCCGTTCCAGTCCCACCTTCAGACCCTTGAAGTTCTCGGGGATCGGCTTGCCGTCAGCGTCGAACAGGTCGACCTCGATCTTGTCGGAGCCCACGAGTTGCCCGGTCGAGAAGCGGTAGGGGCTTGAAAAGTCCATCCGCTCGAGCCGCTTGTCGGTGATGGACATCGACGCGATGACCAGGTCGAACTTGTTGGCCAGCAGTGCAGGGATCATCCCGTCCCATTCCTGGCAAACGAATTCCAGCTCAGCGCCCAGAATGCGCGCAACTCCCTGGGCCACATCGACATCGTAGCCCACAAGGTCGCCGTCCGTGTTCTTGTAGTTGAAGGGCGCGTAAGTGCACTCCATCCCCACACGGAACGTTTCTGCCTGCGCAGCAGTCGAGACAAAGAGCGCCCCTGCAGCGAGGACTGCAGCCGCAATCGATTGTTTCAGTGTCATAAGCCTACCCCCGTCAATCCGGCACACCCCGACAATTCGGTGCGCAGCCTAAGCTTGAGCAAACCCCGAATCGAACGGGTTTGCAATCATCGGCGCCGTCCAACCGATCAGCAGCGCCGAACTTCGGCCGGACGCCAGGCAGCAAGCATGGCGGCATGCGCGCGAATGACCCAACAACCCGCATGGCAAGGGCCGACGTGAACGGTGTTTGTCTGTGCTACGCGCGCGGCTGTCGCCGTGGGCTCGACAGATCTGCACGTGACGATGGCTGTTCCACCTCAACGTTCGATGTCGAAGAGTATGGAGTCAGCACAGCCGGTGTCGGCCAAGAACTCATGGGACTGCAATCACATCCTCAGTTGCAGCGACTGGACCGCGGCGCAGTGGCGACCTTGTGCGACCGCATCGCGTAAGCGCGCCGCCTCTCGACGGCGCGCTTGCACCGCTACGTCAGCGCCCGGCGCAGCACGGGCACCCGAGAGAGGACGAGGGTGTCCAAAGCCAAGACTGCCAGCAAGGCTAGACCTGCCATAGGAAACGCCAGCGAGACGGCGAGCCCGACCAGAACGGCGCCCTGCCAAAGCGGCATGTCACTTGGCATCGGAGGCGCTGCCAGCCGTGGGGCACCTGCTGGACGCCGCTTCCACCACATGACCACTGCGCTGACACAGAAGAACAGAACCATCAGGCAGAACACCGTGTTGGCGAGCACGCTCCACAGACCCAGCGTCCCCATATGCAGGGCAATGCCGACCGCCATCGCCTTTCCCAGCATCGAGTAGTCCTCGTACCGCACATCAGCCAGGATCTTGCCGGTGTACTGATCGATGTGGACCGTCCGGTCAGACGTCGGATCGGTATCGTCCGTGCTCATGCTGTCACGGCTCAGGGTCCAAACGCCCGTCTCACCCTGCGGCAGGTTCATCTGGTAGCGTTCGCCAAAGCCGATCTCACGCGCGAGCCAGTCGACGGTGTCGATCGTGACCGCGGCTTGGGCTGGCAAACCTTCGGAACCGGCGCTGCTGCCAGATGCTGGAAGCGGTGTTTTCTCGAGCACCCATGGCACTTCCTTGCGCTCATGATTCAGGCTGGCGTGCGTCTGGTCGGACAGGGGCACGTTATCCCACTTCTCGGCAGGGAACTGGCTCCACGCCTGCACGATCCTGTCACCCCAGATACCCGTCCACGCCAGGCCGGACAGCAGGAAGAAGACGAGCACCAGCGAGATCCAGAAGCCGAATACGCTGTGCATGGATTTCCAGAGCGCGCGGCCCTTGCCAAGCTTTGGGATCAAGACACCGCGCCAGCCTTGACCACGCGGCCACCACAAGTAGAGGCCCGTGGCCACCAATACCCTGCCGAGCGAGGCGGCAATCTCCAGCATCCGGTCACCGGTGACGCCCAGCATCAGGTCGCTGTGAAGATTGTCCGCAAAATCATACCAGCCACTTCGCCGAGGGAACGTCTCGAGCACCGTTGCCCTGTAGGGGTCAACGACCACCATCGTGGCAGCGCCGTCCCTGTCTACCCGGAAGATCGCGGCGAGCGCCGGGTCGCGCGGGGCGACATAGGCCTTGAGCGTACCATTGGGAATTGCGGCAAGTGCCGCTTGGGCCTGCACCGAAACCGCTGCAGGTTCGTCCTGAGGCACGACAGCGGTACGCTCGCCATCCCGCCCGTCGATCCATGCGATCCAAAGCATGGCGAGCCCTGTCAGCGCGAGCATGGTGAAAAAGGGGATGACGAACAGTCCGGCATAGAAGTGCCACCGCCATGCGGCCGAATAGAGTTTGTTCGCGCGTCCGTTTGACTGCGCAACAGTGTCCGTAGTTGTCATTGGTCTCTCCAAGCCAAGTCACCCGTCAGATTGACGGGGCGTTGATTTCGAACGTTGGGTGGTTTCGAGATCAGGCTTGGGGTGGTGCTCGCGTCAGCCGGGTCGGGTCCAGCGGAGTGCTGTGATGGCGCAGCTTCGCAACGAACTGAAGCTTGTGTGTAAAACTGCAGGCCGTTGAGGTGCCCTGATGGTGATCACCGGTAAGGGTAGAACCATCGGCTATCCGGCAGGCGTCGCAATCTACCAGAGCGCTGCCGTCCTGCTCGTCTTTCAGACCGCAGATCGCGCTGAGCGACCCGCCCGCCTGAACATACGCAGCGAGCTCGGGAGACAGAGGCGCACGGCTCTGGTTGTGCGCAAGCGATACGGCGGCGAGCGCGATGGCCACCATCAGGACTGTCAGCAACTTCCCGGCGAGTGCGCACGTGCGAGACATCTCACCATTGTACGCACATTTCTCATCGAAAGAGACGGTTGCTGATTGCCGCACCGAAACCTTCTTTGCGGCGCGGATGGATGTTAGCGAGACCGAATGGCAACAAGCGCCAAGCCAACGATCCTGTCCACGGTCTCAAGCCAGTTCATCGATGACTGGCTCGAGGCACTGAAACCTCTTTGTTCCGAGCAACAGATGACATCGCTGTTGAAGCGGTCAGGTTTCATGACGGACCAGAATCATCCCAATCGCCGTGTCACGTTGGACCAGATCGTTCGGCTGTATCAGTTCGCTGCCGTGGAAACCGGCGACGAGATGATGGGTCTATGGAGTCGCCCGATCCGACCAAGGGCGTTGCAGCACCTTCTGACGTCCATTCAGGACGCCACGTCTCTTGCCTCGGCGCTCTATCGGTTTTCGACTTTCTGGAACCTGTTGCTCGATGACTACCAGTTCGAGCTCACCGAGACCGGCTGCTCCTTGTCGCTGATCCTGAAAGCCCAAGGCGATCCGCCGGTCCAGCGGTTTGGCCACATGTTGATCTTGAAGCTGGCGCACGGTCTTCTGTCGTGGCTCGCAGGGTACGAGGTGCCGGTCCAAACCGTCAGCTTCTGTTTTGACCGGCCCGACTTCGAGCAAGACTACACGACCATCTTCCCGATACTCGTCGGCTTCGGCGCACCTGCCACAAGTATTGCCTTCGATCCGGTTGAGCTAGGCGCCGTTCAGGCACCGAGCGCTCTCGAGCCCCGGCAGTTTCTGGCGAGCGCTCCGCGGGACTGGATGTTCACCAGTTCCCGCGTGCATACGCAATCGCTGCGG
>JBCCDA010000154.1:0-7480 GCA_039033215.1 Pseudomonadota bacterium | reverse complement strand
TGGGAATTGTAGGCCGTCATCAGCTTCGCGAAGCCGCGGCGGGCATCCCCCTCGGGAACCAGAACCATATCGTCTGCAACGAACATGTCCTGAAGGATCACTTCAGCCTCCGGGATACCACGCAAGCCCATCGTCGGCTCCCGGTCGCCGATACGCAGCCCCGCCGTCTCGCCGCGAACCGCCAGAAATCCGCCGATCCCGAGGTCATTGCCGCCGTCGATCATGCGCGCAAAGATCAGGTGCAGGCGTGACACGCCGCCACCCGTGATCCAGTGCTTCGTGCCATTCAACACCCAGCCGCCGTCGACGCGCCGGGCAGTCGTCGTCATCTCCGTCGCCGCCGACCCGGCACCAGGCTCGGTGATGCAGATCGCCGGCTTGTCTCCATCCAGCACCAACTTCGCTGCCAACTGCTTCTGGATCTCTGTACCATAGGCCATAATCGCCGACACGCCGCCCATGTTCGTCTCGACCACGATCCGAGCCGACACCGCACAGGCCCGAGCAATCTGCTCGACCACAATCGCCGCATCGAGCCAGTCGCGACCCTGGCCCCCATACGCCTTGGGCAGCGTCATCCCCAGACAGCCCGCTTCACCGAGCGCGGCCACGCTGTCCCATGGGTACTCTTCGGTGCGGTCAATCTCCGCAGCTCTCGGCGCCAGAACAGTGTCGGCAAGCGTGCGTGCACGCTCCTGCAGCGCCCGGCGGTCCGGTGTCAGATCGAACATGGTCGTCTCCCCTCGACGAAAATCACGTAATCGTGAGATGATATACGTTTGGAATTCGAACAGGAAACGAGTAATTCTCACTCGTATGGTGAGCTTTTCTCACGATCTGGATGTGAACCCACGGCACCTGACCTCTCTGAGGGCGATTGCCGACCGAGGCAGTTTCGCTGCGGCAGCGCAGGCAATCGGGCGGAGCCACTCGGCGGTCAGTCTGCACATCAAGGCCCTGGAGCAAGCACTGGGTACGCAACTGGTAGATCGCTCGACCCGACCCGCGACGCTGACGGCTGACGGGGTGGCGCTGGCCGAACATGCGGCGCGGTTGGCCCAGGTGCTGGATGATATTCGGTCGGTCGGGCGCGGGGATCTGTTGGCCGGGCGTCTCACTCTCGGGATCGTGCCCACGGCGATGGTGCATCTGGCGCCGCGCGCGCTCGCGGCACTGCAGTCCGATCACCCCGCACTGGGCATCGACATCAGAACGGGCCTGTCGGGCGAGCTTGCGCCAGCCGTGCGCGCCGGTGAGATCGAGGCAGCACTGGTGACGGCGCCAGACACGCCGCCACCAGATCTCGTACAGCGCCCGGTCGCGACCGAACCGCTGGTCCTGATCGCACCCGAGTCAGCACCCGAGCCCGACGATGCGGCACTGATCGCGGCCCATCCTTTCATCTGGTTCAGTCGAAAGACCTGGGCGGGTCAGCAGATCGAACGGCGTCTCTTGGACCGCGGCCTCGCGCCACGGGCCCGCATGGAGGTCGACAGCCTCGAGGCCATCCAGCAGCTTGTCCGCCATGGGCTCGGCGTCGCTATCGTGCCCAACGCCGGTGGCCCTCATCCCGGCCTGCGCAGCGTACCGTTCGGCAAGCCGCAGGTATCGAGGCAGCTGGTCATGCTCACGCGGGGGGCCGTCGGTCCGTCGCGTCAGCTGGAGGCGCTCTACCGCGCGTTCCGCGACAGCGCCAGCGACGGCCGCAAGAGCACCGATCTACCCGCCGATAGGGCCCTGCCTGACGGCAACTAGTCCCCTACCTGCCACAAGATCAGTGCCTATCTACCGGTTGGCCATCTGCCTATGCTGCCCAGATACACCAAAGGACCTGCGATGCGTTCACCGAAGTCCGCCCTGACCCTGGCCATGGCAGGTGGCCTTCTCAGTGTTGTTCTCATTGCCTGGCTGCTGCGATTCCACGCGTGGCTGCCGCTGATCGGCGGGGGCGCCGTGACGATCGGGTTGCTCTTTGCGCTCTGGCCAAAGGCCCAGGCTCCCCGAAAGCGGCACCTACCCGACGGTGTGACGCCCGAACTCTATGAGGAAGTCATCGCCAGGCTCTCCGCGGCGGTTGATTGTCTCGAGACCTACGCGCGGGCGGCGCCCCCGGCGGACGCGGAGCTCTTCCGCCACATGGCGCGCGTGATCGACCGGATCCGCGGCCATCACGTGGCCAATCCAGCCCACGCGGTCTCGACCCGTCCGTTCATACGCCACACGCTGGGACGCATGCTGAGCCAGATGGCGGATTACATAGATCTCGTACGCCGGGCGGGACCCGAGGGCGACGACCGCCTGGCCGAGATTTCGCGCGGGTTCGAGGCGTTTGTCCCTGCCCTGGAGAAAATCGACCGCGCCTGCCTCGAGAACGACCTGACCGAACTGGAGATAAACGTCGAGGTGCTCAACGAGCAGCTTGACCGGCGGGGCCGGAGCTAAGCCTCGCCTCCTCAGGTCTCGTCTGCGGGCGCGCCGCGCGCCAACCATGCTTCGTAGGCGGCCTTGTTCTTGGCATCTGGCGGATAGAGACCCTTGATCGGATGCCCCTCGCCCAGCCGGCGATGGACCCAGCCCTCCATGCGGTCCTGCTCGAACCCTGCGGCCGCGACGTCGGCGGCGAGGTGCTGCGGTACGGCAACAACACCTTCACTGTCGCCCACGATGACATCCCCGGGGAAGACAGGCACGCCGCCGACTGTAACCGGACCGCCAACTTCGACCAGCATCAGCCGCGCCATCGACGCGGGCGCCGCGATGGCCGCACAGCTGACAGGCCAGCCAAGCGCCCGGATCTCCGGGATATCGCGCATGGCGCCGTCGGTCACCGCCGCAGCTACACCGCGGACCTTGAGGCGCATGACGATGTTGCCACCGAGCAACCCCGCGTCCCTGTTGCCCACCGTCTCCATCAGGAAGACGGCACCTTCGGGCACGTCCTCGATCGCCGGGGTCATCAGGTTTGACTTGTGATCCATCAGCTGCTGGTCGAACAGATCCTCCCGCAGCGGCGCGTAGCGCAGCGTGTAGGCGGGCCCGGCAAAGGCTGGCATGTCGGGCGACAGCGGCAGCACATCGCGGAGCGCTGTGTTGGACAGCCCATGCGTCTTCATCAGCTGGTAGGTGATCGTCGGCGTCGTCACCTTGACCAGCTTTGCCAACACGGCCTTCGAGACCTTCTTCGCGATCGGTTTGGTCATTGTCGTCTCCTCAAGCCCAGCTGGGTTTACGCTTCTCGAAGAAGGCCGAGACGCCTTCCTGCGCTTCCTCGGTCTCCCAACTGTCGGCCAGCGCTTCGATGGTGCGTTCGATGGTCTCCGCGTCGATGCGCGGACCGAGCGACCGGGCTAACGCCTTGGACGCCGCGACCGCTCCGGGTGCGGCCTTCAGGAAGGGCGCGACTTCGGCCTCGATGGCATCCCAGAGCTGATCGGAGGGTACTGCGCGGGAGATGAGGCCGAGGATGCAAGCTTCCTCGGCCTCGAAGAGGCGCGCCGAATGAAAAACGCGACGTGCCATCCCCTCGCTCAAGCAAGAAATGACGTAGGGGGAGATAGTGGCGGGGATGAGGCCCAATCGTGACTCTGTGAAGCCGAATTGTGATTTTTCTGCCGCAATTGCGATGTCACAGACCGAGATCAGGCCCATGCCGCCGCCGTAGGCCTGGCCGTTGATCGCCCCAATCAGAGGTTTGGGCAGTTCGTTCAACGCCCCCAGCATATCGGCGAGTTTCCGCGCCTCGGCGATGCGCTCGGCCCGGGTGGCAGAGAACTGCTCCTTCATCCAGCCAAGGTCGCCGCCCGCGCAGAACGATTTGCCCGCACCAGTCAGGACGACCACCCGCACCGCCGGATCGCTGCCCAACGCCCGCGCGGCCTCGTGCAGATCGGCAATCATCTGGGGTGCCAGCGCATTGTGCTTTTCCGGCAGGTTGAGCGTCAGCGTCGCGACGCCGCGCGAGTCCGTGTCCAACAAAATCGTCTCATAGGTCATGATGGTCCTCCCGCGGATACCCTGCCCCGCGTGCGCGGCGTGGTCCATTCCTCTTGTGACGCGGGACGCTATCTCAAGGCCATGGAGATCGAGGATACCATACTGCAGCTGCTGACCCGCCTTGGTCCGGGCAAGAGCATCTGCCCGTCGGAAGCGGCCCGCGCCCTGGCCGACGACTGGCGTCCGCTGATGCCGGAAGTTCGCGCGGCGGCCGCGCGGATGGCGGCTGGGGGGCGCCTGACGGTCACACAGCGTGGCCAGCCCGTGGATCCCGTCACAGCCCGCGGCCCGATCCGTCTCTCGATGCCCTGAGACCACACCCATGTGATCGCCGGACCAGCGCCTCCCTTGTGCTTGCATCCGCGCGCTCTATGGTTCAGGTGGTCTCCCAAACATGACAGGGCACTTAACGATGGCGGATGGCAGCATGAGCGCGAACGAACTCCCGACGGTCGAATACTCGGTTCGGGAGCTGTTTGGGATAGACACGGATATGGTGGTCAAGGGCTTCGCGGAGCCATCAGAGCGCGTGCCGGACCGCGACGACACCTACCGGTTCGACCGTGACACCACAATGGCAATCCTGGCGGGCTTCGCGCACAACCGGCGCGTCATGATCCAAGGCTATCACGGCACCGGCAAATCGACGCATATCGAACAGGTCGCGAGCCGCCTGAACTGGCAGTGCGTGCGCGTCAACCTCGACAGCCACATCAGCCGGATCGACCTGATCGGCAAGGATGCGATCAAGCTGAAGGACGGCGTGCAGGTCACCGAGTTCCAGGAAGGTATCTTGCCCTGGGCGCTGCGCACCCCCACCGCCATCGTGTTCGATGAATACGACGCAGGCCGCCCGGACGTGATGTTCGTGATCCAGCGCGTGCTGGAGGTCGACGGCAAGCTGACGCTGCTGGACCAGAACCAGGTGATCCGCCCGCATCCGAGCTTTCGTCTGTTCGCCACGGCCAACACGGTGGGGCTTGGCGACACGACGGGCCTCTACCACGGGACGCAGCAGATCAACCAGGGCCAGATGGACCGCTGGTCGGTCGTGACCACGCTGAACTATCTGCCGCATGACGACGAGGCCTCGATCGTGCTCTCGAAGTGCCCTGAGTACACGGGCCGCGAGAAGACCATCGGCCAGATGGTCACCGTCGCGGACCTGACCCGCTCGGCCTTCATGAATGGCGATGTCTCCACCGTCATGAGCCCTCGGACCGTCATCACCTGGGCCCAGAACGCCGAGATCTTCGGTGGCGATGTTGGCTTCGCCTTCCGCGTCACGTTCCTGAACAAGTGCGACGAGCTGGAACGCGAGACGGTGGCCGAGATCTACCAAAAATGCTTTGGCGAGGAACTGCCCGAAAGTGCAGCGAGCGTGAGCCTGGGGTGATGCGCTGGACAGCACTTTGCGTTGTGCTCTCCACTTCGGTCATGTTGAGTGCGTGTGCCGAGCAGGCTCCCCCGAATCCAACTTCCGAACCGCCTGAGACGAACACTGAAGAACTTATTGTATTCGCAGAACGTTGCGCCGCACTTCATTCGGCATTGTTTGAGGTCGGCGAGTATCTAGGTTAAGATAGCAATAACTTGGAGCCGCTAAACGAAGAGATTGGATTCTGGTTCGTGTTAGCAACTAACCTCGAAACAACACGCAGATATGGAACTGACCCAGCGGCCCGCTCGGATAACTTGAGAGCCGTGGCCCAAGTTGTTGGAGATCGCATTCGCGAACGGGTGGTGCCTTACATTGAAGCCATCGGAACGCAGCGAATAAACAACTTCGAGAGTCCGGTTGGCAGCGAGTTGCGGAAATGCAAAACCGAGAGGACGAAACTTGAACAGCTCAGGAGCGTCGCACCGATGACGGTGCCCAAACCGGAATAGAAGACGTCTCGGAACATTCCGCAAGCATTTGGATCGTCACGACTGCAGTCAAACCCGCAATCAGATCCGCGGCAGCGAACACGTTCCTAGGTTCAATCACGCCCTAACCCCGCTCAAACCCCTTTTCCTTACCAACACCCGCCGTTACATCGACGTCATGAGCAACAAAATCGACAACCCCGCTGATCCCTTCAAGAAGGCCCTTGCCGAGGCGACCCGTGCGCTCGCCGGTGAGGCCGAGATCGAGGTCACCTATTCCGCCGACCCTCCCGGCAAGACCAATACGGGCATGCGGCTGCCGCAGGTGAGCCGCCGGATGACCCGCTCGGAGGTCATGCTGGCACGCGGCACGGCGGATGCCTATGCCCTGCGCGAGCGGTTCCACAACCCCGAGACCAATGCCCGCTATGCCCCTCCGGGCGAGATGGCGCGGCAGATCTTCGACGCGCTCGAGACCGCGCGGTGCGAGGCTGTGGGTGCCCGTGCCATGCCCGGCGTTGCTGACAACCTCGACGCCCGGCTGGCGGATACGGCCACGAAGGCGGGCTATCAGAACATGGCCGCAACCACCGACGCACCGATGCACGAGGCGGCGGCGCTGCTCATGCGCAAGATCGCGACGGGGCGCGACCTGCCCGAGGGCTCGGAGCATCTGCTGGGCATCTGGCAGGACTTCTTCGACAGCCAGCTCGGCACCTGCAAGGACAAGATCGCCGACACGCTCGAGGATCAGCAGGCTTTTGCCAAGCTCGCCTGGGAGATGATCGAGGACCTCGGCTACGGCGACCAGCTGGGCGAGGACCCCGACCGCGACCAGGAGGACATGGAGGACGACGGCCAGGACGAGGACGAAGAGCAGGAACAGGACGGCGAGGACGGCGGCGAGGACGGCTCGGAGGATGACGAGTACCTGCCCGAGGACATGCGCGGTGAGCAGGACGACAGCCAGCAGATGGAAGTCCAGATGGACGATTCTGACGCTGACATGGACGACATGGAGGCGATGGAAGCGGACGACAGCATGCCGCCTGCCGAGCGCCCAGATGCTGGCCCCGTCTCGGACGCCGATCCCAACTACAAGGTCTACACGCAGAAATTCGACGAGGTGATCTCGGCCGAGGAGCTGTCGGAACCAGCGGAGTTGGAGCGTCTGCGCGATTACCTCGACAAGCAGCTGGAGCCCCTGAAGGGCGCGGTCTCGCGGCTGGCGAACAAGCTGCAGCGTCGCCTGCAGGCGCAGCAGAACCGCTCGTGGTTGTTCGACCTCGAAGAGGGCATGCTGGACTGCGGGCGGCTCGCGCGCGTGGTGGTCAACCCGACGACGCCGCTTAGCTTCAAGATGGAGAAGGACACCGAGTTCCGCGATACGGTCGTGTCCCTGCTGATTGACAATTCGGGGTCCATGCGGGGTCGCCCGATCTCGATTGCGGCGATTTCCGCGGACGTGCTGGCGCGCACGCTCGAGCGATGCTCGGTCAAGGTCGAGATCCTGGGTTTCACGACGAAGGCCTGGAAAGGCGGGGAGAGCCGCGAGGAGTGGCTGGGTTCGGGCCGTCCCGCAAACCCAGGCCGCCTCAACGACCTGCGCCACATCGTC
>JBCCDA010000153.1:0-7551 GCA_039033215.1 Pseudomonadota bacterium | reverse complement strand
GCCCGGTAGCTCGTCAGGCTCATAACCTGAAGGTCGCAGGTTCAAATCCTGCCCCCGCAACCAGCTTTTCCTACGTCCCCTCCACAGGGGCGAGGAATAGACGACATCGCACTCCCGCAACCACCTATTCCTACGGCCTCAGGCAGGACCCGCTCCGGCAGCCGGAACCGGCTCTGTGTCAGCGTCTTGGCCGCATCGACATCGCAGAGCGGCGTGCCCTGCGCGGCAATCGCCAAGATCCCCGCAAGGTCTCCTTCGAGATCCACCACCAACCGCGTGCCGGTTGGGTCCGGTGTCAGCACGATCCGATCGATCAATGTGCGGATAAGCTGAGCCGCTTCATCGCGGTGCTCCGGTGCGTTCAGGGTCTCGATCAGGCGCTGGACCTCGCGGGTGTACATCTCCGCCATCGCGGGATGTAGAATTGGGGTGGGCTCTGCGACCTCTTCGAGACTGCGCGTCAGCACGTCGATCCGGGCCGCGATGCGCTGAGCGTCGTCGCGGATCATCTCTGGCGGCACGCCGTCCTTAATCGCATCGACCATACGCGCGCGTTCGCGCTCGAGCTTGGCCAGTTCCTTGCGGTGATCGGCAGTGGCATCGATGCGCCCCCGGCGGAGCCGGTTCAGATGAGCGGTGTACTCTTTGCAGAAGACAGCACAGAGGTCCGGATCCATCAGCTGGCCCTGCAGCGCCGTCAGGATATCTTCTTCCAGGAAGTTCCGGCTGATCGTCAGACGGTTGTCGCAGGTGCCTTTGTTGCGCGCTGTTGAACAGCCGATCTGGGTCGCGCCGAGTTGAGAACATCCCCCGCCGCAGCACCCGCACTTGATGAGATAGGAAAACAGGTTCTTCGGGCGCCGTGCGGCCCAGAAGCCGGGCTTCGCCTGTTTGTTGATTGTGCCCTGCTTGGCCTTCACCGCGTCCCAGATCTCCTGATCGAGGATCCGAAGATCCGGCACCTCGGCGATGATCCACTCTTCTTCCGGGTTCGGCTTGGAGACCCGTTTGCCGGTCTCGGGGTTCTTCACATAGCGCAGCCGGTTCCAGACCATTCGCCCGATGTAGAGCTCGTTGTTCAGGATCCCGGTCCCGCGCTCGCGGTTGCCATAGATTGTGCTGGGCCCCCAATCCTTGCCCGAGGGGCCCGGCACGCCTTCACGGTTCAGTGCAAAGGCGATCTTCTTAGGCGATGTGCCATCGAGATAATCTTGGAAGATCCGGCGCACGACCTCGGCCTCGGCCGGGTTGATCGTGCGCTGACCCTTGTCGTCTTCGCTTTTGACCACGTCATAGCCATAGGCGTTGCCGCCACCGGACCGGCCCGCCTCGACCCGGCCGCGCAGGCCGCGATGGGTCTTCTGGGCGAGATCCTTCAGGAAGATCGCATTCATCGTGCCCTTCAGCCCGATATGGAGCTCAGAGATCTCCCCTTCGGTCAGAGTGATCATCTTCACACCGGCAAAGCTCAGGCGCTTGTAGATCGCCGCGATGTCTTCCTGGTCCCGGCTGATCCGGTCCAGCGCTTCAGAGTAGAGCACATCGAACCGACCTTCCATGGCGTCCTGCAACAAGGCCTGGATGCCGGGTCTCAGCAGCGTCGACGCCCCGGAGATCCCATGATCGGTATAGGTTTGCACCACGATCGCGCGATCGCCCTTGGCGCGCAGCTCGCAAAGGCGCACCTGATCCTCGATCGAGGCGTCAGACTGCAGATCCGTCGAGTAGCGAGCATAGATCACGGCGCGGGTCATGGGCCTTTTCCTTGTCTCGGACGCGGTGCAACGCCGTCCGCCTTCAACGTCTTCATCGTGCGCTCGGCCGCGCGGCGGGCGAGAAAGCGCGCGACCGCCGTCAGGGGCCCGCGTCCACCGGTCGGGTCCGGGGCAGGGCGCTTTGTTGCTTTCTTCCAGTCTACCTGGTTCGTCATATTCAATACCTCAAAAAAAACGGCCACCCGCGGAGTTATCCACAGGCGGCCAACGATTTGAGAGCTACAGTACAGGAAAACAGTCCTGCTGTAAAGAACAAATATAGAACATCATGCGTGCGTGTGCAGCGCATGCGCAGTCAGCTCTATACTTGTTCACAACTGTCATGAGCTCACCCACGCGCTTGCGACCGGCTGCGGGTCTGCAGCTTCTCAGCTTTGCGCTGGGCGATCTCCGCTTCGCGCACAGGCTTGTGGTAGGCGTCCTCGATCTCTTTCCCGGCCTCGTAGAGATCGCGGCCATGCTTGGCCTGGAACGCGTCCTTCATCAGCGTCTTCGCGCCGGTCTGAGTAATGCGCAGCTCCACGGAGAGTGTGACGGCCGCACGATCATAGGCCTGGTAGAAGGGCTGGGTGGGCGGGGCCTGGATCAGCTCGCTGATGGTCTCCGCGCAGGTCAGCGCACGGGCCTGAGCCGTCTCTGGCAGCGTCTCCTCCGCCGCCATCAGGACCTCGCGGGTCTGGTTCATGGTCTGACCATAGCGGCCTTGATAGACGTCTCGAATGATTGCTTCGCCACGTGTGGTGTCGAACTTCTGCTCCCGTGCGAAGGCAAACGAGTAGTCCGTCAGCGGGTCCAAGAAGGACCCAGACTGCTGAATCTTGCAATGCAGGATCTCTGAAAGGGCCCAGGCCTCTTGGAACTGGGTCTCGGTTAGGCCGCGCCCGTGGAAGCTCTCGCGGGCGGCCTTGAGTCCGGTCTCTTGATTGGGGGCTGCTGAGGTATTGCGCTCGTTTGAATCAATCGTGGTGTCGGTCATAGTCTCTCTCCTTGTCTTAGGTTCGGGTGGGGCCGGTCCAGCCCCGGCTCTTCGCCACTTCGGGCGAGATCGTGTTGGTCTGGTTGAAGCGCTCGCGGGCGTGGCCTTGGAGCGCCTCGCGGCTGCGGATCGTCTCGCGCAGGGCTTTGTACTGATCGAGTTCGTCCTGCTGGATTGCTGCCAACCGGCGTGCGTGATCGGTGCGCACGCGCCGGTCGGCCTTTTGATCGAGGGTCTCTTTGTCAGAGCGGGTGGGTTGCGCCCAGGTTGGCCTTGGATGCTCCAGAGGGCGTCCATTCTCCTCCCGAAGCAGCACCTGGCGCGCGGTCTCGAGCCGCTTGGCATAGTGCTGCTGGAAGGCCTCGCGTTCTGCTGCCAGCCGGTCTTGGGTCTCTTGCCCGATCTCGCCAAACCGCGCCCAATCTTGTGGGGTGCGCAAGGCACGCGTGAGGTTCTGCTGGACGGCCAGGCGGTGGACTTCGTGGAGCGACTCGGATGTGGATAAGCTCATGGAAACACTCCGCAAATTTGCACCGCAGGATCGAAGTTTGATAAACTGGTCCCATGGTGGTGTTTGAAGACATTCAGGACGTTGAGGAGTGGTTGGAGCCGCTTGGCTATGCCGCGTTCTGGCGTGCCGTCCTGCCCTGGGCGATCTTCGGGCCGCGCGACAAGGCGCATTGTGACCGCCTGACCAAAAGCGGTGAGGTCCGAGAAGACGCTGTGCTGGCAGGCCTCAAGGTCATGGCCCGGATCGAGCTGACGTCCCGGCTTGGCCTGGAGCACCGGATCTACGATCCCGTCGACCGGCAATATCTGATGTCCATGCATTAGCTGCTCTCTGCTTTGAAGAAGCGGATCCACGGGCACGTACCGTGCTCAGCGGGCACGGGGAGTGCGCCCAGCGCCCCGAAATACGTGCACTCTGTGTAGTGCCGCTCCGCGAGCGGGTTGTAGCGATCCCCGTTGTCGAGGAACCGGTAGCTGAGCACGATGTGCGGAGAGCCCCAGATCACCAACACTGCCCAGAGTGCGGCGGGGACCAGTACCCACATGAACAGGCTTGCTGTCTTCATATCCATCTCCATCCAGAAGTGCGCTTGGGGGTCTTCAGCCAGAACTTCGGCTTCGGCGGCAGGCGCCCGCCTTCGAGCGGGTTGTCACTGATCAGGTGGCAGTAGGGCGCGACCTCGTTCATCGCGATCGTGCCTGCCATGAAGAAGCCAACGCCTTTGATGTGGACCAGTTGTTGATCGGAGGGCATCGCCATCAAGGTCGCTGGAGAGAGCAGTCGCTGACGGTTCAGGCTCAGACTTTCCTGCGATTTGAAGCCGGCAGTCTCGCCGCTCAGGCCCGAGGACAAGGCGAACTCATCCCCGATGGCGCGACTCGCTCGATCAGCCTCTTCAAAAGAAGAGAATCCGAACCATTGCTTCACAATGGCATTGTCTTCGATGGTTCGGGTTTCCTGCTCTCCGAACTTGCGCACAAACTCGGACCGGGACTGCCCAATGGCGAAGATCTGTCCGCCGAAGGCGCGGATCGTGGTCAAGCGATCGACCAGTAATTCCTTCGTGGGCGCATTTGTTATCTCATCTCCGACGATGCGGGCTTCGCCTGCGCCTTGAAAGAGGGCATCCGCGAAGCTGTCGAGATGACAGGCATAGTACGACCCGAGCTTATCGATTCTGGCCTGCGGTCCCACCAGGAACACAACCGTGCCTGATCGGATCAGGTCAGCATGTGTCGTGGTCGCGTCCAGTCCTGCAGCGTGCAACCGCGTGCCGTCTGCGTAGATGCGCAGCGCACGCTGTGCTTCCTCCAAATGCTGGGGCCAGTGTTCATGCCCGACCATGCCCAGAATAGCCTGTGCCTGCGAGCGCAGGGGACCATCGCCTTCTTCGGCCTCGATCCGAGCGAAGCTCAGGAGCATGTCCGGGTCCGACAGAATGCTCGACACCGCACCGGGTGTTGCCGTTGCCGGGTTGCGCTTTAAAAGAATGCCGAGCCCGAACGAGATTAGGCTGCGCGGCCACGCCCGAAAGTACTTGTTCTTCGCATCGTCCTTCGGTTCGGGGATCAGCGAGAGCGTGATCGTCTCCAGCACGTAGACGAGATCGCGCGGATCGCGCATCGCGGCTGCGACCGCAGCGCCGAACGGGTTCAGCGCCACACGCCAAGGAGACAGCTCCGGCCAGACATCCATGTCGTCGATGATTGCGACGGGGATGCCCATCTCGGCCAGCATCGGGACGGCCTGGACGGCCATCTCTCCGTTCTTGCTGTCCAGTACGAGCGTCGCGGCCTGTCCGGCGGTGCTGAGGAGTGAATAGAGCCAGACCATCGCGCCGCGTGTGGTCTTGCCACCTCCATTGGCCGACAGAAGTATACCGTGCCCCTTCGGGGCAAAGATCGGCCTCCCGCTTTCGAGCGAGAAGCCGATCAGCCGCTGGCCTTCGGGATCGAAGGTCCGGCGGCGCCCAAAAATGCTGCCAACGGGGACGCTCACTTGATCAGCCCCCGGCGACGCAGGTCATCCTCAATCGCCATGCGGTCCGCCTTCGGCGCGGTCCCCTGACGGCGATACTGCGCCCATTTGCGCTGACGCAGGATCAGGCGCACGAGCGCGATCAGCGCGATGATCGCCTGCTTGACGGCGGCCAGCGCAAAGATTGCCGCGAAGAAGATGAACAGCTCCCAGCCCGGCAGCATGCTTGCCTGCCACAACAGCCAGCCGAGCCCTCCGGCTGCGGCGGCCCGAAGGCACGCCGCGTTGAATTCCCAGATGGCATTCCCGCCTTCGGAGGTGCTCATCACACACCTCCCATCAGTGCGCGCGGATCAATGACGACCCAGGCGGCGTTGGCAGGGACTTGCGCTTGCAAGGTGGTCTTGAACCCGGATCCACCATCCGCGAAGCCGGACAGCACATAACTTCGACCCCAGGTCTCGGTGTCGATCGCGATGCGCACCTCAACCTGGCTGCCCGCGGGACCGCGGAACAGGTTCGCGGCGACCGTCGCGGTGGTCAGATCAATCGGGCCAGGCAGCGAGATCGTCTCCCACCCAAGGTTAAGCGACGCCGACGAGGTGTGGTCCTTGAACAAGACACCGTCGGTCGTACGGGTTCCCCGATACGAAATCGGCTGGCCACCAAGTGGCTGCACAGCCAGGTCGAAATCACAGTCACACGTCCAACGGATGGCGATCTCGACATTCTGTGCCTGTGTCAGTTCCTGTTCGGACGGGACGCGATCGCTCAGCGCGCGCTGATAGATCGAGCCCGCCGCCTCCGTGTTCTCGATGATGTCCACTGGCTGATAGGTGATCATGGTCGGCTCATCCCCAGGCTTGAACGCATAAGCGCCAACGGGATCAGAAATCCCGGCCGTCGCGTTGCGCAGCGCTGTCGCCGGATCAGTTGCGAACGTGGCGAGCGCCGAGGCGCCGCGCTCTGTGACCGACAGGGAAAGGAAGCGCTGCAGATGATGGGCATGACGATCCGATAGGCTCCACCCCTCGCCATTGGTGCCCCAGTGCACCGTGTAGTTGGTGAGCAGTTCCGCTTCGCCTGCAGCCCCATAGATGTTCTCGGACCGCGACGCGGCGATCGAGGCATCATCGGGCACAGCGCCGTCCTTCATGGAAAGCGCCGGCGTGCGAACGTCGTGGGTCAAAGGGGAGGTGTTGTAGAGGATCAGGTCGCGGGCAACGTCCGCCGGATAGTTCGCGCCCACCGCGCGCAGGAAGCCCGGCAGATCAATCTGGCCCTCGAAGGTCTCGCTGTCCGGCGCCTGGACGGTCTCGGCAAAGCGCTTCAGGTTTGCGAAGAACGCGGGCGCGCTCCGCATACGCCGCTGCATGGATTTGGACTTCTTCGGATCGGTCGGGATGGTGATCTCGGCGACCTGCTCCTGCGTCCAGGCATTCACGATCCAGCCGGTCTCACCGGGCTCCAGCGTCTCGAGCAGGTGGCTGGCCACGGCCCGGATCTCGGCGGTCTTCTGATCGACCGTTCCGAACGGCGAAAGGCCGATCACCGCTTCCTTGGCAATGGCGGGCCCGGCGATCGCCAGCGCGGCCAACATGGTCAGCGCAGCCCTCATGAGCGTCTTCAACATTGTCTGGTCTCCTTGTCGGGATGGGAAAAGCGTCGGGCTGTCAGAGCAGCCCGTCGCGCGGTTGTTCGTTCATCTTCTGGCGAATGGCCGTCTCAACGAGGTTCCGGGCGCTGTCGCGGATGCCGTAGAGCCGGGCGAGCTCGCCTTCGATCCGGCCGACTTCGCGGACCCAGCCTGCAACGACGTCGATCTGCAGTGTCTGCGCCCGCAGCAGCGGTGGACGGGCCGGATTATCGACCAGTTCGCTTGGTGCGTACTTGTTCAGGATCGCGCCCAGATACGCCCAGATTCCTGCCGCAATCAGGACCTCGGCAAAGATGTGTCCGACATTGAAGGCCCAGCCGAGCAGGTGGTTGGCTTCCTTGAACGGATCGAAAACGCCCGAGAGGCCTTCAAACAAGGCACCGAACATCGGGATCCAGAGGAAGAACGCCCCGATCCCCGCGAAAACCACGGCCTTGCGGTAGCGTGCCCGGTTCGCCGGGTCGTCGAAGACATGGCCTGCCAGTTTGACGGCAAGCCCGGCGACCGGAACCAAGGTCGCCAGCATGAACGCCAGATACGGGCTGTCATCGAAGATCGGCAACTGCGCATTGGCGAAGGTGGCGTGGATCCCGAAATAGCAGGCGAACCAGAGCGCGATCACGCTGAGCAAACAGAACACGCCTTCGATCTTGTC
>JBCCDA010000152.1:0-7593 GCA_039033215.1 Pseudomonadota bacterium | reverse complement strand
GGCGGCGGTGCGCCATCAGCTCGCGCGCCTAGGCTGGCCAACGGAACCCGATCCCGAAGGAGGGCCACCGGAGCGCGCAGAGGCGGACGGGCCGACGACAGACCTGTTGGACGGCTGGGGTTTCGGCCCCCGCAGTGCTGCGCCTGCCTGAGCGTATGTCGGGTTGTGCCAAGGCCCGCCCTTCCGCCTTCAGTAGGCCCATTCGTCACCGCGTTGCGTCGATTGCTATGGCTGGCGCTTGAGTGTCATCCTGAAGCCGGGAGGACTGTGTGGTGACGATGCTGACGACACGAACGATCGAGTCCTGGACGCGGCTGATGCGGGTATCGCGCGCTGTCATGTCGGCTGTGGAGGAGGACCTCAAGGCCGCGGGTCTGCCATCCCCGCTCTGGTACGACACCCTTCTGGAGTTGTCGCGAGAGGCCGAAGGGGTTCGCCCTTATGTCCTACGCGAGCGGCTTATGATCCCGCAATACGGCGTGTCCCGGTTGATCGACCGATTGGTCGCCGAGGGATTGGTGCTCCGAAAACCTTGCCCTGAGGATGGTCGCGGTCAGGTTCTCAGCGCAACGGATGCGGGGCTAGAACTGCTGGACGACATGTGGCCGGTCTACAGAGACGCCATTGCCGGGCGCTTCGCGGACAAACTGGGCCAAGACGATCTGTCCACTCTGGGAAGCATTCTTGACCGGCTTGCGCCTGATGAGGCTTGAGCTTCAGCGCGCCGCTTCCATTCCGATCATGGTCATAAACGTACCAAGAGCGGTCGCCACATGCACCTGCCCGTCTGGTGCAACCGCATAGACATCTGAACGGCCTACGGTCAGGCGCCGGCCACCCCGTTCCACCTTGCCATAGGCGACAAGCTCGGTCCCCGCAGCAGGAGCCAAAAGATTGATCTTCAGCTCCACCGTTAGAACGCCATCCTCCGAGGCCATCAGACTTTGAGCGGCGAACCCTGCCGCGCTGTCCGCGATTGCCCAGGCCGCCCCTGCATGGGCGAACCCGTGCTGTTGGGAAAGCTCTGGTCGCAGTGGCAAACGGATCTCCACCTCGCCGGGGGCGACACGTCCCAGATGGGCGCCAAGCAAGGCCATGAACGCCTGGGCTTTGAAATTGCGGGCAATTCGCTTGGCATAGGCCGGATCGCGGGGCGCGAGGGTGTTCACAACAGCGCTTTGCGCGGGAGCGCCCTGAGGCGGGGCCCGGTCAGCCATGCGCGCGCCTCCGCCGAGAGCAGGCGATCGAACACAGCGTCGCCAGCATCCAGGCCGCCCGTGTAGCAACCGAAGGCGGGCAACATAAGGCGATGGCGATCAGAGAGAAAACAGGGCCGCGTGATCCGACGCCCGAGATGACAGAGCTGCGCCTTGGGGTGGTAATGGCCGCTGATCTCGGCTTCATCCGGGCGTAGCTCGGTCGCGATGTGTCGGAACCGGAGTCCGGCATGCGCAAACTCCTCCTGAGCACGGCCCCCAAGATCGACCGGGTTCGGGTCGTGGTTTCCGCTGATCCAGATCCACTCGCACACACTGACGAGGTGGTCCAACCGTGCCCTGTCGGTCTCACTCAGCGTGCTTGCGGAGGTCATGTCGTCGAAGCTGTCACCAAGACAGATGACGCACCGGGGGTGAAGAGCCCGGATCTCACCCTCGAGCCGTGCCAGGGTCTCCTGCGTGTCATAGGGCGGGAGAAGGCTACCTGTTCGCCTCGCCACGCGTTCGGCCTTGCCAAGATGAAGATCCGCGACGCAGAGCAAACGCTCCTCTGGCCACCAAAGCGCGCCAGACGGTCGTGGCTCCAGCAAGTGGGTGCCAAATGTTAATTGAGCGGGCGTGACCGGGGGGCTTTGATCTGTCGGCACGGGCGAGAGCTCCTGAGCGGATAGAACAAAGCAATAACAAAAGCGTCGGGCCAGATCAATCCAGCCCGACGCGCGCGAGCGGTCAGCAGTCCTGCACGGCCCGCTTTGTCATGACCTTGACGAGGTTCGCTCGGTACTCGGGCGAGCCGTGGATATCTCCGATCAGTCCGTCAGCGCTGACTGAGAGGCCGGCAACGGCGTCTGGGGAGAAACTGGCCGAGAGGGCGGCCTCTGCCTCACTCCAACGGAAGACACCACCATTGGACGCACCGGTCACCGCGACCCGTACCTCGCCGCCGAACTGGGCCACGAAAACGCCGGTCAGCGCAAACCTTGAGGCTGGCTGGACGAACTTCGCATAGGCGGCCTTGGTGGGCACTGGGAACTTGATCGCTGTGACAATCTCACCGTCCTCAAGAGCCGTGTCGAACATGCCCTGGAAGTAGTCGTCGGCAGCGATCTCACGCGTATTGGTCACCACGGTTGCACCGGTGCCGAGGACCGCGGCGGGATAGCAGGCGGCGGGGTCATTGTTGGCAACCGATCCGCCGATCGTGCCTTTGTTGCGCACCTGAGGATCGCCAATCCGCCCGGCGAGGCTGGCCAGTGCAGGGAAAGCCGCGCGCACATCCGTTGCGCGCTCAACTTCCGCATGGGTCACGGCCGCGCCGATTGTCAGCACGCCATCGGTCAGTTCGACCTTACGCATCTCGATGACGCCCGTGAGATCGACGAGTTGACTGGGCTGCGCCAGCCGGGCCTTCAGCGTCGGGATGAGAGTCTGCCCGCCGGAGATCGCTTGGGCATCTTCCACGCCCAGTGCCTTGGCGGCGCCTGACAGGGTGTGCGGCTTCACATAGTCAAAGTTGTACATCTGATCCTCCTCAGCCGGCGGCCTGGATTGCTTCCCAAACCCGGCGGGGGGTGAGAGGCATGTCGATATGGGTGACCCCGTGGGGCGCGAGCGCGTCGATCACGGCGTTGACGAGTGCCGGGGGCGAGCCGATCGCGCCGGCTTCACCGCAGCCTTTCACGCCGAGCGGGTTGTGTGTGCAGGGCGTGACACAGGAGTGGTCCACCGCGAACATCGGCAGATCGCCCGCGCGCGGCATTGCATAGTCCATATAGGAGGCCGCATCTGGCTGACCATCTTCGGTGAAGCCGATGCCTTCCATCAGCGCCTGACCAAGACCCTGCGCAAGGCCACCGTGGACCTGGCCCTCGACGATCATCGGATTGACAACGTTGCCAAAGTCATCCGCCGCCGTGAAGCCGAGCACCTCGATCACGCCTGTCTCTGGATCAACCTCGACCTCGCAGATATAGGCACCCGCGGGATAGGTGAAGTTGGCCGGGTCGTAGAAAGAGGTTTCCTCGAGCCCCGGCTCCAACGTCTCGATCGGGTACTTGTGCGGGACGTAAGCGGCCAGGCAAACATCGCCCCAACCGAGGGCCTTGTCCGTGCCTGCGACCGTGAACTGGCCGTTCTCGAAGCTGATGTCGCTCTCGGCGGCCTCCAGCAGGTGGGCGGCGATCTTCTTGGCCTTCGCCACGATCTTGTCGACCGATTTGACGATGGCCGAACCGCCGACCGCAAGGCTGCGCGAGCCATAGGTGCCCATGCCGAAGGGCACGCGGTTGGTGTCGCCGTGGACGATGTCGATCTGGTCTTCGGGCAGGCCCAGCATATCGGCGACCACCTGGGCAAACGTCGTCTCGTGACCCTGGCCGTGGGAGTGGCTGCCGGTGAAGACTGAGACGGAACCCGTCGGGTTCACACGGACCGTCGCGGCCTCGTAGAGCCCTGCGCGGGCGCCAAGAGCACCGACCAGTGAAGAAGGGGCGATTCCACAGGCCTCGATGTAGGAGGCGATCCCGAGGCCCCGACGCTTGCCACGCGCTTCGCTCTCCGCCCGGCGGGCGGCAAATCCGGCGGCATCGGCCATCTCCAACGCCTTGGTCAGCGTGGCATCATAGTCGCCGGTGTCATACTGGACTGCCACAGGTGTCTGGTAGGGGAACTGGTCTGGCTGGATGAAGTTCTTCCGCCGCAGTTCCGCCGGATCGACGTCGAGCTCGCGCGCGGCCTTATCGATCACGCGCTCGACCTGATAGGTCGCCTCCGGACGCCCGGCCCCGCGATACGCATCCACCGGCACTGTATTGGTAAACACGGCCTTCACATTGGTGAAGATCAGAGGGGTCTTGTAGTTGCCTGCCAGCAGCGTGCCGTGCAGCCATGTCGGCACACAGGGTGCAAAGGTGGAGAGATAAGCGCCCATGTTCGCTAGCGTATGGCAGCGGAGCGCGGTGAAGTTGTTGTTTGCGTCCAGCGCCAACTCGATGGTGGTGACGTGATCGCGCCCTTGGGCATCGGTGAGGAACGCTTCGGTCCGTGAGGCGGTCCATTTGATCGGCCGACCGACCACCTTCGCAGCCCAGGTGACAAAGGCTTCCTCGGCATAGTGGTAGATTTTGGAGCCAAACCCGCCGCCCACATCAGGGGCCACCACCCGCAGCTTGTGCTCGGGGATCGAGAGGACAAAGGCGCCCATCAACAGCCGGATCACGTGGGGGTTCTGGGAGGTGGTGAACAGCGTATGCTCGTCCCGGCTCGAGTCGTACTCACCGATCGCACAGCGGGGCTCCATCGGGTTCGCGACCAGACGGTTGTTGACCAGCTCCAGCTTTGTCACATGGGCTGCACTCGCGATGGCCTCATCGACTGCGCCTTTGTTCTCGGCCACGAACTCCCAATCGAAGCAGAGATTGTCACCGATCTCGTCATGCACCGCGGCGCCGCCGGCGAGGGCCGCGGCCATGTCTGTGACGGCCGGCAGGTCCTCGATTTCTAGCGCGATTGCCTCGGCAGCGTCGCGTGCGATCTCCGGGCTGGTTGCGATCACGGCTGCGATCGGGTCACCCACATGGCGGACCTTGCCCTCGGCGAGGATCGGGTGTTTCGGCTCCTTCATGGGGTCGCCGTTCTTGTCGGTCACCTGCCAACCACAGGGTACACCACCGACTGCTTCCAGGTCCTTGGCCGTAAAGACGGCTTCCACACCGTCGATCTCAAGTGCCGGTGCTGGGTCCAGCGACGCAATACGGCCATGGGCCACATCAGAACGCAGGAAATGGCAGTACAGCTGTCCCGGGCGGTTGATGTCGTCCGTGTACTGGCCATTCCCAGTCAGGAACCGGATATCCTCGCGGCGCTTAGAGCTTGCGCCGATGCCTTGATCCTTGGGCATTGTCATCTCCCCTTTGGTGATCGCAGACGCGAGCCGCAGGCCCCGCCGCGTATTATTGCGTTATGGTGTTGTGCCCGCAGACAAGATTGCGAACCCAAGACTTAGCTGGCACACCACCCCTCCGACAAAGAGCAGCGTGCGGACGACCGCTACTCCGGCGATGTAAGCGATGTAGTGGGCGAGCCGCAGCCAGAAGAACGCCATGGCCGCCAGCGCTGTGGTTTCCGTGCCTGTTCCCGTTATCGCGACCCCAATGGCAAGGGGTGCAAAGACAGCAAGGTTCTCGATCGCGTTTCGGTGAGCCAACTGACCCCGCCGCGCCCAGGCAAAGGTACCCGGATCGTCGCCCTCCCGCGTGACGAGCGCCCCAACGAGACCACGGCACACGATCATGCCGAGAATGTAGGGCACCCAGAACAGGGCCGTCGCAATCGTGAGCACCGTCAGCCAATAGAGCTCCGGGCCAACTGGAAAGGCGTTCGAAACCATCTGGCGCGCTTACTCGGCCGCCTGAGCCTGGCCTGACATCGTCGCCGCTGCGGCCTGTATCGCCTTGACGATGTTGTGGTAGCCCGTGCAGCGGCAGATATTGCCCTCAAGCCATTCGCGGATCTCCGCCTCGCTCGGGTTCGTCTTTTTGCCGAGGAGCTCGGCAGCCGACATGATCATCCCGGGCGTACAAAAGCCGCACTGCAAACCGTGATGGTCTTGGAAGGCTTGCTGCAGCACCGAGAGGGTTCCATCGTCGTTTGCCATGCCTTCGATGGTCGTGACGTCGGACCCCTCACAGGTCACGGCAAACACCGTGCATGCCTTCACACTGGCTCCATCAACATGCACCACGCAAGCGCCGCACTGCGATGTGTCGCAGCCGACATGGGTGCCTGTCTTTCCGAGTGTGTTGCGTAGGAAATCGACAAGCAACGTCCGCCCCTCGACCTCGCCGCTCACATCCTCGCCGTTCACGGTCATGCTCACCGTCGTCATGGTCGTCTCTCCCCTTCGTGTCCGCGCCGGCACCGTCGGCCGATCACCGGCTGTGTCGATTCAGTTACCGATCACTCGGCTGAACCAGGATTTCTTTTCACCTTCGGGCTGCGCTTCGGCAGTCTCATTGTCTGTTTCGGTGCCGGCAGGCTCAATCGGCCCTTCGAGTTCCGCTTTGAACTTGTCGAAGAATTGATCCGCCATCTTCTTGGCAAAACCGTCGATCAAGCGGCCGCCCAACTGCGCGAGCTTTCCGCCGACCTTCGCTTCTGCCTCGTAGATCAGCTTCGTTCCGCCCTCGGCGTCTTCGAGACGGACATGCGCTCCGCCCTTGGCAAAGCCGGCCGCGCCGCCCTTGCCCTCGCCGCTGATGCGGTAGCTCTCGCCGTCGACGATATCGGACAGCTCAACCGCGCCCTTGAACGTCGCCGAGACAGGTCCGACTTTCTGTTTCACGGTCGCCGCGAACGCGGTCTCGGAGGTCTTGTCCATCGATTGGCAGCCCGGGATGCACGCCTTGAGCACCTCCGGATCGTTCAGCGCCGCCCACACGGCCGCCCGCGTGGCTGCAATATCGCGCTCCCCGCTCATCTCCATCGGCTTGGTCCTCCCTTGGATCTCGTGCCGTTGACGAAGCTAGCCATGTGGTGCGCGCACTGTCCAGCGCTGCGCTCGGTTCAGGCCGGGGAATCGGGCGTACTGATGCCGCAGGCCGTATCGCCCCCTCAGGCGGAACGCAGCCGATCGAAGCCGGCCGCGAGGTCGGCGATCAGATCGTCAAGGTCCTCAAGTCCCGCATAGATCCGAACGAGCTGCCCTTTCGGCTGACCCGGCCTTGGCCACGGTGAAGCAGTGCGCGTCGGGCTCACTGGCATGATCATGCTTTGGTAGCTGCCCCAGGAGAAACCCATGCCGAAGAGCTCTAAGCCATTGAAAAAGGCCGACTGCTGTGCGGCTCCCGAAAGCCCCTCGTCCAGCCAAAAGGCGAAGAGCCCGCCGGCGCCTCGGAAATCCCGCTTCCAAATCGTATAGCCCGGATCGTGCTCCATCGCAGGGTGGACGACCTCGGCAACCTCGGGGCGGCTGCGGAGCCATTGTCCGAGCTGCACGCCGGTCTCCCAATGCCTTGGGAGCCGGACATGGATCGTCCGCATCCCGCGCAGCGCCAAATAGGTGTCGTCGGGCGTCCCGGAGAGGCCGAGATTGTACCAGCCCTCTTGGAGCGCCGGGTAGGCCGCCGCCGTGGTCGTCACGGACCCCATCACAAGGTCTCCATGTCCCGCAATGTACTTGGTAACTGCCTGGATCGAAACATCCACGCCGTGCTCGAAAGCCTTAAAGTAAAGGGGAGAGGCCCAGGTGTTGTCCATCATCACGATGGCATCGCGTTTGTGCGCCTCCTCCGCGATGGCGGGGATATCTTGCACCTCGAATGTCTGGCTGCCAGGGCTCTCGGTGTAGACCACGCGTGTCGTTTCGCGGATCAGGTCC
>JBCCDA010000151.1:0-7686 GCA_039033215.1 Pseudomonadota bacterium | reverse complement strand
GCCGCGGCCGCGTCATCACCGGCGCCAACAAGCGTCCGCTGAAGTCGCTCGCCGACATGCTGAAGGGCAAGCAGGGCCGCTTCCGGCAGAACCTGCTGGGCAAGCGCGTCGACTTCTCGGGCCGGTCGGTCATCGTGACGGGACCGGAGCTCAAGCTGCACCAGTGCGGCCTGCCTAAGAAGATGGCGCTCGAGCTATTCAAGCCGTTCATCTACTCCAAGCTCGACGCGCGAGGGCTTTCCAGCACGGTCAAGCAGGCCAAGAAGCTGGTCGAGAAGGAGCGCCCCGAGGTCTGGGATATCCTAGATGAGGTCATCCGCGAGCACCCGGTTCTGCTGAACCGTGCGCCGACGCTGCACCGCCTGGGCATTCAGGCGTTCGAACCCGTGCTGATCGAGGGGAAAGCCATCCAGCTGCACCCGCTGGTCTGTGCTGCGTTCAACGCCGACTTCGACGGTGACCAGATGGCGGTCCACGTGCCGCTCAGCCTGGAAGCCCAGCTCGAAGCACGCGTCCTGATGATGTCGACGAACAACGTGCTCAGCCCCGCGAACGGCAAGCCGATCATCGTGCCGTCGCAGGATATGGTCCTTGGCCTGTACTACGTCTCGCTGATGAAGGATGGCGAGCCGAATCAGGGCATGATGCTGGCCGACATGGCCGAGATCGAGCATGCGCTGGCGGCGGGCCTGATCAACATCCACACCAAGATCATCACGCGTCACCACACGGTGGACGCTGCCGGTGATCCGACGATCGAACGGGTCGAGACCACGGCCGGCCGCATGAAGCTGGCCAACCTCTTGCCCAAGAACGCGAACGTGCCGTTCGAGCTGGTCAACAAGGTCCTGCGCAAGGGCGAGGTCGGCGAGCTGATCGACACCGTCTACCGCCACTGCGGTCAGAAGGACTCCGTCATCTTCTGCGACCAGATCATGACCCTGGGCTTCCAGGAAGCGTTCAAGGCCGGGATCAGCTTCGGCAAGGACGACATGGTCATTCCGCAGGCGAAGTGGGAGATCGTGAACGAGACCCGCGATCAGGTGGCCGAGTACGAACAGCAGTACCAGGACGGGCTGATCACCCAGGGCGAGAAGTACAACAAGGTGGTCGATACCTGGGCCAAGTGTACGGACCGTGTCGCCGATGAAATGATGAAGGAGATCTCCTCGGTTCAGGTCGACGAGGAGGGCCGTGAGAAGGACCCCAACTCGATCTACATGATGTCCGTGTCCCGTGCGCGTGGCTCGCCGGCCCAGATGCGTCAGCTCGCGGCGATGCGCGGTCTGATGGCCAAGCCGTCGGGAGAGATCATCGAGACGCCGATCATCTCGAACTTCAAGGAAGGCCTGACCGTGCTCGAGTACTTCAACTCGACCCACGGTGCCCGTAAGGGCCTGGCCGACACCGCGCTGAAGACGGCAAACTCGGGCTACCTGACCCGTCGTCTGGTGGACGTCGCTCAGGACTGCATCATCACGATCGAGGATTGCGGGACCGAGCGTGGCATCACTCAGGAGCCGGTGATCGACTCAGGGAATGTCATCAGCTCGATCGGTGAGCAGGTGCTGGGTCGTGTGCCACTCGAGGACGTGCTCGATCCCGCCACCGGCGATCTGGTGCATCCGCACGGTGTGCTGATCGAGGAGGCCGACAGCGTTCGCATCGACGAGGCGAAGGTCCAGTCGATCAAGGTGCGGTCGCCGCTGACCTGCGAGTCCGAGGACGGGATCTGTGCGGCCTGCTACGGTCGTGACCTTGCACGCGGGACGCCAGTGAACATCGGCGAGGCGGTCGGCATCATTGCCGCCCAGTCGATCGGTGAGCCGGGCACGCAGCTGACGATGCGGACCTTCCACATCGGCGGTGCCGCGAACGTCTCGGACAACTCGTTCCTGGAGTCGACGCAGGAAGGCAAAGTCGTCTTCGTCAACACCAACGTGCTTGAAAACGCCGATGGCGACACGCTCGTCATGGGTCGGACCATGCAGATCAAGGTGATGGACGAACAGAACCGAGAGAGGTCCAGCCACAAGCTGACCTACGGCTCGAAGCTGCTGATCCGTGAAGGCGACATGGTCGGCCGTGGCACGCGCCTTGCCGAGTGGGACGCCTATACGCTGCCGATCATCGCGGAGAAGGGCGGGGTTGCCAAGTTCGTCGATCTCGATCTCGGCTCCACCATCCGCGAGGAGACGGACGATGCGACGGGCTTCACTCAGCGTATCGTGTCGGACTGGCGGACGGCAGCCAAGGGCAACGAGCTGCGCCCTGCCATTGTTGTGCAGGATGCAGAGGGTAACCCGCTGAAGCTGGATAACGGCAACGCCGCCCACTACTTCATGTCCGTGGACGCGATCCTTTCGGTCGAGGACGGTCAGGAGATCGCAGCCGGTACGGTCGTGGCCCGAATCCCGCGCGAGGGCGCCAAGACCAAGGACATCACCGGTGGTCTGCCGCGGGTGGCGGAACTGTTCGAGGCGCGTCGTCCGAAGGACCATGCCATCATCGCCGAAATCGACGGGACGGTGTCGTTCGAGAAGGACTACAAGAACAAGCGCCGTATCGCGATCAAGCCGCATGACGAAACCCAAGATCACCGCGAGTACCTGATCCCGAAGGGCAAACACATTGCCGTCCAGGAGGGCGATGTGATCCAGAAGGGCGAGTACATCATGGACGGCAATCCGGCGCCGCATGACATCCTCGGCATCATGGGGGTCGAAGCGCTGGCGAATTACCTGATCAACGAGGTGCAGGAGGTCTATCGTCTGCAGGGTGTGAAGATCAACGACAAGCACATCGAGGTGATCGTCCGGCAGATGCTCCAGAAGGTCGAGATCTCTGATGGTGGTGAGACGACGCTGCTCAAAGGCGAGCAGGTCGACAAGGCCGAACTGGACGAGATCAATGCCCGCGCTGAAGCAGAAGGCCGCAGGGTTGCGAGCGGGGCTCCGGTTTTGCTTGGCATCACCAAGGCCTCGCTGCAGACGCGCTCGTTCATCTCGGCAGCTTCGTTCCAGGAGACGACGCGTGTGCTCACCGAGGCCTCGGTCCAGGGCAAGCGCGACCGTCTGATCGGACTTAAGGAGAACGTCATCGTTGGGCGTCTGATCCCGGCGGGCACGGGCGGCGCCACGACCCGCATCAAGCTGGAAGCGCAGTCGCGTGACCGGAAGGTTCTGGCCGAGCGTCAGGCTGCTGCCGAGGCAGCAGGCGCGGCGCTGGAGATCCTTGATGCCGAGGAAGCGGCCGCCATGCCCGAGCCCGCTGGGGCCGGCTCAGGCTTCGACGAGATCCTCTGAGGTCACGGTTGGCGAACGGCGGTGTACGCCGCCGGATGAAACTGCAGAGGGCGACCCCAGGCGGGCCGCCCTTTTGCGTCAGATCACCAGGAATTAGGTGATCAGAGGTGACATCTTCGCGGATGAGGTCGCCGTGATACGATTAGCGAACAATTAACTGCACATCGTCACCTTTGGCGTCACCCCAGAGGTTCACAGGTGAGTCATGTGCCGCCGTCTGCTGATCTTGGCCGGTTTTTTGGCCCTCTTCACCGTCCCTGTCCGGGCTGATGATGCCGTTCAGGCGGACCCGTGGGAACTCATCCACATCGTGCGTGAGTTCGGCCCCGCCGAGGTTGGCCGCGATGCGATGAGAGATCCCCGGATCGAGGGCGAAATCGATGGCATCGCCTACCACGTCGACTTCTATGGTTGCTGGTTGGGACGGGAATGCGAGGCTATTCTCCTGCAGATGCGCCTGGCGAAGGACGATTGGGAGCCAGATGCCGAGGAGATTGCAGACTGGAATGCTGCAAAGCTCTTTGGCCGGGCGTGGATCGACGATGAGACAGTCGCCGTGATCGATCATGCGATTGCCATGGGCAGCGGCGTTCCGAAGCCTGTTCTGACGGCCAGTCTACGCGCTTGGCAGGAGGCCATCGAAGAGTTTATTGAACATATTGATTTCAAATAACTTTTCCGGCTCATGCAGAGTTCGGACAATTCGATAATTCGACCTTGACCGGGGTATGGCCCATGCGTATGGTCCGCGCCATCCCGTAACCCGCGATTCATCGTGCGTGGAAGCGGCTTCAGGCTAGCCTGACAGTACATCGTTGCACGACCCGGATCTCGATCCAGGTCCTCTGATCCCGCCGGTGGGGCCACTTCTACGGTCTCTCGGCCAATTGCGCTTTCGGTGACGGAGGCGCGGAATGCGTGTTGAGAAAGACGAGGATAGGCGCTCATGCCGACGATCCAGCAGCTGATCCGGAAACCCCGGCAGCCAAAAGTGAAGCGACAGAAGGCCATGCACCTGCAGGCTTGCCCGCAGAAGCGAGGTGTCTGTACGCGCGTCTACACGACGACCCCGAAGAAGCCGAACTCGGCACTCCGGAAGGTTGCGAAAGTTCGCCTCACCAACGGGTTCGAGGTCATTTCGTACATCCCTGGTGAGGGCCACAATCTGCAGGAACATTCCGTGGTTCTGATCCGCGGCGGTCGCGTCAAGGATCTTCCCGGTGTTCGCTACCACATTCTCCGCGGCGTTCTGGACACGCAAGGTGTCAAGGATCGCCGTCAGCGCCGTTCGAAGTACGGCGCCAAGCGTCCTAAGTAAGGAGATAGAAGATGTCGCGTCGTCACCGCGCCGAAAAACGCGAGATCCTGCCGGACGCAAAGTACGGCGATCGCGTTTTGTCGAAGTTCATGAACAACCTGATGTACGACGGCAAGAAGTCGGTCGCAGAAGGCATCGTCTATGGTGCACTCGATCGGGTTGAAGATCGTGTAAAGCGCGAGCCTGTCGAGATTTTTCACGAGGCGATCGAGAACATCAAGCCGTCGGTGGAGGTTCGGTCGCGACGGGTCGGTGGCGCCACCTATCAGGTTCCCGTCGAAGTGCGCCCCGAACGCCGTGAGGCGTTGGCCTTGCGCTGGCTGATCACGGCCAGCCGCGGTCGGAACGAGAACACGATGGAAGAGCGGCTGGCGGCCGAACTGATGGATGCCGCCAACAATCGCGGTACCGCCGTGAAGAAGCGGGAAGATACGCACAAAATGGCCGAGGCTAACAAAGCCTTCAGCCACTACCGCTGGTAAGCAAAGCCTAGTCCGAGGACAGAATCATGGCCCGCGAATACCCTCTCGAGCGCTACCGTAACTTCGGTATCATGGCGCATATTGATGCAGGTAAAACCACCTGCACCGAGCGTATTCTGTACTACACCGGAAAGTCGCATAAGATTGGCGAAGTCCACGACGGCGCTGCGACGATGGACTGGATGGAGCAGGAGCAGGAACGTGGCATCACGATCACGTCCGCTGCTACAACCACGTTCTGGGAACGGACTGAAGACGGCACTAACCCGCTGACCGAGAAGCACCGCTTCAACATCATCGACACGCCCGGCCACGTCGACTTCACGATTGAGGTCGAGCGTTCTCTGGCTGTGCTCGACGGTGCCGTGTGTGTGCTGGATGCCAATGCGGGCGTCGAGCCGCAGACCGAGACCGTTTGGCGTCAGGCTGACCGCTATAAGGTGCCGCGGATTGTGTTCGTGAACAAGATGGACAAGATCGGCGCGGACTTCTTCAACTGCGTTCACATGATCAAGGACCGCACAGGCGCTCAGCCGCTTCCGGTTCAGATCCCGATCGGCGCCGAGACCGAGCTTGAGGGTATTGTCGACCTGCTGACCATGAAGGAGTGGGTCTGGCAGGGCGAGGACCTGGGTGCGTCGTGGGTCGTTCAGGACGTGCGGGCCGATCTCGCAGACAAGGCCGAAGAACTGCGCGCCGAGATGATCGAGCTGGCTGTCGAGCTGGACGATGACGTCATGGAGCAGTACCTGGAAGGCAACGAGCCCGACGTCGAGACGCTGCGCCGGTTGATCCGCAAGGGTACGCTGGGCATGAACTTCGTGCCTGTGCTCTGTGGATCGGCGTTCAAGAACAAGGGCGTACAGCCCCTGCTGAACGCGGTCATCGACTTTCTTCCGACCCCGCTTGATGTGCCTGCCTACATGGGTTTCCGTCCGGGCGACGAGGACGAAGTTCGGAACATCGAACGCAAGGCGGACGATGCGATGCCGTTCGCGGGCCTGGCATTCAAGATCATGAACGATCCTTTTGTCGGCTCCCTGACCTTCACCCGGATCTACTCGGGCAAGGTCAACAAGGGCACGCAGATTCTGAATGCGACTAAGGGCAAGCGCGAGCGTGTCGGTCGTATGATGATGATGCACGCAATCGACCGTGAGGAGATCGACGAGGCGTTTGCGGGCGATATCATTGCGCTGGCAGGGCTGAAGGACACGACGACGGGCGATACGCTCTGTGACCAGGCGCAGCCGGTGGTCCTGGAGACGATGAACTTCCCGGACCCGGTGATTGAGATCGCAGTTGAGCCGAAGTCGAAGGCCGACCAGGAGAAGATGTCTCAGGGTCTTGCGCGTCTTGCTGCCGAGGATCCGTCCTTCCGGGTCGAGTCAGACATTGAATCCGGCCAGACGATAATGAAGGGCATGGGTGAGCTTCACCTCGACATCCTCGTTGACCGTCTGAAGCGCGAGTTCAAGGTCGAGGCAAACATCGGTGCGCCGCAGGTTGCATACCGCGAGACGATCTCGGGCGCAGTTGAGCATACCTACACCCACAAGAAGCAGACCGGTGGGTCGGGTCAGTTCGCCGAGGTAAAGCTGATAATCGAACCGACCGAGGCGGGAGAAGGCTACTCGTTCGAGAGCCGGATCGTCGGTGGCTCGGTGCCGCGGGAATACATCCCAGGTGTCGAGAAGGGCATCCAGTCGGTCATGGATTCAGGTCCGCTGGCCGGCTTCCCGGTCATCGACTTCAAGGTCGCTCTGGTCGACGGCAAGTTCCACGATGTGGACTCGAACGTGATGACCTTTGAGATCGCAGCTCGGATGTGCATGCGCGAAGCGTTCAAGAAACGCGAAGCCGGCGCTAGGTTGCTGGAGCCGATCATGAAGGTCGAGGTCGTGACTCCCGAGGAGTTCACGGGCGGAATTATCGGGGACCTCACCAGCCGTCGCGGCCAGGTGCAGGGCCAGGAGGTTCGGGGCAACGCGAACGTGGTCAACGCGTTCGTGCCGCTGGCGAACATGTTCAAATATGTGGACAACCTGCGCTCGATGAGCCAGGGCCGCGCCCAGTTCACGATGCAGTTCGGTCACTACGAGCCGGTGCCGTCGAACATCTCCGAGGAAATCCAGGCGAAGTACGCCTGACTTAGCAGTTGAATACGCGGTGGCACGTCGGCCGCAGCAGAAGGAGGCCTGGAAATGGCGAAGGAAAAGTTTGAGCGCAACAAGCCGCACGTCAACGTTGGCACAATCGGTCACGTTGACCACGGCAAGACGACGCTGACGGCAGCAATCACGAAGCAGTTCGGCGAGTTCAAGGCCTACGACCAGATCGACGCCGCACCCGAAGAGAAGGCACGCGGTATCACGATCTCGACGGCGCACGTCGAGTATGAGACCGATGCTCGTCACTACGCGCACGTCGACTGCCCTGGCCACGCCGACTACGTGAAGAACATGATCACGGGCGCCGCGCAGATGGACGGTGCGATCCTGGTCGTGAACGCCGCCGACGGCCCCATGCCCCAGACGCGTGAGCACATTCTGCTGGCGCGCCAGGTCGGCGTGCCCGCGCT
>JBCCDA010000150.1:0-7727 GCA_039033215.1 Pseudomonadota bacterium | reverse complement strand
GGCGTTCCGTGAGGCGCTGGTAGTAGGCATCCAGGTTTGGCGTCACGGCCTTGTCGAACGTCAGCTCGGCGTAGCGGTAGAGGAGATGCCCCGCCCAGAGATCGCCGAAGGTGAAGTCCTCGCCCGCCAGCCACGGCCCCTCCCCGATCCGCTGGTCGAGGATGCGAAAGAGCGGTTTGACCTGCTCGGCCGCGGCCTGCACAGTCTCGCCGCCCTCTCCCGGGGGAAACTTGAGCAGCGACCAGAAGATCGGCTGTGCCCAGAGCGGCGCCAGCGTCGCCTTGACCCACTCGCACCAGACATCTAGCCGCGCGCGGTCTTCCAGCGCGTCCGGCCAGAACGGCGCCGAGCCGTACTTCTCGCACAGATATCGGGCGATGGCCCCGGACTCGAACATCACCAGGTCGCCATCCTTCATCACCGGCACGCGCCCGTTCGGGTTCATGGCCCGGTACTCGGCCGTATCGATGCCGCCGTGCTTGTGACCGAAATCCAGACGCTCGTGGGCAAGGCCAAGCTCGCCGATCGCCCACATGACCAGCTGCACGTTCGAGGACGTGGCACGACCGTAGACCGTGATCATTTCGTGGTTCCTTCTTGGTCGCGTTTGGAAACTTGAGCGGTTGATGCAACCCGGGTCAGTCCGGGTGGGCAGATCACGTTGGTGTCGGCGCGTTGGTCTCGGCCTCGGGCGCGGTTGCTGTCAACGCGTGATTGGCAAGGCTGCGCCCCGCTTCGCGCATGGTCATGTAGGTCTGGTCGGCGCCAGCCTCCCGGATCTGATCGACATGATCATCAAAGAGCGCGTGGCTGATGATCGGTCCTTCAAAGCCCTTTGCGCGCAACGTCCGGGCGGCGATCAGCTTCGCCTCCAGATCGTCCATGGCCAGAACCGCCGCCTTGATCGCGCCGAGGTTCACACCGCTCCAGAAGTTGCTGTCCTCGGCATCGGCAAAGACAACGTTGCGACCCGCTTCAGCATGGGCCGCAGCCTTGTAGGTATCGGCATCCAGACCGACCGGCTGACAACCACGCTCGGCCAACAGCTCGTAGGCAGCCGAACCGGTTCGCCCCATGCCGAAGATCATGACGTCGGCGTCGCCCAGATTTGTGGGTTGCTCATCGGGATGGCGTGTGACCCGCTCGACACGGCGCAGACGCTGCTCGAAGCGCTCGTAGAGCGGGTGGGCATAGCGGTTGAGCGGTGCCGCGATCAGGAATGAGACCGAGACCGCGATGGCCAATGGTACCAGAAACTCGCCGGCGGCAGGAATGCCGGCGGCCACGATGAGACCGAACTCGCTGTAGGCCGTCAGAGACAAGGCCGACAGGAACGCGGTCCGCGCCCTGAGGCGGAAGGCGACGAGGAGGTAGTAGAACAAGACCCCCTTCACCGGCAGCAGGACCCCCAGCACGATCGCGAAGAGGACGGCGTTCCAGTCAGGCAGGCCCGACATCCCGATCGACAGGAAAAAGCCAACAAGAAAGACTTCCTTGAGCGCCCAGAGGGATTTCGAGAGTTCGCCCGAGCGCGAGTGGTTGGAGAGCAGCAGACCCATGACCAACGCACCGATCTCGCCCTTCAGGCCGATGATCTCGAAACCGTATCCTCCGATCACGAACGCCAGGGCCATGCCCGCAAGAACGAGCACCTCGTCGTGGCCGGCAAGATCCAGCAGCTTGTAGAGCACCGGTCGCAGCAGGGGTGTGGCAAAGATAAGAAGCGCCCATGGCTCCGGCACCTTGCCCGAGAACACCGCAAGGACAACCAGCGCGATGATGTCCTGCACGATCAGGATACCGATGGCAGCACGGCCATGGAAGTTGCCCATCTCGCGCTTGGCCTCGAGCATCTTGGCCGCAAGCACTGTCGATGAGAACGCCAGCGCGATGCCGACCAGCAGTGCTGCGGTCCAATCATCGGTGAAGAGCAACCAGGCGATGGGCGTGAAGAAGGCGACCGAAAGCGCAAAGTGCACAAGCGCCCCGCCCACAACGTGCGGCTCGCCAATCTGTCGAAGCTTGAGCTTCAGCCCCACAGTAAACAGCAGGAGCAGGACGCCCAGATGAGCAAGATGTTCGAGAATTGGCCCCGTCGAGGCCGGCATGCCGTAGTGCGGACCAACCGCGTTGATGAAGAATCCTGCGGCGAGAAAGCCAACAAGCGGCGGAAGCCCCAACGGTCTTACGGCAAGACCGAAGATGAATGCTGCGCCAACGGCGAAGACTTCGAAAAAGATGTTGCCCCCACTACGTCTTGGCCGGCGTGGGCCGCGGATAAGTCACGGCATCGTTCTGATCCCCATCCGACAATGCAGGCGTCTTCTTTCACATGCAAGGCTTTGCACGTTCGGCAGTCAGGCGGGAAAGCAGTGCTGTACGCAGCCTAGTCGAAGGGGTCCACGTCGCCTGTGACCGGGGAGAGGCTCATCGCCTCCCAGGTGGCCGCCATATGCTCCGGGAACGGTGCCCGCACCGTCACCTCGCGCCCGCCGGAGGGATGGCGGAACCGCAAGGCCAGCGCGTGGAGGTGGAGCTTGCGGCTGATGCCGCCACCCAGCCCGGCGCCCCAGCCATCACCGAGGTTTTCGGATGAGCGTCCTGCATACTTTCCATCGCCTGCGATCGGACAGCCGATGGCGGCCATATGCGCACGTAACTGGTGGGTTCGGCCCGTCACCGGGCGCAGGGCGACGACGGCGAGCCTCTGGCCGAGCTGCTCCAGCACGACGTATTCCGAGATGGCGGTCTGCGCGCCCCGGGTGCGCGGCACGTCGTCGGGGTCCACGACCTGCATGCGCTCTTCGCCCTGCCCGCCCGCCTTGACGAGGCCGAAGCGGATCGTTCCCTCGCGGTACTCGGGCTTGCCTGCGACGACGGCGATGTAGGTCTTCGCGACGCGCCGGTCGCGGAACTGCGCCGCCAGATCCGTCGTGGCCTTGCCGGTCCGCCCCAGCACGAGCACGCCCGAGGTGTCACGATCAAGGCGGTGCACCAGCCGGGGGTCGCTGTCCGACCCGAGCCGCAGGGCCGTCATGTACTGGCCGAGATGGTCGGTGAGCCCCGAGCCCCCCTGGACTGCCAGTCCGTGCGGTTTGTTGAGCGCGAGCACGTGGTGGTCCTGATGGATCACCAGGCCGGGCGGCAGCTCCGGCACCCGCTCCTCACGGACGGGCGGCGCCTCGGCCGCGTCCGACACCGGCGGCACGCGGATCACCTGCCCCGGGCCAACCCGGGTCGAGGCCTTGGCCCGGGCGCCATCGACCCGCACCTGTCCCGTGCGGCAAAGCTTCTCGATGCGGCCCTGACCCAACTCTGGCAACTGCCGGCGCAGCCAGCGATCCAGCCGCTGTTCGGCCTCATCGGCGCCGATCTCGATCTGGCGCACCCCGCTCATGTCGTGGACCTCGCCAGGGCAAGCCCGGCGTAAAGCGCCAGGATCGACAGTCCGACGGATCCCGCGATGTACCCGCTCGCCGCCAGGAACCTCCCCCGCTCGAGCAGATAGAGCGCATCCAACGAGAAGGCCGAGAACGTGGTGAAGCCGCCAAGGACGCCGGTGATCAGAAGCGGCGCAAAGCGCTGCCAGCCGCCGGGCACGCGTTCCATCAGCACGACTGCGAGGATCCCCATCAGGAACGACCCGGCGACATTCACGACCAGCGTGCCCATGTAGCCCGCACCAAGCAGCCGCCCGGCCCAGGCCGCTACCAGATAGCGCAGGCTCGCCCCGGCCGCCCCGCCTATCGCCACCATTGCAAGCTTCTCCACTACGTCCCGCCCCGTTCCGTTCGTGCCCGTGAGAAGAACGCAAGGCGCTTGGACAGCTCACGCTCGAACCCGCGTTCCACCGGCTGGTAGAACGACGGGCGCTCCATATTATCCGGAAAATAGTTCTGGCCCGAAAACCCGTCCTCCGCGTCGTGGTCGTACTCGTACCCCTTGCCGTAGCCGAAGTCCTTCATCATCGCCGTCGGTGCGTTGAGGATATGATGCGGCGGCGGCTTCGATCCGGTCTTCCGCGCCGCGGCGCGCGCGGCCTTGTACGCCGTGTAGGCCGCGTTCGACTTGGGCGCGAGCGCAAGGTGGATCACAGCCTCTGCCAGTGCCAGTTCGCCCTCGGGCGAGCCCAGACGCTCGTAGGTCTCCCAGGCCGCGAGGCACAGGGTGAGGGACTGCTGGTCAGCCAGGCCGATATCCTCGACCGCCATGCGGGTGACCCGGCGGGCGATGTAGCGGGGGTCCTCGCCGGCCTCGAGCATCCGCGCCAACCAATAGAGCGAGGCGTCGGGGTCCGATCCGCGAACCGATTTGTGCAGGGCCGAGATCAGGTTGTAGTGCCCGTCGCCGGTCTTGTCGTAGACAGGTGCGCGCCGGACCAGACGCGCGCCCAGCGCCTTGGCGTCAAGCGGCCCATCCTCGACCGACCCGAGCTGTTCGACAAGATTGAGAAGCGTACGCCCGTCGCCATCGGCCATCTCGATCAGCGCTGCCCGACCTTCGGACGTCAGGGGCAGCGGTCCGGTCCCGGCTTCCGCCCGCATCAGGATCTCGGCCAGATCATCGGCGGAAAGACGCCTCAGCTGAAGAACCTGCGCGCGGCTCAGCACGGCGGCGTTCAGCTCGAACGAGGGGTTCTCGGTCGTTGCACCCACCAGCACGATCGAGCCCTGTTCCATATGCGGCAGGAAGCTGTCCTGCTGCGCCTTGTTGAACCGGTGGATCTCGTCGACAAACAGCAGCGTCGCTCGGCCCTGCGTATGACGCAGCCGCGCTGCCTCGAACACCTTCTTGAGCTCAGCCACGCCCGAGAAAATGGCGCTGATCTGAACGAACGCCATGTCGGTGGCATCGGCCAGCAACCGTGCGATCGTGGTCTTGCCCACGCCGGGCGGTCCCCAGAGGATGACGGAGCCCAGATGCTGGGCCGCGATCGCCGCACCCAGCGGACCTTCCGGTCCCAGCAGGTGCTGCTGGCCCACGACATCGTTGAGGGATTGTGGTCTCAGCCGATCGGCAAGCGGACGCGGACCGCTTGGGCCAGCATCCATGCCGTCGAACAGATCAGCCACGTTACCCTCTCCCGGCCCTCACCCGCGGCGCCGGACCCGGTTTCCCGGCGGCCTGAGGCCGACGGAGGTTACTCCGCGTCGGCTGCCGCTTCTTCGGCGGCGACCCGCGCGCGATCACCGGCGCCCTTGGCCTCCGGATCCCGGTCGACAAGCTCGATGATCGCCATCGGCGCCATGTCACCATAGCGAAAACCGGCCTTGAGCACCCGGGTGTAGCCACCGGCACGGTCCTGGTAGCGCTCGGCCAGGGTGTTGAAAAGCTTCGCCACAGCCGGTTCCTGCCGGATGCGCGAGAGCGCCTGGCGGCGGGAATGAAGATCCCCGCGCTTGGCCAGCGTGACCAACTTGTCCATGTAGGCCTTGAGTTCCTTCGCCTTTGGCAAAGTCGTCTTGATCTGCTCGTGTTCGATCAGCGAGCAGGCCATGTTCGCAAAGAGCGCCTTGCGGTGCTCGGGGGTCCGGTTCAGCCTCCGGTGGGCAAAGCCATGTCTCATCGTTTTCTCCGTTCAGTCTTTATACTTTGTCCGGCCACATCTGTCGGTGGCCTCCTTGGGGCGGTTGCCCAGTCGTCTATCTGGCGTGGCGAAGCCCGAGGATCAGAACTGATCTTCGAACTTCTTCGCCAGATCCTCGATGTTGTCGGGCGGCCAGTCCGGCACATCCATGCCGAGATGCAGGCCCATCGTCGTCAACACTTCCTTGATCTCGTTCAGCGACTTGCGCCCGAAGTTCGGCGTGCGCAGCATCTCGGCTTCCGTCTTCTGGATCAGGTCCCCGATGTAGACGATGTTGTCGTTCTTCAGACAGTTGGCCGAACGCACCGACAGTTCCAGCTCATCGACCTTCTTGAGCAGAAGCGGGTTGAACTCCAGCCCGTCGTCTTCGTCCGCACGGCCAGCCTCGCGAGGCTCTTCGAAGTTGATGAACGTCTGAAGCTGGTCCTGGAGGATGCGCGCAGCATAGGCCAGGGCATCATCGGGGCTCAGCGTGCCGTTCGTCTCGACAGTGATCGACAGCTTGTCGTAGTCCAGCACCTGACCCTCGCGGGTCGGGTCGACCTTGTAGCTGACACGCTTGACCGGCGAGTAGATCGCGTCGACGGGAACGAACCCGATCGGCGCATCCTCGGGCCGGTTGCGGTCGGCTGCGACATATCCCTTGCCGGTCGTGACCGTCAGTTCCATGTGCACCGAGGCACCATCGTCGAGGTGGCAGATGACATGGCCCTTGTTGACAATCTCGACGCCCGCGATTTCGGTGATGTCCGCGGCCGTGACGACACCAGGGCCCGTCGCGTTGAGCGTCAGCCGCTTCGTGCCCTCGGCATCCATCGCGATGGCAAGGCCCTTGAGGTTCAGCACGATGTCGGTGACATCCTCACGGACACCCGGCACCGAAGAGAACTCATGCAGCACGCCATCGATCTGGACGGCCGACACGGCAGCACCCTGCAGCGACGACAGCAGCACCCGGCGCAGGGCATTGCCCAGCGTCAGCCCGAAACCCCGCTCCAACGGCTCGGCGACAGCGGTCGCCTTCCGCGAAGGATCGGCGCTCGAGACCACTTCCAGCGCGGTTGGCTTGATCAGTTCTTGCCAGTTCTTGTGGATCATACGGCCCTCCATTCTCGCGCACTGGCTGATCCCTAGCCAGCAACGCACCCGAGGAAACTCATCGGGCCCGCGCTCTGATCGAGCCGGGCCCCGTCGTCGTCGTTCAAGGCGCCTTAGACGCGGCGGCGCTTCGGCGGGCGGCAGCCGTTGTGTGCGATCGGCGTGACATCCTTGATCGCAGTGACCGTGAAGCCGACAGTCTGAAGCGCGCGCAGTGCGGACTCGCGGCCGGAACCCGGTCCCTGCACCATCACTTCCAGCGTCTTCACCCCATGCTCCTGCGCCTTGCGGCCGGCATCCTCGGCGGCCATCTGGGCCGCATAGGGTGTCGACTTGCGCGAGCCCTTGAAGTTCATATGACCCGCCGACGACCACGAGATCACGTTGCCCTGAGCATCGGCAATCGTGATGATCGTGTTGTTGAACGACGAGTTCACGTGGGCCACGCCCGCCGTGATGTTCTTGGATACCTTGCGCCGCGTGCGCTGACGTTCGCGTGCCATGTCTGCCCCTTACTTCTTTTTGCCGGCGATCGGCTTCGCCGGGCCCTTGCGGGTACGGGCGTTCGTGTGCGTGCGTTGGCCACGGACGGGCAACCCACGACGATGACGCAGACCGCGATAGCAGCCAAGGTCCATCAGGCGCTTGATGTTGACCATGCGATCGCGGCGCAGATCGCCTTCGACCATCAGGTTGCCATCGATATACTCACGCACGGCGAGAACCTCGGCATCCGACAGCTCGTTTACGCGACGTTCACGCGTAATGCCCACGCTGTCGCAGATCTGCTCGGCCGACGTATGGCCGATACCATGAATGTAGGTCAGCGCGATGTGCACGCGCTTTCCGGTCGGAAGGTTTACGCCTGCGATGCGGGCCACGGCTCTCTCCGTCTCATAAGGGACTCAAAGGCCCCGATTCCCTGTGTGTAAGGAAGCGCGCAACTATAGGAATGGGCCCCTGCGGGTCAACCCCAAATCCCAGCCACTTCCCCAGTGTCAAGTCTTTTCCACGGCGCGCTCCAACGCACCCTTGATGGCAG
>JBCCDA010000149.1:0-7742 GCA_039033215.1 Pseudomonadota bacterium | reverse complement strand
GGCCCGTAGCCGCCACCACCGGGGGTCTCCAACCGCAGGCGCTGGCCCGCCCTAATCCTGGCACCCACCAGTTTCGAGGCCATGGGCGGGGTCTGCCAGCCCTCATCCGTCTGCCAGGCGAACCGGGTCATGGCACCCTCGCCGCCGTCGACGACACCCCGGGGGGCGTAGCGCCCGCGCTCACCGAAGAGGAAGAGATCGGCGTCGCCTTCCAACAGCTCGATCTCGTAGATGGCACCGAGGCCGCCGCGATGGCGCCCCGGCCCGCCGCTGTCAGGGCGCAGCGCCCATTGGGTGAAGCGCACGGGGTACGCGGCCTCGAGGATCTCGAGCGGGGGGATCGTGGCGGTCGAGATGGGCGCGTTGCCATGGGCGAGGCCGTCTCCCTCGGGGTGCCCGCCGTGCCCGCCCCCGAAGAACGAGAACATGACCCAGGGCCGGCCGTCCTTGTGACCGGCGAGCGACAGCGCGTTGATCGTGCCATAGGCGCAGCCGTTCGAGCGTTCGGGCGCGATCCGGGCAACGGCCTGGAACATCACGTCGATCAGGCGCATGATCGTCTCGGTGTACCCGCCGACCGGTTTGGGGCGCGTGGCGGCGAGGATCGAGCCTTCGGCGATCTTGATCTCGATCGGCTCCAGCACGCCTGCGTTGGCGGGGACATCCCCGAAGACATGCTTCAGCGCCACATAGCAGGCGGCGACGGTGGTCGAGCGCGAGATGTTCACCGGACCCGCGCAGGCGGGAGCCGAGCGCGTGAAGTCCAGGATCAAACGGTCCCCCGAGACCTCGAGGTCCATGGCGATCTTCAGGGGCTCGTCCGTGACGCCGTCGTTGTCCAGCCAGTCCTCGACGGACACGCGGCCATCCGGCAACGTCCGGATCTCGGCGCGCATGATGTCGGCGGCGCGGGCCTTGAGGGCGCCCATGGCCTCGGCCACCACGCCGTCGCCGTATTCATCGAGCAGCGCCTCCATCCGGCGGATGCCCAGATCCAGCGCGTTGATCTGACCGTTGAGATCGCCCCAGGCGCTGTCCGGCAGGCGGGAGTTCCAGGTGAGGATGTCGACGATGTCCTGATTGAGCTCACCGCCCTGGAACAGTTTGACGGGCGGGATGACCACGCCCTCCATGTGCATGTCGGTGGCGCGCGGGTTGTAGTTGCCGGGCACGCCGCCGCCCACGTCGCGCCAGTGGCCGACCGAGGCGAGATAGCAGAAGACCTCTCCGCCCCGCATCAGCGGGCGCACCAGGCGAAAATCGCTGAGGTGCGTGCCGCCATCGTAGGGTTCGTTGAAGATCCAGACGTCGCCGTCGTTCAGCTTGCCGCCCGCCTTGTCGATCACGGCTTTCACGGCGAAGGCCATCACGCCCACGAAGATCGGCAGGCCGGACTTGCCCTGCGCCAGCGTCTCGCCGGTCAGCGCATCGTAGATCCCGTGGGAGGCATCGTGCGCTTCGGCGATGATCGGGTTGAAGGCCGAGCGAAACAGCGTCGCGTCCATCTCGTCGGCGATCTGTTCCAGCCGCCCTTTGAGGATGGCAAGCGTGACGGGATCGAGAGCCGCTGCGGTCATTGTATGTCCCCGTCGTAGCGTTGGCCGAGCGCGAGCATCTCGGGCGTGCCGATGACCTCGTTCAGCCCGTCGAAGTCGAACATGCGCTCGGCGAACGGTCGGGTCGAGCCGTGCGCCATCAGGCTGGTGTAGTAATCCTGCGCGGCGCGGGCGAGCGCGCGAACAATGCCGCCTGGGAAGATCGCGAGCGCGAAGCCCAGCGCTTCAAGATCGGCAGCCGAGCGGATGGGGGTCTTGCCGCCCTCGACCATGTTGGCCATCACGGGTGTCTCGGTGAAGCTGGCGGTGGCCGTGCGCATCTGATCTTCGGATTGCAGGGCATCGAGGAAGACCATGTCGGCGCCGGCCTCTGCATAGGCCTGGGCACGGGCAAGCGCGGGCTTGAACCCTTCGACGGCGATGGCGTCGGTGCGGGCAATGATCAGGGTATCGGCATCTGTCCGGGCATCCAGTGCTGCATGAAGTTTTCCCACCATCTCACTGGTAGAAATCACGTTCTTTCCTGCGAGATGCCCGCAGCGCTTGGGCATGGTCTGGTCTTCGATCTGGAGGCCCGTGGCCCCCATACGCTCAAACGTGCGCACGGTGCGCTGGACATTCAGCGCGTTGCCGAACCCGGTGTCGGAATCCACGATCAGCGGCAGATCCGTGCGGTCGCGCACGGCGCCAATGGTATCGGCGACCTCGGCCATGGAGATCAGTCCGATATCCGGCCGCCCGAAGCGGGCATAGGCGATGGCGGCACCCGAGAGGTAGAGCGCCTCGGCCCCCGCCTGCCCTGCAAGCGTCGCCGTCAGCCCGTCGTAGATGCCCGGAACCAGCACGATGGGTTTCCGGGCGATGCGTTCTCTAAGGCTCATCTTTCCTCACAATCCCAGATAGGACCGGCGCAGATCGGCGCTTTCCATCAGGTCGGCCGCGACGCCCTGCATGGCGACGGCGCCGTTCTCCAGCACGTAGGCACGGTTGGCGATTTCCAGCGATTGGGCGACGTTCTGCTCGACCAGCAGAATGCTCAGCCCTTCGTAGTTGAGCTGGCGGATCAGGCGGAACATCTCCTCGACCAGAAGCGGTGAGAGACCCAGCGACGGCTCATCCAGGATCAACAGACGCGGCTCGGCCATCATGCCGCGACCGATGGCGAGCATCTGCTGTTCGCCACCCGAGAGCATGCCGGCCAGCTGACCGTGCCGCTCCTTGAGGCGTGGGAAGGTCTTGAACACGCGCTGGATGTTGGCGTCGCGGTTGGGGCCACCCCGGCGGTAGGCGCCCAGCAGCAGATTGTCCTCGACGTTCAGGTTGGGGAAGACGCGGCGGCCTTCGGGCACGTGGATGAGCCCGCCCGCGACGATCTCGCGCGGACGCTCGGCGGTGATATCCTGCCCGTTGAGACGGATCGAGCCGGACCACGCCCGCACAACACCCGACAGCGTGTTGTTCAGCGTCGACTTGCCCGCCCCGTTGGCGCCGAGGATGGCGACGATCTCGCCCGGGCCGACGTCGATGTCGATGCCGCGCAGCACCTCCATCTGGCCGTAGCCTGCGCGCAGATCGCGGACCTCAAGCATGGGCGGCCCCCAGCTTCTCGGCCATGCCGGGACCGAGATATGCCTCGATCACCGCGGGGTTGGTGACGATGTCCCGGGGCGTGCCGTCGGCAATGATCCGTCCTTCGGACAGCACATAGGCGCGGTCGGAGAGGTTCATGACCGCCTGCATGACGTGCTCGATCAGCAGGATCGTGACGCCCTGATCACGCAGCGTGCGGATCATCGGCGTGATCTCCTCGATCTCGGTTGGGTTGAGGCCGGCCATCACCTCGTCCAGCAGCAGGAGCACGGGATCGGTGGCGACAGCACGCGCGATCTCGAGCCTCTTGCGGCCCGCAACGGGCAGGTCGCCTGCTATCTTGTCCAGGAGCGGTCCCATGCCGAGCGCGTGAGCCACCGTTTCGGCTTTCGCCGTCGCCTCGGCCCGGGGACCGATGCGGGTGTGGGCCGCGATGGTGATGTTCTCGCGCACGGTCAGCGTCGGGAAGGGGCGCACGATCTGGAAGGTGCGCACCAGCCCCCTGCCCGCCAGTTCGTGCGGGCGCAGGCCAATGCAATCCTGATCGAGGAACCGGACGGTGCCTTCATCGGGGCGCAGAAAGCCCGAGACCAGCGCAAAAAGCGTCGTCTTGCCCGCGCCATTGGGACCGATCAGCGAGACGATCTCGCCCTTCTGGACGTTCAGCGACGCGCCGTTGACAGCAATGAGCCCGCCAAAGCGCTTTGTGAGCCCCGAGACCTCGAGCATCAGCGCCTCCCCCGCCAGAGGTCACTGACCAAGCCCACGATCCCGCGTGGCAGGAAGGCCAGGACCAGGACCAGAAGGACCCCGTAAAGCACAAGATCGACGCCGGGGCGCGTGAGATCGGCGGCACTCATCACCTGCTTTGCACCCTCGCCGAAGCCGTGCAGGAGGAATGCGCCGACGACCGGGCCCGCGACGGTGCCGAGTCCGCCGATGATGGGGGCCACAAGCGCCTCGACCGATTTGCCGGGGCCGTAGGCCAACCCAGGATCCACGAACAGGAATTTTTGGACGTAGTAGACCCCGCCCGATGCCGCGATGGCGCCGGAGAGGCAGATGGCCTTCATCTTCACGCGGAAGGCGTTGACGCCCAGCGCCTCGGCCGCGTCCTCGTTTTCTCGCACGGACAGAAGTTGCGCGCCGAAGCGCCCCTTCTCCATCCGCCAGACGATCACGCAGGCGACCGTCAGCAGGAAAAGCACGGTGTAGTAATAGCCCGCGTGGCTGAGGAACGGGCCGGCAAAGGTGAACTGGAAGACCTCGAGCGCACGGTCGGGGTCCTGGTTCAGGGTCAGCTGGATGCCGCGGCCCCCTTCGGTGACGGAGACGAGCGAGCGTGCCAGCACATGGAACGCCTCGGCAAATGCCAGGGTGATCAGGGCGAAGTAGGATCCGCGCAGGCCATATCGGAAGCTGAGGTATCCGATCAGGGCGCCCACCGCGGCGCCAGCGGCGATTGCGAACGGGATCGCCGCCCAGGGACTGATCCCGTAGCGAAACTGCAGCATGGCCTGGATATAGGCACCGGTGCCGAAGAAGACCGCGTGGCCGAAGGAATACTGCCCGCCGTAGCCGCCGAGGATGTTCCACGACTGACCCAGCAGGGCGACGAAGAGCGTCAGCTCCACGAAATCCAGCCAGCGCCCGGACGAGATCACGAACGGCAGCGCGCAGGCGACCACGAAGGCCACCGCCCAGAGCGTGAGGCGGGCGCGATCGCTCATCCCGCCTTCTGCCCGAATAGCCCGGTTGGCCGCAGCAGGAGCACCAGGATGAAGGTGGCCGAGATGGTGATCAGGCCGAGGCTCTCACCCAGGTAGAGGCGCCCGATCTGTTCGGTGATGCCGATGATGAAGCCACCAACCAGCGCCCCCGCAAAGGATCCCATGCCGCCGAGCACCACGACCGTGAAGGCGATCAGCACGAAGAGGTAGCCGAACTGCGGGTTGACGGCATAGGTGGGCGCGAGCAGGCAGGCCGCGGCAGCGACGCAGGCCGCCCCGATCCCGAAGCTGATGCCATAGATGTGGTCAACGTCGATGCCCATAAGCTCGGCGCCGCGCTTTTCCTTGGCCACCGCCTGGATGGCCCGGCCGGTGTCCGTGCGCGTCATAAAGAGCCAGACGGCGAGCGTGACGACCAGCGAGCCCACCAGCGCCGCGATCTCCGGCCAGACTGCGTAGGTGACGCCCAGGTCGATCCCGTCGAAATCGTACGGCACCTGAACCTGACGTTCGGTCGCGGAGAAGGCGACAAGCGCCCCGTTCTCGATGATGATCGCGATGCCGAGCGTGACCAGCAACGTGATCTCGTCCCGCCCGTGGCTGAAGCGCCCGATCACGCCGCGCTGCAGGCCGTAGCCTGCCGCGAACCCCAGCGGGACGACGATCAGCAGCGCCATGTAGGGGTCCAGCCCCAGCCCCGACCAGAGGAAGAAGACGGCATACATGAAGATCATCAGCATCGCGCCGTGGGCGAAGTTGATGATATGCAGCACGCCGTAGATGATGGTCAGCCCCAGCGCCACGAGCGCATACAAGGCACCCAGGAATACGCCCGAGATCGCCGATCCCGCGACCGTCTCCCAGGAATACGAGGGTATCTCCAGGCCGAGGATGTCCACGGGCCGGCTCCTTGCGTCAGAATGGGAACGCGGCCCCGGGATGGGGCCGCGGCGGGCTCAGCGGAAGGTCAGGCGAATGGGAACTTCGCTTCCTTGGTGGCGAATTCGGCAGGGGCCACGACCTCGATCTCGGTGCCCTGGATCTGGGTGACCAGCGGTTGCGCGCTGATGTTCTGGCCGTTCTCCATCTTCGTGGGCCCGTAAGGCATGAAGTGGCCGTCCCAGGTCGAGGAAGCCATCGCCTCGATGATCGCGGCGCGGTCGGTGCTGGCGGCGCGCTCCATCGCATCGGCCACGAACTTGGTCGCCGTGTAGGCCAGGAAGACCTCGTAGCTGAAGGACTTGCCCGCAGCCTCGGTTTTGGCGCGCAACGCCTGCCCGCCCGGGTTCGAGGGATCGAACCAGTGGTTGCAGTCGAAGATGCCTTGTGCCGCATCCGGGAATTCGCTGAGGAACCGGTATTGCGAGGACGCGCCCCCCAGCACCGAGTACATCACCTTGGGGCTGACGCGCTGGCGCTGCAGCGTGCGCGCGAACAGCACGCCCTCGTTGTAGTAGTGCGAGGGGATCACGACGTCGGGGTTCAGCTCCCGGATCTTGAGCGCGATGTTGTTGAAGTCCTTGTTCGGCGTCGGGTGCGGCAGGATCTCCATCACCTCGAACCCGGCCGGCTCCAGCCCGTCCTTCATCAGACCGGCCATGAACGAGCCAAACGGCGTCGTGTTCTCGTGCACGATCACGCAGGTCTTCACCGGGTTCCCGGCGGCGTTGTTCAGATCGATCAGACCCTGGACACCAGACTTGGTGATCACGCCGAAGCCGGGGCCGAAGCGGAAGACGTTCTCGAGCCCGCGGCCCACGATCTTGTCGTTCACGCCGACGTCGACGATGTGCGGGATCCCGTACTTCGCGGCGGCCTGCGTCGTGGCCAGCGAGATGCCCGAGGAGAACGCGCCAACGATGGCGGAGACGCCTGCCTCCTCGAACTTCTCGACCTCGGCAGCTCCGACTTCGGGCTTGGACTGCGCATCGCCCAGCACCGGCTCGATCTTGGCACCCCCCAGCGACTGGATGCCGCCGGCCGCGTTGATCTCCTCGATCGCGGTCTCCGCGCCAAAGCGGCACTGGGTACCCGAGAACTGCAGGAAGCCGGTCACAGGGTGCACGACCCCCAGCTTCACGGGGGCCGCTTCGGCCCGTAGCAGGCCCGGCGCTGCGAGGGTCCCTGCCAGCGCGGTCGCTCCCGCAAGGACGTGGCGGCGGGTCGTTGTCTTGATCATGTTCTGATCTCCCTGTCTGTCATTGGGTGTGATGTGGTCGGGACGGGCTCCCAAAGGGCTGTCCCGTCGGTTGTCACCCGCTCCATCCGCATGCGGTGCTGGTAGCGGTCGGGTCGGTAGAGCGCAGTCAGCAACTCGACCGGGCGGCCGTCGCGGTCGCGCACCACCCGGCTCAGCCTGAGAAGCGGTGCCCCCACCTCCGTCTCCAGAAGAGGCGCCATCTCGGCATCGGCCAGACCTGCCGTGATCGTCTGGTCCGCGGACTGAACGTGGACTCCGGCGCGCTCCAGCAGCGCAAGAAGCGGCTCGCGCGCCATGTCGGCCTCGGAATAGGTGCGCCCGATCTCTGCCGGCACCCAGGTCGTAAGGTGACTGATCGGGGCGCCCTCCAGACTTCGGATCCGAACGGCGTGCTGGATCTCCGCACCTTTGGTGGTTTCCAACCGTGTCGCGACATCCGCAGGGGCCGCCCGATAGCCAAACGAGACTAGAGTCGCCGTGGTCTTGAGCCCCATCGCAATCAGGTTCTCGAAAAGCCCCTCTGTCCGCGCTTCGACCGCTGGCATGGGCTGAGGTGCACGCACGAAGGTGCCCTTGCCCTGGGCACGTTGGGCCAGGCCCTCTGCCGCCAGTTCATCCAGTGCCCTGCGCGCGGTGATGCGGCTGACGTCAAAGCTGGCGGCGAGG
>JBCCDA010000148.1:0-7766 GCA_039033215.1 Pseudomonadota bacterium | reverse complement strand
GGGTCGACGACGTACACCGCGACCGGCGTCAACGCGTACGAGCAAACGCAGCTCTGGTCCATCTTCGAGGGCGTTGAGGGTTTCATCGACGTCGATTTCGAGATCACGACGAACCGCGCCGAAGCTGACCTCGAGTGGGCAACGGCGGCCCTGCCGTCGTACTCCAACGGAACGCTTCTGGGCTTCTTCTACTTCCCAAGTTCGTCTGGCGAGGGCGGTTTTGGGATACTGAACGACAATGGTAGGGGCTTTCCGTACTGGAACGCATCGGCAGGCGGCACGCTCGACACAGGCGGTTTCATGTACGGCGTTGCGGTCCACGAGCTGGGGCACGGGTTGGGGCTGGGCCATCCGCACGATACCGGGAACGGCACCGACGTGCTGCAGGGCGTCAGCTGGTCGGGCAGCCGCGGCAGCTATGACCTCAACATGGCCGCCTATACCGCCATGAGCTACAACCAGGGCTCGAACATCGCCGGCGCCGGGTCGGTCGTCGCCTCTACCGGTCACGGAGCTACCTTCGCCGCGCTGGATATCGCCGCGCTGCAGAACATGTACGGCGCGAACACGACGCATGCCGCGGGCGATGACGTCTACGAACTGGTCGAAAGCAACTTCACCGGCTCGGGCGCTGGATACTACACGGTGTGGGACACTGGAGGAACGGACGCCTTCGAGTACACCGGCCGAGCGGCCGCAACGATCGATCTGCGCGCCGCGACGCTGGCCTACGAGGCCGGTGGTGGTGGCTTTCTCTCCTACCTGAGAGGGACGGTTGGCGGTTGGACGATTGCCAACGGCGTCGTCATTGAAAACGCCACCTCTGGGGACGGGTACGATACTCTGACGGGCAACGCTGCCGATAACGTGCTGTCGAGCGGCAAGGGCAATGACACAATCGAGGCTGGCGCCGGAGATGACGTTTTGCGCGGCGGCCAGGGATCTGACATCCTCTACGGCGGGCTCGATGATGACACCCTGATCGGTGGCTCAGGAGCAGACCGGATGTATGGCGGCACTGGCGAAGACATGGTCGACTACTCCGGATCCGCGTTGGGAGTCACGATCCACTTCGACGGCTCTGCGGGGTTGGGCGGGGACGCACGCGGTGACCGGCTGTACGGGATCGAGAAGGTTGTGGGCTCGGAGTTTTCCGACACGTTCATTGGCGTGGGCAGCGGGTACGTGGTCGGCGGGCGCGGTGGAGGTGACTCCATGGTCGGCTCGACGGAGGCCGACATCCTGGCGGGCGGAGCTGGCGCGGACCAGATGAGCGGAGACACCGGCGACGATACGCTGATGGGCGATGACGGCGACGACCGGCTGCTCGGCGATGAGGGCGAGGATCACATCTACGGCGGCGCGAACCGCGATCAGATCTTCGGTGGCAGCGAGAACGACACGCTCCACGGTGGCAGCGGCGACGACAGCCTGTCCGGCACAATCGGGGACGACGTGCTCTACGGCGGCGACGGTGCGGACTTCGTTGCCGGGAACAGGGGACTTGATGTCCTCTACGGCGGCTGGGGCCGCGACACACTCAAGGGAAATGAGCTCTCAGACTGGCTCTTCGGTGACGGTGGCGACGACCTTGTCTACGGCGGCACGGGCGACGACACGCTGACGGGTGGGGCTGGGGCGGACCGGATGTACGGTGGCACGGACGACGACACGGCAGACTACTCGGACTCGTCTGCAGAGATCGAGATCCGGCTGGGTGGCGCCGTGGGGTCGGGGGGTGACGCCCAGGGCGACCGGCTTTTCGAGATCGAGCATCTCGTCGGCTCCGACTTCGGCGACGTGCTGATCGGGGACCGCAAGGGCAACACGATCGACGGGCGCGACGGGGCCGATTCAATCATTGGGGCGGCCGGTGACGATGCACTGTCAGGCGGCGCCTCGGGCGATCAGATCCGCGGCAATTCCGGGGACGACACGCTCCGGGGTGACGCGGGCAACGATCGGCTGATCGGCGACGACGATGAGGATCACCTCTTCGGTGGCGCGGACAACGACCACCTCTATGGTGGTAATCACAACGACACCATCGACGGCGGCATAGGCGACGACTCGATCTTCGGCATGACCGGTGCGGACTTCGTCTACGGCGGTGACGATGATGACCGGGTTGCCGGCAATGCTGGCGCTGACCTGATCTACGGGGGCCACGGAGACGACGTGGTCCTGGGCAATGAGGACGCCGATGTGCTCTACGGCTGGTCCGGCGACGATCAGGTTTCGGGCGGCTCGGGCGCCGATATGCTGTACGGCGGGGTCGGCGCCGACATCGTGGACGGCGGCGCCGGTTCCGACATCCTGACGGGTGGCCTCGACGCGGACGTCTTCAAGTTTTCGATCACAGGCGGCATCGACCAGATCACGGACTGGCAGGACGGGTTGGACGTGCTGGACTTCACCGCCGCCGGCCTTGGGTTCGGCGACTTCACTCTGTCGGCGCTCGCAGGGGCTGACGGCACAAGACTGGTTGGTGGCGGGTACGTGGTCGTCTTCCAGGGCGTGCCGACCGTCGAACTGGACGCGAGTGACTTTCTCTAAGGGGCCGCTGCTTCAAGCCACCACAGAGTTTGCGTGGACTGTAGACACTCAGGTCAGCCGCCCTTCACCCCGGCGACGTTCACATAGAGCGCGTAGACTGACTGGGAGGCTGCCATGAAGAGGCGGCTGTTCGCGCGACCGCCGAAGCAGACGTTTGCGCATCGTTCTGGCAGCACGATGCGTCCGATGGGCTGTCCGTCCGGGTTGAAGATCATCACTCCGTCCAGGGCCGGGTCGCCCATGCCCCAGCCACACCAGAGATTGCCGTCGACATCGACACGGAACCCGTCCGGCGTACCAGCACCCGCATCGATCAGGACCCGCTTGTTCTCGATCGTGCGCCCGTCGTCTGTGACGTCGTAGGCCAGAACCTTGCGGGTCGGCACGCCGCGGGATTCGACGATGTAGAGAACCTGCTCGTCAGGCGAGAACGCCAGCCCGTTGGGTCCCAGGACGTCGTCCGCGACGACCGACGCCTCCCCGGTATCCGGATCGTAGCGGTAGACGTTCTGGTTGAGCTCGGGTTCCGCCTTGTGGCCTTCGTAATTGCCACCGATCCCGAAGGGAGGGTCGGTGAACCAGATGGAGCCGTCCGACTTGACGACGAGGTCGTTGGGCGAGTTGAGCCGCTTGCCGTCGAAACTGTCCATCAGGACCGTGACGGTGCCGTCGTACTCGGTCCTGGTGATCCGTCGCCCGCCGTGCTCGCAGGAGACGAGCCGGCCCTGACGATCGCGCGTATGGCCGTTGGCGAAGTTTGACGGCTTGCGAAACTCACCGATCTGCCCGGTCGCCTCGTCCCACCGCATGATCCGGTTGTTCGGGATATCGCTCCAGAGCAGATAGCGCCCGTCGCCGAACCAGACCGGCCCCTCGGCCCAGCGCAGGCCCGCGGCCAACCGCTCGATCCCCGCCAGGGGAAGGCGGTACTTGTCGAAGCTTGGGTCGAGCGATTGTACCGCAGGATCAGGATAGCGGGTCGTTGGTCGCCAGCCGTCCGGGAACAGGTCGTTGGTTGTCATTGTCATCCTCCCGCTGGCGAAAAAACAGTTCGCGTGAACACGCGGGACTGTTGTGCCGCCATTACCACCGCGAAGGCAACATGGCACAACCGGTCAGACACTCCTGTCGTGTGGACGCCGGACCACCTTTGATCAGACCGGTCGATCGCCCTTGATCGTGACCCGAAAGCCCGATCGCGTGTGCGGATAGTAGTCCCAGATAGCCAGGTGCTGGACGCAGCGATTGTCCCAGAAGGCGACAGATCCCTCTTGCCAACGAAACCGAACCTGAAAGTCTTCCTTGGCGCAGTGCTCGTGCAACATCCGTAGGATCGCATCGCTCTCGTGACGCGGTATGCCGTTCAATCGCTTCGTGAAGATCGGATTGACGAACAGGCACTTGCGCCCGGATTCAGGTTGTGTCCGAACGACCGGGTGATCGCAGAATGGGTACTGCTTGCCGCTATCGTCATTGCCATACCGTCCGCGATACTGTTCCTCGCCGTCATGCCGTGCCGTCATGCCATCGAGATAGTCCTTCATCCTGTCGGAGAGGGCCTCGTACGCGGCATACATGTTCGAGAAGAGCGTATCACCTCCCACTTCCGGCACCGTGTGGAGGTAGAGGATCGAGCCAAGCGGCGGCTCCTCGACGCAGGAGACATCCGAGTGCCAGCGTTCGCCGGCAATGTGCTTGGAGTTCTTGTCCGCATGTATCGGGACGATTTCCGGATGGCCCTCCGGCGCCGCGATTGCGGGGTGGATGTCGAGCTCGCCAAACAGCCGACCGAATGCCTTGTGGCTTGTGTGATCCAGTTCCTGGTCGCGGAAAAACAGCACGCTGTGCCGTGTGAAGGCCGTGTGAAGCTCGCGAAATGTCTCATCTGGAACCGAGGTTGAGAGATCCACGCCAAAGACTTCCGCGCCAATGTGCGGTGTGACTGGCTTCACCTCGATGTGCTCATAAAGCTGGTTGGTCTGGCCCACGGTGCGCTTCCTCCGATTGATCCGATGTTCAGTGTAAGGCCGGATAGAACTCTCCGGCGAGCCGTTCCGTCGCCACGCCGTTACCGGCGATCTTTGCCATCACACCGGCATTGCGATGAACGGGAGTTCCGACAGTGTTTCTTCCTCTGGATGGCGGGTCCTGGAGCTGACGACGCTCAGATATCGGCGCGCGTCCCAAGCCAGACCTCCTGCGCCTGCGCCGCGATCACGGCCACCCGGGCGGCGACTTCCTCGGCGGTGATCGAACTGACGGGGTGGTCGATCACGACCGGGCGCAGCGCCGGCATGCCCACGGCGGCACGGGTCAGGCGCGTCTCGTTCACGAACTCGGTGGTGATGATCGGGGCCGTGGGCAGGCCGAGTTCCTCGAGCGCGATCGCGTCGCGGATGCAGCACGAGCAACAGGATCCGCAGTCGCCGATCGCTGTCAGCACAATGTCGCACTCGGCGGCGATCCGGGCAATCATCTCCGGCGGCGCATCGTTCGAGAAACCATGCGTCTTGACGTAGTAGTTCGCCGCGGCGAACTCGATCTCGTCCGACAGCGCCGCCGCCGCCCCGCGCAGCAGCTTGTTGGCGTTCCACTTCGAGTTGTCGAGGATGCCGAGGCGCAGCCCTGCCAGCGCCGCCTTGCGCTCGGCCAATGGGCGGCTTTCGGTGTCGACGACGCCGCGTGGATCGAAGATCTCTACCGTGGTTTGCGAGTCCAGCATGGTGCCTCCTCAGAGCTTGCAAAGGCCATCGGCGCAATCGTCCGCCGTCCCGATGGCGGTGTCCTGGACCGGGCGGATCACCGGGGTGCTCATGTGCCCCCAGCCCGGGATGAAGGCCGAGAACCTCCCGGCGTCGCCGCCGATCACGAAGAGATGGATACGCTCGGGGCTTTCGACGATGGGGATCCGGTCGTCCGGTCCGCGCTTGTACCACTTCGGCAGGTTCCGGTTGTAGACCGTGCCATAGCGGTGGTCGCGGGAATGGGCGCGGAAGGTATTGCCGGAGTGCATCCAGAGGTAGCTCTTGATGTCGTGGCGGGTCCAGCCGTGCTTTGCGATGGTGCGCGCATGCTCCAGCCCCAGCGCCAGTGCGCAATGGCCGGACAGGACGGAGGTGTTCGACGCGATCGTGCTCATGGCCGACGCGATGGTGTCGAGGATGCCTTCGGGGTCGTTGCACTGGTGGTCGGTGATCGAGTGCGGTGCTTCCGCGGCGAGAGCGAAAACGGTTGAGGTCTCGGGGCTATAGCCCTGCTCGACATGGTAGGGTGCAAACGGGCTCGCTGCCTCGTGCTCGCAGATCGCGTAGCTGTACTTCGCCGGGTTGCCCAGTGTGCACTTGTCCAGGTCCGGCGCCCGCCCGCCGCCGACATTCAGCATGATCAGCCGGATTGCCCGGCCGATGGTGGCATTCGCGCGGTTGCCCGAGCCGAAGGCGTTTGCGCCGCCGTTCATCCCGATCTCGGCTGCCATGGGACCGTTCACGATGATCAGGGGCGAGGCCATGTGGGTAGTTGCCTGCACGCCGTTGAGGTTGAAGCGCCGGTCCGTCAGCGCCAGGATCGCGGCGCGCACTACGGGTGCATAGTCGGGCCTGCAGCCGGCCATGACCATGTTAATGGCCAGCACCTCGCGGGTCAGCGTGCCCCAGCGCGGCGGGATCTTGCACTCGACCACGTCCGCCCCGCCGCCCAGCGCTGTCACAACTGCATCGATCTTCTCTCGCGTTGGCGGAACGACCGGCAGACCATCGGTCCAGCCGCGCTCGAAATAGTGCTCGACTAGATCAACGCCGGTATCGACACTGCTTGCGAGATCGGTCTCGACGGTCACTGCGGTGCTCATCGCGTTCGCTTCCTTCGCTGTCTGACCAGTGCACCCTAGCGCGGCAGTCCAGCAGATAACAAAAACAAACCCATGCCAAAGATTATTCCTGTTTGCGTATTAATCAGAGTCCCACGAATCCTCGACCACTTCCAGCAGCCCCTGTGCTGCAGGGGACAGCGTCCGCTCGGCGAGCCGCAGAATGCCGATGTCGAGCGAGATCTGTGGCTCATGGACCCGGCGCCGGATCAGCCCCTCGCCCAGATCGCCAGTAATCGAGGCGGAGGGAACTACGCCTGCGCCGACGCCTGCGCGCACGAAGTAGAACAGGGTCGGGACCTGCGAGACCACCGCGGCATGGGTCAGTGCAAACCCGCGCCCGGCGGCTGTCAGCTCGAGAACACGCCGGGTCTGCGAGCCCGGTGGCATCGAGACGAGTGGCACATCGCGCAGATCGTCGAAGCGGATGGACGTCTCACCGGAGGCGTCCAAGCCAGACGTCTGGCTGGCCACAAGGTCGAAGTGGCCCTGGCCCAACCGCGTTCGGTGCAAGCCTTCCGGAATGTCCTTGAGGTAGGTGATGCCGAAGTCCGCTGCGCCGCTCTTCACGTCCTCGACCACGCTGCCGTGGATGCCGTCGCGGATCTGGATCTCGACGCCGGGACGCGCGCGGCGGTACATGCCGATCGCGCGGGGCAGGAGCCCGTGGGCCACGGACATCAGGGTGGCAACGATCACCTGGCCCCGTTGCTGCTCGGCGAGCTCTCGCATGGAGCGTGCCGCGATGCGCAGGTCGTTGGTCATCCGCTGAGCAAGCGCGACGAACTCCCGGCCGGCATCGGTCAGGTGCACCGTCCGTGTCGTGCGCTCGAAGAGCCTGACGCCCAGCACATCCTCGACGCGCTTGATCGTCCGGGTCAGCGCGGGCTGCGACATGTGGAGTTCTGCCGCGGCAGCGACGAAGCTGCCGTATTCTGCCACGGCCAGCACGGCGACCAACTGCCGTGCGCCCAAGTCTGGCACGTGCGCGAAGTTCATGCGTCGATAATTGCACCTGCCGGAACAAAAGTCGATCTGGGTGCAATAGCCGTATCAACGAGCCTCAGCCGAAGACGGATTGGACCACGAGGTTCGGCAGCCATAGCACGATAGCCGGGACAAGGAGGCAGAGCACAAGCACGCATCCGTCCGTGCACAGGAACGGGAACGAGCCTTTCATGACCGTCGTGACCGGGACGCCAGTTGTACCGCTGACGGCAAACAAGTTGAGACCTACTGGGGGGATCACGGCGCCCATCTCGATGCACAGCGCAAACAGGAGACCCAAGTGGATGGGGTCGATCCCGAGCGTGACAGAAACAGGGTAGATGACCGGCACAACGAG
>JBCCDA010000147.1:0-7841 GCA_039033215.1 Pseudomonadota bacterium | reverse complement strand
GCGCTGACCCGGGAGATCGAGGCCGCAGTCGACGGTGTCGACGTGGAAAGGACACTGCGCGACCACGCCAAGGCAGTGCTGGCGCATATTGACCTCGACGGGATCGAGGCACGAGTCGAAGCGACGGTCGAGAGCGTCTCAGCCCGGGCCGAGGCCGCAATCGAGAATGCCATCGACCGGGTGGAGGCGGAGTTGGCCGACTGGTTCGACAGCGCAATGGACCGTGTGACCGGCTGGTATGTGCGTCGCGCGAAGACCATGCTGTTCCTGATAGGCTTCGGCCTGGCGGCGACGCTGAACTTTGACCTGATCGGGTATGGCAAGCAACTGGCGGCGGACGACGCGCTGCGGTCGGCCATGGTGCAGCAGGCCCAGGCCAGCGCGGCCACCGGTCAGATCGACGGGTTTGCCGTGCCGGATGCATCGGCGGCGGGCACGCCCCAGGAGCAGAACGAGGGGGAAACTGAGAACGTCGTGGATGCGAACGGCGACGGCGAGATCACAGATGCCGAGGCACAGAAGGCCGCCGCCGATCTGCGCGCTGCCATCGGTCAGCTTTCAGATACCGGGCGGGCCGCGATCGCGACGGTGACCGCAGAGTTTGCCGAAAAGGGCGTCACCCTCGGTGCCTCGTTCATCGACGCCGACTGGGCGACACGGGGGCGCATGTTCCTGAGCTGGCTGCTGATCGGGCTTGGCTGTACCCTTGGCGGGCAATTCTGGTTCGACTTCCTGAAGACGTTCCTGAAGGTGCGAGCGGGGGCATCGGGGTTGAATTCTGATGCCGAAAGGCTGACCCGCGCTTGACCGCGGCCTTTTGGCGCCCAACCTAAGATCGACGGAGCGTGCCCGCTGGCGCGTTCCGTAACGCAGGTCCGGCAACCCGAGGGAGAGCACGAGCGTCATGGCGGTACGCGCGGAAACCCTGGCGGCCATCCGCTTCGGATATGGCCTGCACCCCGACCAACCCGCCCCCGACGGCGCTGACGCCCTGCTGTCGCACGTCGCGCGCGGGACGACGGCGCCGATTGTCCCTGCCCCTAACGATCTTACCTGGCGGCGCAAGATGCTGGCCCGGCTGCGTACGTTGAACAAGGACGTGAAGTCGCTGGAGAAGCGCGCCACCATCCGCAAGGAGGCCGCTCAGGACACCGTCGTGGACCTGGGGCGGCTGCTGGTGAACCGCGCCGTCTCGCCGAACGGCTTTTTCGAGCGGCTGGTGTCGTTTTGGGCCGATCACTTCACGGTGGGCGTGCGCTCGCCGCTCCAGCGGGTGATGATGGCCGATTTCGAAATCTCGGCCTTGCGGCCCCACATCGGGGGCAATTTTGCGGATCTGGCGATCTCGGTGACCCAGCACCCCGCCATGATCGTCTATCTGGATCAGCAATCCAGCATGGGGCCGAACTCACCGCGCGGTAAGCGCACAGGCAAGGGGCTGAACGAGAACCTGGCGCGCGAACTGCTCGAGTTGCACACCCTGGGGGTCGATGGCTCCTATACCCAGGCCGATGTACGCGCGACGGCGGAGGTGCTCACGGGCTATGCCGTCTCGATCAAGGACGCAGGCTTTCGCTTTGCCGAGCAGATGTCCGAACCGGGAGCGCACAATGTGATGGGGCGGAGCTATGGCGGGGCGCCCTCGCATACCCATGCCGAGACGCTGATCCGCGATCTCGCCGTCCACCCGCAGACCGCGCGGCACATTGCCGAGAAACTGGCTATCCATTTCGTCTCCGACACCCCGGACTCTGGTCTGGTGCGCCACATCGAACAAGCCTGGCTCAGCAGCGGCGGTGCCCTGCCCGCCGTCTATGCCGCCCTTGTCGAGCATCCGGCGTCCTGGCGGGGTTTTGGCGACAAGGTCAAGCGGCCCTCCGATCTGGTCGTCTCGACGCTCAGGGCATCAGGGCTGTCGGCGCCAGAGGCAAAGAAACTGCATCCCCGTGAGTTGCGCCGTATCGTCCAGGCCGTGCGGCGCCTGGGCCAGCCCATGTTGCGACCGCCCAGCCCCGCCGGGTGGCCCGAGGAAGGGTCAGCCTGGATCACACCCCAGGGCCTCGCCCAACGGGTATCGTATGCGAAAAGGGCCGCCGAACTGATTGCACAGCGCGGCGCCGATCCCCGCAGCTTCGCCGAGACGACACTGGCTGATGCGCTGGGCGGAGAGACGGCGTTCGCGGTCTCGGCCGCGCCCGAACAATGGCAGGGCATCGCTCTGGTAATCGCCAGCCCCGAATTCAACCGCCGCTGAGGCCCCCTGGAGGACCCCATGCCGCTATCACGACGCAGCTTTCTCGGCACCGCCTGCTCGGCCGCCGCCTGGCCTCTGGCCACGCCCGTCGTGCTGGCCGAGACACCGGGCGAGAACCGGCTGGTGATCATCGTGCTGCGGGGTGCGCTGGACGGCCTGGACCTCGCGGCGCCCCACGACGATCCCGATCTTGCCCGGCTTCGCCCAGTGCTGGCCGCGCGCCCAGGTGCGGATCTGGACGGTCGCTTCGCGCTCGGCGCGCCCTTCAGCGGTCTGATGCCGCTTTGGGAAGCCGGCGAGCTTGGCATCGTGCACGCCGTCTCGACCCCCTACCGCGACAAACGCAGCCATTTCGACGGGCAGGATATTCTGGAGATCGGCAGTCCCGATCCCGACGGTGTGACGCGCGGCATGCAGGATGGCTGGCTGAACCGCGTGCTGGCCGAGATCCCGGGCGCGCGGACGGAGACGGCGATCGCGGTCGGCCGCGCACGCATGCTGCTGCTCGAGGGCGATGCCCCAGCGGCATCCTGGTCACCCGCATCGACCCTCACGCTGGAGGATACAGCGCAGGCCCTGCTTGCGCGCATGTACAGCACCGATCCGTTGTTTGCCGAGGCCTTTGCCGAGGCGCAGATGCTGGCCGGCGGCGGCGGCGGACAATCCAACGAGACGGGTGCGACGCTGGCCCGATACACGGCCCAGCGCCTGCTGGGCCCGGCCCGTGTCGCGGCGTTCTCGCTGTCGGGCTGGGATACGCACCGACGCCAGGACCGAACGCTCAACCGTCCGGCAAAGCAGCTATCGCTCGCGCTGGCGACATTGAAGCAGGATCTCGGGCCGGTCTGGGAGAAAACCGCGGTGCTGGCCATGACCGAGTTCGGGCGCACGGTGCGCGAGAACGGCAGCGCCGGGACGGACCATGGCACGGGCGGCGCGATGATCCTGTCGGGTGGCGCCATCAAGGGCGGCCAGATCTACGGCAGCTGGCCGGGTCTGGGTGACGGCAAGCTCTACGAGGACCGCGATCTGATGCCGACGGACGACCTCCGCCGCTGGGCCGGATGGGCCGTGCGCGACATGTTGGGCATGCCCGCCAGCACGGTCGAGCGCGCGGTCTTCCCGGGGATCGATCTTGGCACAAACCCCCGCTTCCTGGCCTGATCGCATCCGCGATCACGATACATTCCATCACGGGACTTCACTGGCCGGGTGGACGGCGTAGCGATAGGCTTTGTTCATTGAATTGCGGAGGGGACGCAGCCGATGACCGAACAGACGCCCGAGATCAATGCGCTCGGCCAACCCGTAGGCGCCCCGGTGCCAGGCTGGAGCCCGCGCGCCCTGCCACCACGTGCCCCGCTCGAGGGCCGTTATGTCCGGCTGGAGCCGCAGACCGCTCACGCGCATCTGGATGATCTCTGGGAGGCGTTCTCGGCCGAGCCGACGGGGGCCGACTGGACCCACCGTTTCATCGGGCCGTTTGGGACAAAGGATGATCTGCGCGCCTGGATGCTCGCCGCCGAGCATGATCCCGCCGCCTTCTTCTACGCCTACGTCGACACGATGACGGGCAAAGCGGTCGGCAACGGATCGTTCATGACCATGGACCCGGCAGGTGGCTCGATCGAAGCGGGCGCCATCATGTTCTCGCGTGCGCTCCAGCGGACACGGGCGGCGACCGAGGCGATCTTCCTGCACCTCCAGTGGGCGTTCGACGCGGGCTACCGACGGTTCGAGTGGACTTGCGATCCGCTAAACGCCGGGTCGATGGGCGCCGCGGAGCGCTTCGGCTTCACCTATGAAGCGACGTTCCGCCAAGCCTATGTCGCGAAGGGGCGCAACCGCGACAAGGCCTTCTTCTCGATCACGGATGGGGAGTGGCCAGCGCTTCGCGAGGCGTATCAGACATGGCTGAGCCCGGACAACTTCGATGCCGACGGCAAGCAGATCCAAAGCCTGCGATCGCTGACAGCCCCCCTGGTCAAGGTGACAGCACACCCGGTCGACCGGGGATTGCGCAACGACCTCGACCAGCCCGTGGACGTCGACGTGTCGGGCTGGACTGGCGCCGAACGACCCACACGGATGGTCCTCGACGGGCGCTATTGCCGGATCGAGCCGTTGTCCATGACCCATGCGCCGGACCTCCACGCGGCATACGCCGAGGATACGGATGGCGCGATGTGGACCTACCTGACCACGGGACCTCATGCCGATCTGGCCGAGTACGCGCCCTGGGCCGCCGAGGCCGCGCGCTCGCCCGATCCGCTGCACTTCGCCCTTCTGATGGAGGGGCGTGCCGTCGGCACCGCATCGCTCTTGCGGATTGCGCCTGCGGCGGGGTCGATCGAGGTCGGCTGGATCACCTACTCCCCCCACCTGCAGCAGACGCGGGCAGCGACCGAGGCGATGTATCTACTGATGCGCTGGGTCTTCGAGGCCGGCTACCGCCGTTACGAGTGGAAGTGCAACGCGCTCAACGCCCCCTCGCGCCGGGCCGCCCAGCGGTTGGGATTCTCTTACGAAGGGGTGTTCCGCCAGGCGACCCTGGCTCGCGGGTGCAACCGCGACACCGCGTGGTACGCGCTGATCGACAGCGAGTGGCCAGCCGTGCAAGCCGCCATGGAAACCTGGCTCGACCCCTCGAACTTCGATGCGGAAGGGCGGCAAAAGCACTCCTTGTCCGCGCTGACACGGCCCGTTCTGGTGGCGACCGGCTGATCAGCCCGGGTCGCCGAGCGCCGGTTCCTGCTGGGTCACGCAGTGGATGCCACCGCCGCCAATTGCGATATCAGTGATCGGCACGAAGACGAGCTCTCGGTCCGGGAAAGCGTCCTGCAGAATCTCGCGCGCGGCCCCGTCCTCGTGAACACCGTAGGCCGGTGCGACCACCGCCCCGTTCGGCAGGCAGAAATTCAGGTAAGACTTGCAGAACCGCTCGCCCAGGTCCGGGGCACTCGCAGCATCCGGGAGAAGCGTGATCCGCAGAGGGTTGCCCGCCGCATCCGTCGCTTGCCGCAACGCATCGATATTCGCACGGCGGGCCGCATGCCTGGGTTGATCGGGTGCGCCTGGTGCCTCGGCCATCACCGTGCCCGGGCCGGTGAAAACCGCGATGCAATCCACATGGCCGTCGGTCTCGAGCTCCTCGACATTCCCGGGCAGCCAGATGACCTTGCGGGTGCCCAGTGCCTCGTGAAGCCGGGCCTCGACGTCCGTGCGTGAGAGCCCCGGGTTGCGGTTGGCGTTCAGAAGGCAGCTTTCGGTGGTCATCACGGTCCCGGCGCCGTCCACCGAGATCGCGCCGCCTTCTGCCACCAGATCGACGTGGCGGGCCGGAACGGCCATCTGGTCGGCCAAGCGACCAGCGAGCGCTGCGTCCTTGTCGTGCGGATGGTACTTTCCACCCCAGGCGTTGAAGCGGAAACACGAGGCCGCCAGGCGTCCATCATCGTCGGTGAAGCAGGGCAGTTGGTCCCGCGCCCAGCTGTCATCCACCGGCAGCGCGACGACGTCGATGCCTGCACCCAGCACCGACCGAGCCTCCGCCACATCGGCTGGATCAGCGATCATCGAAACTGGCTCGAACCGCGCGATCGTGCGGGCAAGCGTGGCGTAGGCCGCACGCGTGGCCGCGATGCGCGATCCCCAGACCTCGCCCCGGCACGGCCAGATCATCCAGGTCCGGCCATGCGGCGTCCATTCGGCGGGCATCATGGCCATCGACGTCTCCCCTGCAGCCTAACCTGCGGCGCATGCCGGGAAAGTCGCACAAACCGCGCACAGATTTCCGACCCGCTGCCCGCAGCGTCATGCACCCGTTTACCACGAGAGTGCCGACAATGAAGGGAGGTTGCGGGGGACTCTTTTCGAGACGGCCGCACGACATGTCGGGACTTGCCGCACGGCCACAGGTTCCATAGATCTCCCGCGACCCCAGGGAGAGAGATCATGCCCGACGCCCGCCAAGATGTTCTGGACTTCCTGCTGACGCGCCGCTCGCGTCCCGCCAAGACGCTCGGCCCCGACGCGCCCGATCGGCCCGAGATCGAGACCCTGCTGACGGCTGCCTCCCGCACCCCAGACCACGGAAAGCTGGTGCCGTGGCGGTTTCTCGTCATGCGCGACATGGCGCACCGGCGCACGCTCGCCAGCACGGCCACCCGGCACATGGAGCGTCTAGGCCTTGCCCCCGACAAGATCGAGAAGAACGCGAACGCGATGACCCAGGGCGGCCTCATGATCACGGTCATCGCCTCGCCCAAGGCCTCGGACAAGATCCCTGTCTGGGAACAGGAACTGGCCGCGGGCGGGGTGTGTCTCTCGCTTCTGAACGCCGCACTCGCATCTGGTTGGGGGGCCAACTGGCTGACGGGCCCGCTTGCCCGCGATGCCACTTTTTTGTCCGACGCGCTCGACTGCCAGCCCGGTGAATTTGTGGCCGGCTTCCTGCACATCGGAAACGAACTTGTCACGCCTGCCGATCGCGACCGGCCCAATGTCGCGGCCATTACCACATGGCACTGATCGCGGACTTTCTCCGCGCCCTCAGCCAGATCTTCGACGGGCGCTTCCTCGGTGTGCTGTTGAAGGCGCTGGGGCTGACGATTGCGCTGCTCTTGTCCATGACGGTGGCCTTGGGTTGGCTCGCCGGGTTCCTGCCCACGGATCTTGGCGACTGGCCCCTCATCGGCCCGGTCACCCTACCGGTCGAGGCGCTGCAGGGTCTGGCCGTCACCGCCGTCCTCGTCGCCTCCAGCTTCCTCATGATCCCTGTGGCCGGGCTCTTCGTCGGCTTCTTTCTGGACGAGGTCGCTGATGCGGTCGAGGCGAGGCACTACCCCAATCTTCCCGCGCCACGCCGCGGCGTCTTCTGGCAGGATCTCGGCGCGGCCCTGCGGTTCACGCTCACGGTCATTCTGGTGAATCTCGCGGCGCTGATACCCTACCTGGTCTTCCTGGTGGTCTTCCCGCCGCTCGCCGTCGCGCTCGTCTTCGGCATCAACGGTTATCTGCTGGGACGCGAGTACTTCGAACTGGTCGCAGTGCGCCACATCCCCTTGGCAGAGGCGCATGCGCTGCGCCGCCGGCATTGGGCCCGGATCTGGCTGGCTGGCGTCCTGATGGCGATGCCGTTGGTGATCCCGATCATGAACCTGCTTGTGCCGGTGCTGGGTGTGGCCACCATCACGCACCAGTATCACCGCCTGCAGCGACGCCAGATCGCCGGGACAGGTTGACGCCTACCGCTCGCCGAACTCGACGAACGACGGCAGGTCGTCGATCGTGACCCAATCCATGACAACGACGGTCACGACACAGGCGAAGACGACGGTGGCGATTGCGGTCGTGATCAAGGCCTTGCGAACGATCTTCGCTTCCGACGGCGCAGATGCCGGCGTGCCCGGAACAACATCCCCTGCCTCGTGTTGGCTGACCTGGCCAAACGGCAACACGATGAAGAAGACCACCGCCCAGATCACGACATAGAGCACAATGGCCGAGGTGATGCTCATGCCTGCTCCAGCTCGACGAGCGTGCCGTTGAAGTCCTTGGGGTGCAGGAACAGCACCGGCTTGCCATG
>JBCCDA010000146.1:0-7885 GCA_039033215.1 Pseudomonadota bacterium | reverse complement strand
CGTCTTGCCCTGGATAACCCCAATGACAAGCGCGCTCTTACGCTTCGCCGTCCAACGTTTGATATCGTCTGCCACGTGCGCCAACGTCACTCGGACCGTTGGCGAGACATTGGCTCACCGCTCATCGCTACTCTTTCTTCCGTGTAGCACGAGCACGATTTCACCGGGTCGATACACGAGAGCGGTACCGGCCGTACTGCCGGGTCAGTTAGATCATGTCCCCAACCATCCTGCCTTCGTTGGATCGACCTTGTGGTACTCGACGTTGCGTTGAACGGTGCTGGCCAAGCGTCCGGCAGGCGCGACGCTCTCTCACGCCAAGCGACTGTTGGACCCGTTGATACAGGCACGGCGGCGGTTCGCATGCGGATGCTCAAACCAGTGGTGCACCCGCGCGAACGGCTCAGAAGCTTCCCCTTTGCAGCCTCCGCCAAGATGAGTTTGTCTGGGATGAAATCGGATACAGCCCGCCGGCTCCGTTCGTTCCTTTTCTGTAGCCACTTCAAGTCCTTGAGCTGCTCTGCACCCATCCCGCTTACTTCTTCCTCCACCGGCAGTAAGTCTGCTCGCTCGTCATTGTCCTCTGACCAATGGCGGACTCAATGGCTCGCCGCCGATTTGACGGATCGCGTCAGCTCGGGGCACGCTCTGGCCGACAAGCACTTCGACTCGCCGTAGCGTGGTGACAATTTCTTCCGGCTTGTCTCGCTTCCCAATCATCTCTGGTCCTCCGTTTTCCTAAACATGATGGTGGACCAGCTCGGTTGAGGCAGCTCAAACGGGCGGCGTCAAATCTGATTGTGAATTGAAAGAAGCGGCCCAATGCGGGCATCCCGCGGTCCGGTTCTCTACTGAGGCGCTCATTCACGGATGGAGCGGCGGGTCCGTAATAATCAATGGGGAGGCCGTACAAGTGCGCACTTGTCGACTACTCGCGCAAGTCGACCATGTATCGTCTGGCAATTTCCTATTGAGCGGTGAGCAAGCGTCAGATCTTTCACATTAGTTGCGAAACAACGGCGGTTTGCGCGAGTCTGGACGCCTCGGCGGACTAGGCAGAGATTACGTTGACGTCTAACCCGCATGACCGAAGCAGGGAGCCTGCTTCGGTCGATGGCCCGTAAGCATTGCGGGGTTACTTGGGTGCCAGTTCCAACCCTTTGTAGAGCCCGGCACCGTAGATCCCATGCGCCCGCACCGGCTTCAGCTTGCGCGCGTTAGCGAAGATGAACAGGGGCTCGTGCGCGATCGGGATCCAAACTGTGGCGCCGTGCACCTTGTGCAGGATCTTCGAGACCCACTGCTGACGCTCCTCAACCGTCGGTGCTGCATTTGCTTTCTGCAACCAAACATCTGTTTCTTCTGGATCGTTCCAGTTCATGCGGTTAGGTGCCGGCATGTTCTTGGAAGAGAAGTAAAGTGCAATACCATCCGAAGCGGTCAGGTAGGGATACGACATGGTGTACATGTCGAAGTCCTGGGTCTTGAGCTTACCCCAGATTACCGTGGAGTCGTAGAGCTCGATCTGAAGGTCGATCCCTGCCTTGCGCAGGTCACCCTGCACTGCCTCAATGATCTGCCGGGCGACGGGAATCGTGAACGCGTAGGCGGTGAGTTCAAGCTTCTCGCCATCTTTCTCTCGGAAGCCATCACTGCCCATCTTCCAGCCGGCCTCTTCGAGCAGGGCGGCAGCCTGTTCTGGGTCATAGCCGAACTGATCGGTCCCGACTGATGGGTCGAAGTCGATAACATTTTGGCTCATGTAGGTGTTGGCCGGTTCGGCTAAGCCGAAATACACCGCGTCGGCAATCGCTGCCGAGTCGACTGCAAGATTGATCGCCTGGCGCACACGGACGTCCTGCATGAACGGGCGCGTGATCTTCATGCCAATGTAGTAGTTCCAGAAGTAGGCCTCGGCCTGGCTGGTGTGCAGGTTGGCATCGGCCTCCAACTGCGGTACGGCCCAAAATGGCGTGTGCTGTAGGACGTCGGTCTGGCCCGTCTGGATCGAGGCGACGCGTGTGCTTTCTTCCGGCCCGATCGCCCAGATGATCTTGTCGACCTGCGGGGCCGAATAGGTGAACTGTGGCGGCCCCCAATTGTAGGCCTCGTGCTTCACCAGGACAGTCTTGTTGCGCGGCTCCCAGCTTTCAAAGCAGAAAGGGCCTGTCCCATCGACAGCCTGGACGCCGTAGTCCGCGCCATGGGCGGCTGCCTCTTCCGCGTTGATGATTGAGAAGAAGTGCTGCGTCATCTGCAACAGCAACTCGGAATAGGGTGACTTCAGCCGGTATTCGACGGTGTAGGGTCCCGTCGCCACGATGTCGTCGACCTCACCAGCCTTCGACTTCACGACGCCGCCGGTTTCGGGATCGAGCCAGCGCTTGATCGACGCGACCACTGCATCTGCGTCGAGCGTCTTGCCGCTGCAGAACGTGACGTCCTGGCGCAAGGTGAAGGTGTACACCAGCCCGTCTTCCGAAACCTCCCAGCTGCTGGCCAGGCCAGGCCGGATGGTCTGCATATCGTAGTCCAGTGAGACGAGTGTATCGAAGATCATGAAGCCGACGTCCGCGCTGGAGCGGGCCGTCGTCTTGTGCATGTCATAGCGTTCGGTGTCGTTGGCACGGGTGACGTGGACCACGGTCTCGGCCGTGGCCACCCCGCTCAGCACGATGCTGCCGGTCACCGCGGCGGCAAGCAGGATTGAATTGCGTCGTATCGTCATTGTCGTACCTCCTTGTTTAGCCTGAAGTAGTTTATGTTGTGCCGTGAGCACTGGTTCACCGCCTCAACCGCGGATCCAGCGCGTCGCGCATCGCGTCTCCGACCACGTTGAACATCAACACGATCAGAAAGATCGTGACGCTGGGTATGGTGGAGATGTGCGGTGCGATGAAAAGAAAATCGCGACCCTCGGCCGCCATCGTTCCGAGTTCAGCAGTCGGTGGTTGTGCCCCGAGCCCCAGGAAGCTGAGCGCCGCACCCAAAAGGATGGTCTGTCCGAACTGCAGTGTGAGATAGACGAAGACCGTCGAGAGGCAGTTCAGCACAAGGTAGCGCCAGATCAGCAGTCGGTCTGGCAGGCCCAAAGCACGCCCTGCCTCCATGTACTCGTTCTGCATCACCGAGATCGCCGTGCCCCGGGCAATGCGTGCCACCGTAGGAATGGCTGCGATGGACAGCGCAATGATCAGGGCGGTCATGCCAGGGCCCGTGATCGCCGCCAAAGCCAGGCCGAACAGGATCGACGGAAAGGACAGCAGGATGTCCACGATGCGCATGATGAGCCCATCGAGCCATCTGTAGTAGGCGGCCAGCACCCCTAAGGCGGCACCAATGACCCCGCCGAACGCCACTCCGGAGAGCCCGATCAAAAGGGTCATCCGAATGCCGTAGAGCAAGCGCGAGAACAAATCGCGGCCCTGGACATCGGTGCCGAACCAGTGCTCGGCGCCGGGGGGTTTGAGGCGGTTGCGCAGATTGTTGTCGTAGGGATCGAAGGGCGCAATCAGCGGTGCAAATACTGCCATCAAAGCGATCACTGCCAGGATGACGAATGCGATGACCGCCAGTCTGTCCTTGATGATCCTCCGCCAGAGCACGTTACCCGTCGGCACCACGACGTCGAGAGCGTCTACCGGTTCGGCGGACTTGCTCATCGCCGCTGTCTCACCCTTGGGTCGAGGTACGCATAGAGAATATCGACGACCAAGTTGATCAGGATGAAGGCAACCGCCAGGACCAGTATGGCCCCCTGCGCCAGTGCGAAGTCCGAGGATAGGATCGCGCCGACTGCCATGCGGCCGACGCCCGGCCAGGCGAATATCGTTTCGGTTACAACCGCGCCGCCTAGCAGGAAGCCAATCTGAAGTCCGATCAGCGTTGCTACTGGAATAAGTGCATTACGCAGTCCATGGCGCAGAATCACGTCTCGCTCGCGCAGACCCTTGGCCCGCGCGGTGCGCACATAGTCGCTGCTCAGGGTCTCGAGCAGCGACGTCCGTGTCAGGCGTGCGACGGGGCCCATGAACACGCCACCGAGCGTGAGGGCCGGCATGACGATGTGCGCTAGTCCGTCGCGCGTCCAAAGTGGTCCTCCGCGCCCTTGAAACGGTAGAAGCTGCCAGTGATAGCCCACATACTGGATCAGGATCAGCGCAAACCAGAAGAAGGGCATCGAGAGCCCAGCAACGGAGAAGGCCATGATTGCGCGGTCCATCCATGATCCCCGCTTGACCGCCGCAATGACCCCTAGCGCAATGCCAGCAGGCACGCACCAGATCAAGCTGGCGATCATCAACTCGACCGTTGGGCCGATTGTTGTTGCCAGTTCCTTGCTGACCGGGACGGCAGAGATCAAAGACTTTCCAAGATCGCCCTGCAGCAGACGTCCGAGATAGATGCCGAACTGGACGATCATCGGCTCGTTCAGACCCATCTGCTCCCGGATGAATTCGATCTCGTCATGGGTGGCTGTCGGGCCTGCGATTATTGCGGCTGGGTCTGCGGGCACTACCTGCAGCATCGCGAAGCCGATCACCAGAACCCCGAAAAGAACCGGGATCGAGATCAGCAACCGACTGACTATGTGCTGGACCATTCGGCCGCCGCTACCCCCTTGGCATCACCCCTTAGCCATGCGACGCTAATGCGAAGCCAAATTTACCGCAACGCAAAAGACATTGCCTAATCTGAGGGACGACGAGGACCATGACCGCAACGACTGTGATCAAAAATGCAGCATGGGTAATTTCCTGGGACGCCCAGAAGGACCGACACGTCTATCTGCGGGATGCCGATGTTGCCTTTACGGGGGCCAAGATCGACTACGTCGGGCCGCGGTACGAAGGCACAGCCGATGTCGAGGTTTCGGCAGCTGACTTGATGGTGATGCCAGGTCTAGTGAACGTGCACAGCCACCCGACTAGCGAGCCGATGAACAAGGGCATCACCGACGAGATCCAGAGCGCGAATTTCCACCACTCGTCGCTCTATGAATACCTGCCCGTGCTCTCGAACGACGCCGAGGGCGTACCGTCCTGCCACCGTGTTGCGCTGGCCGAACTGCTGCAGAGCGGCTGCACGACAGTTGTCGACTACTCCCATCCGTTCGACGGTTGGCTGGATCAGCTGGCGAGTTCGGGTATCCGCGCCTGCATCGCGCCAAGTTTCCGCGATGCGCCGTGGTCGACCAAGGACGGCCACAGCATCGACTACGACTGGAGTGATCCCGACCGCGGGCCGAAGGGCTTCGAAGACGCCATGCGGATGATCGACCTGGCGCAACAGCACCCCTCTGGCCGGCTGATGGGTATGGTCAGCCCGGCGCAGATCGACACGCTCTCGCCGGATCTCCTCAAGACGGCCCACGCCCGGGCCGAGGAGCGCAACCTCGCCTTCCAGATCCACGCGGCCCAATCGGTCGCCGAATTCTGGGAGATTGTGCGTCGCCACGGCAAGACTCCGGTCCAGTGGATGCATGATCTCGGCATTCTGACCGACCGCTCGATCATCGGGCACTGCATCTTCCTGGACCACCACCCCTGGCTGCACTGGACGACACGCAATGACATGGACCTGATGGCTGAGAGCGGAGCGACGGTGGCGCACTGCCCCACTGTCTTCATGCGTCGGGGCATCGCTCTCAATACCTTCGGTAGCTACGTCCGCCACGGGATCAACATGGGGATCGGCACCGACACCTATCCGCACAACATGCTGGACGAGCTTCGAAACGCAGGGACCGTCGCACGCGCGGTTGCCGGGTCGGTCGCAGATGTCTCGACCACGGATCTTTTCTATGCCGCCACCATCGGTGGGGCAAAAGCGCTGCGCCGCGACGACATCGGGCGCCTTGCGCCCGGCGCCAAGGCGGACATGGTGCTTGTCGATCTCAAATGCCCTGCGATGCGGCCTGTCCGCGAGCCGCTACGCTCGCTGATCTACTGTGCGCAGGAGCGTGCAGTGCGCGATGTCTATGTCGACGGCAACTTGGTCGTGCAAGACGGCGCGTGCGTGTCGATTGACCTGGAGGAGGCGCTGGTTGGGTTGGAAGCGGCGCAAGAGCGCTCGATGGCCCGCGTCCAGAGCCGGGACTGGAACGGCCGGCATGTCGATGACCTGGCGCCCATGGCGCTCGAGACCGTCGGTCACTGACGAAGCGGTCCCCTTTTGGGGCGGCACAGGCCACGGCTTTGAATTCCTAAGGGGCAAAGATGGCAAGAACAGTCCTGAAGGGCGCCGATATCGTCACGGTGGACCGTTCCCTCGGCACGCTGACAGACTGCGATCTGCTGATCGATGGCGCGCACATCGCTGACATCCGCCCGGGCATCCAGGCCGACGACGCGACCGTGATCGATGCCCGCGACTTGATCGTTATGCCGGGCCTGATCAACGCCCACATCCACGCGTGGGAAACAGTCCTGCGGGGGACCGGGGCGGATTGGTCGGGCAACGAGTACTTTCAGGTGGTCCTGGGCCTGTTAGGTGAACGGTTTACGCCCGATGATATCTATCACTCCACGCTGCTCGGAGCGCTGAACCAAATCGCATCGGGCTGTACGACAATGTTCGAGTGGTTGCATTGCACAAACACGCCAGATCACACGGACATGAGCATCCAGGCGCTGGGAGACTCCGGAATCCGCGCGATCTTCGGGCACGGAACACCCAAGCCGAACCCGCGCCCGGGAGAACGCCATTTCTCGGAGATCCCGCATCCCGAGCATGAGATCAAGAGGTTGCGTGAAGGTCGGTTCGCCGCGAATGGAGATGGGTTGCTGTCGCTGGCCATGTGCGTGTTGGGCCCCGATTACGGCGACCTAGAGGTAAACCGCCGGGACTTTGCGCTGGCCCGTGAGTATGACCTGATGACCAGCGCCCATGTCTGGGGCGGCCCATACCGCAAGACGCCGGGCGGGTACCGAACGCTGATCGAAGAGGGCTTGCTGGGCCCGCGCCACACGGCCGTCCACGCTAACTTCCTCGAAGAAGATGAGATCAAGCTGGTTATCGACCATGGCGCCGCGTTCACATCGACCCCGATCATCGAAGTTGGTGTGCCGCGCCCGCCGCTGATAAGCACTGTGATCCGGGCGGGTGGTCGACCATCGATAGCCATCGATTCCGAGATCAAGGTTTCCGGTAGCATGTTCGACACGATGCGGGCAGCGGCGCAGCTACAGGCAACCTTTGACTCTTTAGCGGCATACGACGCGCAAGCTGTCCGACGAACCTCGAACCGGCCGGACCAGGACGGTGCCTTGAAAGCACGCGATCTTAAGTGCTCGTCACTCGATGTTCTCGAGTGGGCAACCATCAACAACGCGCGGGCCCTCGGCATGGAGTCGCAGATCGGATCTCTGGTGCCAGGGAAGAGGGCGGATATCGTCCTGTTGCGCAAAACAGATCCGAACCTCCTTCCTGCAATCGACCCTGTCCAGACCATCGTCGTGCATGCCAATCCGTCAAACGTGGACACGGTCTTCGTAAACGGCAAACTCACGAAACACGAAGGCCGTCTGGTGGCGGAGCCCTCCGATCTGGTGGCGATGGGCGCGCGTTCACGGGCAATAGCTGAACGTCTTTTGGAACAGGCCGCGCAGCTTGGTCGCCCTCTCCGGGCGTAGGGCCGCGGCGGGCCTGATCATCTTCGCTGCGAAGACTACCGCCACCCAATGGCGACCTAGCGGAGAGTGGCATGTTTCAGCTTAGGCGCAGTGTACCAATGGTTTAAACTGAAACAAAGAGACGCGGAGGTCTTCGAGTGGTGCCTGGAGATCACTCAGTAGGGGCCTTTCGGCAGACCTGACATGCGCATGGTTCCCAATTGGCAGATCCAAATGGAGATCTGCTTCACCTCCAAACTCGCAAACCTGAT
>JBCCDA010000145.1:0-8221 GCA_039033215.1 Pseudomonadota bacterium | reverse complement strand
CTCGGTCCATTTCTTCCAGACCATGTACTGCGCCAGGCCATCGGCGACCATGGCGCGGCTGGGCGCGATGTGGAGCACGTTGTCCCGGCAGTCGGCGCCGCGCAACCGGTCATCGCGCGCCTCGGCGTTCAGGATCAGCATACCTTCGCCCGCCGGGTGATCGGCGATGGTCAGAAGGTCCTCGGCCAGCGCCATGACGATGACGACGCCAACTCCATCCGCCTTCAGGCCGGCCATCGCCTGGTCGATCCCGTCGCGATCCGTCCGCACCTCGACCAACTCGTAGCTCTGACCCAGGAACTGTCCGGTCGTGTTGTTGTCAGCCAAGGCCTGCCCTCCGCCCGCGAAGCCTTCGTCGCCAACCGGCAAATCGAGCCGCGACAACGGCAGCGGTCGCTCATGAGCGACCTCAAGCAAGGCAGCCCTCAGGACCACGTCGGCGTTTGCAGGACCGAAGAGCATGAGAACACCAAGCGCAGTGACTACTGTGCGGATCCAGCTTTTCACCATATCCTCCCGTTTCTCTTTGACCTGATCGTTCAGCCCCAACGTGTGCTGGTCAAGGGAAACCGGACGTCGGCGCGGCCGATCCAGGCTGGTTCCGCCTCCCCGACGGTTACGGTGTTTGACCAGAGCCCTTCTGCGGCATATCGTATTGAGAAAGCTCTCAAAAATAAGAGATTCATAAGGGGGAGAGATGCGGTTCCGGGTCCTCGCAGCCGTCGCTGTCGCGGCAGTTCTCACCATTGGTCTGTCCCATGGTCACACCCGCGCAGACACACCCACCGTGCGCATCGCCGTGCTCAAGTTCGGAACGGTGAACTGGCTGATGGAGACAGTGAAGACGCAAGGTCTCGATCGTGCACAGGGGTTTGAACTGGACGTCGTGCCGCTGGCGAGCGGGGCAGCCACACGGGTCGCGTTCCAGGCCGGTGATGCCGACATGCTGGTCGTTGACTGGGTCTGGGCGATGCGCCAGCGCACACGGGGGCTGGACCTGCGGTTCTCGCCCTATTCCAGTGCCCTCGGCGCGTTGGTGAGCGGCTCGGTCATCGATCTCTGCGATATGGCGGGCAAGACCGTCGGCGTCGTGGGCGGCGAGCTGGACAAGAGCTGGCTGATCCTGCAGGCGCTGGCCGACCGTGATTGCGGCATTGACCTCGCCACTGAGACGGACGCGTTGTTCGGCGCGCCGCCGCTGATGAGCCGCCAGTTACAGGACGGGGCAGTCGACGCTGTCTCGACCTACTGGCACTTCGTCGCGAAGCTGGAAGCGGGCGGGATGCGCCCCGTCATGCGGGTGCGCGATGCACTCGACAGTCTGGGCATCGCGCCTGCACCGCCAATGATCGGCTTCGTCTGGGATACCGCAAGAACCGAGGCGGATCGCGCGCGCGCGTTCCTCGCAGCCATTCGGGAAGCAGGCGAGGTCCTGGCAACCGACGATGCCGCGTGGGACGCGCTCCGCCCGCTGATGCGCGCGGGCTCGAATGCTGAGTTCGAGGCGCTGCGCCAAGCTTACCGCACAGGCATCCCGGCCCCCTGGACCGAGGCCCAGACGGACAGTGCCGGCAAGCTCTACGAACTGCTGGCAACACGGGCGGGGGCCGCGTTCTCCGATCAGGCGGGGCCGTTTGACCCTGCTGTTTTCCAGGGCCCCTGAGCGTCGCGGCAGTGCCTTGGTACACGCGCACAACCTGGTCGTTCCTGTCGTTTGCAGCGCTGATCGCGATCTGGTGGGTTGCGGCATGGCTTGCTCAAAGCGATCTGCTGCCAGGGCCACCCGCGGTCTGGGACGCGTTGCAGCGGGAGCTTGCGCGAGACTACCTGTGGCACCTTGGCGCCACGCTGGCGCGGGTGACGGCAGCGTTCCTTCTGGCCATGGTCATCGGGTCAGCCATCGGCATCGCGCTGGGCACGCGGGGTGCCGCGGACCGGTTCTTCGGGGGATGGCTCACGTTCTTTCTCAACCTGCCCGCGCTGGTGACGATCATCCTCTGCTACGTCTGGTTCGGGCTGGTGGAGGCCGCAGCGATCCTGGCGGTCGCCATCAACAAGGTCCCGAATGTCGCTGCCATGCTGCGCGAAGGCGGGCGCGCGCTGAGCCGGGATCTGACCGAGATGTCGCGGCTCTACGAGCTCTCTTGGACCGCCCGGATGCGTCACGTGGTGCTGCCGCAACTGGCACCGTTCTTCGCAGCAGCAGCCCGCAACGGTCTGGCACTTGTCTGGAAGATTGTGCTGGTGGTCGAGTTGCTCGGCCGGCCAAACGGCGTGGGCTTCCAGATCCATTCGCTGTTCCAGCTCTTCGACGTTGCCGGAATCCTCGCCTATGCCCTGGGCTTCATCGTGGTCGTGCAGATCATCGAGATCTGCGTGATGGGCCCCTGGGAGCAGGCCGCAAACAGGTGGCGCCGATGACGGTGCTATCGGTTGATATCGACGCCAAGCGGTTCGGGACGCAACATGTCCTCGGGGAGATCGGCTTCGAGGTCCCCAGCGGTCAGAGGGTCGCGCTGCTCGGTCCTTCGGGGATCGGGAAATCCACGCTGTTGATGCTGATTGCGGGGCTGGACGCCGAGTTTGAGGGTCGGATCGCGCGCCCACCCGGGCGGGTAGCGATGATCTTCCAGACACCCCGGCTGCTGCCCTGGCGGACGCTGGCCGAGAACATCGCGCTGATCCCCGGGGCCGGGGATCTCGCCCGGGCGCGTGAATTGCTCGGCTCGGTCGGGCTGACTGATGCCGCCGACAAGCACCCCGAAAAGGTATCGCTCGGCATGCAGCGCCGGACCGCTCTGGCGCGTGCCATCGCCGTGTCGCCCGAGCTGATCCTGATGGACGAGCCCTTGGTCTCACTGGACCCGACCTCTGCCGCAAGCATGCGGCGCCTGTTGATCGAGACCCTCGATCGCTTGGGCACCGCCGCGATCATTGCGACCCATGACCGGCGGGAGGCACTGGCCTTGGCTGATCGTGTGCTGGAGATCGACGGGCCCCCGGCACTTATAGTGCGCGATCGGACATCACCGCTCGACCGGGAGTTGCGGCGCGACGCGGCTGCGGTGGAACAGTTGCGCGCCGAATGGTTCGGGGCCCATGGCTGAGCGGGTCGCTCTTCTCTCAAGTCTCCGGCTACGGCTGATGGTCGGTGCAGCCATCATGGCAGGCGCTGCTATTGTCGCCGCCTCGCTCGCAGCTTCCGGCGTCACCGCCGCGGCGAAGATGGTCGAGCGCTCGGCCACTGCCCAGCAACGGATCGACCTCCTGTCAGCGCTGTCAGGACGCATCGGCGACTATGCTGTTGTGGCGGCCGAGACCGCCTCGCCCGACGTGCCCGAAGCCGCCCGGATGGCGCGCCTGGACTCTCAGGCCACGCGCGTCGCCGAAGCGTTCGCGCAGGTGGATGCAGCACTCGCCCGCTCGATGGCCGAGGTCGAGAATGAGGGTGAAGCCGAGCAGATGCGCCGTGCGACGCGCTCTCTTGGGCTTGCGAGGATGCGCGCCCAATTTGAGGCTCTGGAGAGGAACGTGCGCCAGCCCGGCAACGGCGGGGATCTTCGCGCCCATCTGAACACTTTTGCCACACAGTTCTCACCGCTCTTGAACGAAGCGATCAACGACGAAAGGCGTGACCGTGATGCGGCTAGTGACCGGGCGGCGGCACTGCAGGGGCGGATGATCTTGTGGGCTCTCGGTATCGGCTTGGGCGCCACGGCGCTCCTGGCGTTGATTTACCTCTTCGTGGTGCGCCCACTGCTGCGCCATCTGGGCGAGGTGCGCGCGAGTGCGGCCCGGATCGGCGCGGGCGAGTTCGATGTCGCCCTCCCCGCAGGAGATCAAAGCGAACTTGGCCAGGTCATGGCCGAGATGACGCGCATGGCCGGCCAGCTCAAGGAGCGCCAGCACGCGGTCGACCGGGACCGGGCCGAGCTCAACACCACAATTGCAGAGCGTACGAGTAGGCTGGAGGCCGCGAACGAGCGCCTCTCGCGCATCGACACCGAACGGCGACGGTTCTTCGCCGATGTCGGGCACGAGCTGCGCACTCCCCTGACCGTGATCCTGGCGGAATCCGAGCTGGGCCTGGGCGGGGCGGCGACCACTAGTCCCGAAGCCGAGTCCCTTGCCGTGATCCATGCCCGGGCCAAGCGCCTGAACCGGCGCATTGACGATCTGCTGCGGGTCGCCCGGTCCGAGACTGGCCAGATCGATCTGAACATTGGACGATTTGACCTTGCCCAGGCGGCGGATGCCGCCGTGGCCGATATGCGGCCCGTGGCCAAGCGCCACCATGTGGCGCTGACTGCCGATCTGACCCCTGCCACGGTGCAGGGCGATCGCGACTGGTGCCGGCAGGTGATCTGCGGGCTGATCGAGAACGCACTGAGGAACTCGCCGGCCGGCGCAATCGTCGAGATCGGCTGCGCGCCATCGGGAAACGGCGCCGAGCTCACCGTGCTCGACGAAGGTAAGGGCCTGCCCGATGGCGAACAGGACGCGGTGTTCTCCCGGTTCGTCCGCGGCTCGCGCGAGGCGGGCGGGTCCGGGTTCGGCGTCGGCCTTGCCTTGGCCAAATGGGTGGTGGATCAACAGGCAGGGGAGATCGCGCTTGCCAGTCCGGCCCCACGCGCGCCGCGCGGTGGTCAGAGCGGGGGCCGAGGTGTGGAGGTGACGATCACCTTGCCGCGTGACGAGACGGGAACCGGGGAGACGCCGACGTGACCGCCAAGCGGATCCTAATCGTCGAGGACGACGAGGACATCGCATCGGCGCTCGCACGCGGTCTGACGCGTGAGGGGTTCGTGGCAGTGCCCGTCTTTGACACCCGGGGGGCAATCGCCGCGATCGAACAAGGATGCGCGGCTGCCGTTATCGATGTGATGTTGGGGCATGAAGACGGGGTTGATCTTGTAAGGCGGCTGCGCCGCGAAGGGCACACCCTGCCGATCATTATGCTAAGCGCGCTATCGAGCGTCGACGACAGGGCGGCGGGGCTGGATGCCGGGGCGGACGACTACGTAGCAAAACCATTCGAGATGGCAGAACTTGTCGCGCGACTGAAGGTGCAAGAACGCCGCCGTGCCGATCCAACCGGCGTCGGTCCCGAGATAGACCTTACAACACGAGAGGTCCACGGCACCGGCAAAAGCACGATGCTGACCCAGCGAGAACTGGATCTTCTGTCGTTCATGCTTGGTCGCCGGGACGAAGTGGTCAGCCGGGGCGAGATCTTCGATTCCCTCTGGCTGACGGAAGGCGGATCGTCGGAGAACGTCGTCGACGTCTACATTGGCTATCTCCGACGTAAACTTTCGCCCCCGACGGCATTCGGGTTGGAGATTCGCACGGTCCGCGGTCGCGGGTTCGTACTCAAAACACTGGGAGAGACATGAGATGCGCCGAAGCTTGATCCTGGGGGTGACCATCGCCCTCGCCGCTGCAATGACCGCGATGGCCGGACCACCGAGCGAGCGGGTCTTCTCGCAGGCCGCCCTTGACCACGTTCAGTCGGCGCAAGAGGTCGTCTATACGCACGAGCGGGACGGTGAGGCGAAGGAGCAACTGTTTCCGGTCGACGGGGGCGAGATCAGGGTCTCGGTCGATCTCTCGGATGACGGTGGGCGCGAGGCGCTGGTGACGATGGGCCAGCCGGGTCAGCTACGGCCGGTCAGCAAATGGCCCGCATCCAGCGGCAGCCCACTGGTGCCGATCTTCCTCGAATCCGTTCTGCGTAGCATGGCGCGGGTGACGGGCGGCAGCGAGTTCTACATCCGCAACCGGATCAAGGAAGCGCTGGGTCAGGCGGGCACGATGACGGATGTCGAGCGCCAGGTGGAAGGCAAGACGGTCCTCGCGCAGGAGATCGTGTTCGAGCCGTTCGCGACTGACAAGAACCGCGATCGCATGGGACCGTTCGCCGAGCTGACGTTGACCTTCGTGGTCTCGACCGAAGTCCCAGGGGATGTGATCTCGTTCACCGCGGCCACGGTCAGCGATGCAAGCGTCTATTCGGAAGAAATCGCGTTTCGCACGGTCATGGTGAAGGAGTGACATGATGTTGCGCGCAGCTACCGCCTTCCTTCTGGCCGCGCTGACGTGTGGCCCCTCGCAGGCCCAGGATCTGCCCGTGTTGAACGACTACCCGACAGCGGCGCGGGCCGATTACGTCTTCGGCTGCATGGCTGTGAACGGTCAGACCCGGCCGGTGCTGGAGCGATGTGCCTGTTCGATCGACGTGATCGCCTCGATCCTTACCTACGATGACTACGTCGCTGGAGAGACAGTGCTGCGCATGCGCCAGGGCCAGGGCGAGCGCATGGCGATCTTCCGCAATGCCGAAGGTGCCAATGCTGCTGTCACGAACCTCCGCAGGGCCCAGGCGGAGGCGGAGATCAGGTGTTTTTGAGGGACAACGTCGCGTGAGCGTTCAACAATGTTCTCTGATTGCGACTTCTCCGTCAAGCGTGGGAAACGTCGGTCCTCCCAGGGTCATGGTTCTCTCCAAGGTCGAGATTTCTCGCCTCATAACGGCAATCGGTGGCCTGTCGTCTTGGATGTAACACGCGGGATCTTCTCGAAGGACGTCCCAACCAAAACACAAGATCGACCTGCCTCCGTCCCGTCGGGGCTTGGTCTACCGCGCTAAGGCGGCGGGCATTCGGTCAGGCGGTGGCCTCCTCTTTTGCCCATTGACAGTCGGTTCCGTTTTTCCAGAACGCCAGCATAAGCACTGCCAGCTTCCGGGCCGTGCCGATCATCGCCTTTTTGCCCCCTTTGCGCGCCGCCAGGCCGATGGCCCAGGATCTCAAGCGCGAGAAGCGCTTCATCTTGCCGATCACGCATCCCGCTGCCTCGATCAGGACACCGCGCATGACGGCGTCACCGCATTTCGAGATGCGTCCGGAGTAATCCGTGTCGCCCGATTGGTAGCGCCTAGGGGTGAGGCCCAGGAATGCTCCGACATCCGCGACACGTCTGAACCTGGCTGGATCGTCGGCCAGGGTCACAAAGTTGAGCGAGACGATCGGGCCGACGCCGGGAATGGTCATCAACCTTCGAGAGACGGGGTTCTCTTGCGCGATGGCCCTCAGATCCCGGCTCAGCTCGACCGTCGCCCGGCAGACTGTCTCGTGCACGGCGATGAACCCATCTGCGAGAATCGATAGCGCCCAACCTCCCTGACAGGCGGCGGCCAGATCATCCCGGAAGGACTGGCGGTTCCTAGCGTACGTCACCCCGCCCAACCGAATGCCGAAGGTTTTCAGCACCCCTCGGACATGCGCTTCGATCTCGACCCGAAGCTTGATCAGCCTCTCGCGGGCGCCCAGCAGGGTGCGGAGGCGGTCCGCCTCTTCGCTCCGGACATGGACCGGCGTGTACCAGCCGGTGCGCGCTAGTTGCGCCAGTCCCTCGGCATCGACCACGCAGATCGATACCTCCTTCAGCGACACGTCCAAACCAGCATAGTACGTCATGGTCGGTTGACCCGTCCCCTTTGAACGCAGCCTCTCTGAGCGAAAGAATGGCTTGTTCAAAGGAGAAGAGCGATGGGCGCGAGACGTTACAAAACGGAAGAGATTGTCTCGAAGCTGCGTGAAGCTGAAGTGCTGCTGGCCGAAGGGGTCAGTGTTGGTGAAGTCGTGCGCCGGCTTGGGGTGACGCAGGTGACGTACTACCGGTGGCGGAAAGACTGAGCCAAGTCACGCCATCGGTCCGAGTGACGATGGCGAAGGGTGCATTAAGGTTGACTAGGCGAAGCGGTTGAAGGATCTCGAGAGTGAGGCATCGAACGCCATTGGGCCGAGAGAGATGCCGAACAATGCTCGGCTCAAGCGCCTTCTGGCCGATGCCGTGCTCGACAAGGCGATTCTGAAAGAGGCTGCCTCGGGCTCCCGAAGGGCAGCGTAGCGCTACTAGTAGGGCCCTCCCGCAAGCGCCAGTTCATAGAGCACGCGTGCGCGGTGAGCTCGGTGTCTCACAGCGCAGAGCTTGCCGGGTGGTGGGGCAACACCGGTCGACACAGTGGAGAAAGCCGCAAGAGCTCGATGATGAGGATGCCCTGACGTCCGCCATCATTGAGTTGGCGAGCCAGTATGGTCGCTACGGGTATCGGCGTGTCACCGCCCTGCTGCGGCGAGACGGCTGGCATGTCAGTCACAAGCGCGTTGCCCGGATCTGGCGAAGAGACTGAGGAGGATCAGGAAAGGCCCCGGTGGGG
>JBCCDA010000144.1:0-8438 GCA_039033215.1 Pseudomonadota bacterium | reverse complement strand
GTGATCCAGGCCTGACCGCGTGGTCGGGGCCGCAGGCGCCCATCCATCAGAGTGCGGTACGCATCACATCGACCTCGGCCTGCTGGCCGCGCGCTCGTGCGATGTCGACGTACCCGTGGCGGCGATAGAGCGATTGCTGATCAGGGGTGTAGAGAAAGAGTTCGCGGAAGTCCGCCAACCGGGCCATGTCCCCGACATACTGGATCAGCGCGGATGCGATCCACCGTCCGCGATGCTCGGGGAGAACGAAGACCGAGGCGAGCCAGGGCCCGACGGTATCCCAAGGCGGCCCCAAGCCGTCGTCGGCCACCAAAGACGCAGTGCCAGCCGGGGCACCGTTTGCAACGGCGACCCAGCACATCTCCCAATCCGGGTCGTCGTCCAGGTAGGCCGTGCGCAGCTTCGAAGACTGCTCGGCCAGGGTGATCCCCGCGCCCGGGCGGCCCCAGGTGTTCCAGTGCCAACTCGCCACGGTGGGAAGCAGATCGGGGCGGTCGCGCAGCGTCTGAATGGCGAGCGGGCCTGTCGGGGCGCTCATCCGCCGCCGAGAACGTAGATATCGTCGACGCCCAAGGCCTCGACTCGGTTGTAACCCCTGTCGTGCATCAGAGCAGGGACATCGGTGTCGCCCGTGTTGTTCTCGATGGTCCAGGCATGGACGTTGTAGCGCTCGAACGGGAAGGAGGAGAGAACCGCCAGTTCGCCGCCTTCTACATCCAGCGAGATGAAGTCGATCTCCTCAAGGCCATGCTGGTCCAGAAGCGCCGCCAGTGTCGTGATCTTGACTTCGATCAGCCGGCCCTTGTGGCGGGGATCTGCCTCCACCGCCTCGCGGAGCTTGGCATCATAGGACGCCGTGAGCCCCGACATCTGGCTGAAACCTTCCGCAACCTCCAGAAACTCCGCCGTGCCCTCCTGGTCGGCAAGGGCCAGCTGCAGGCAGGTCGCCCGGCGGAACGCTTTGGCCTGTTCGAAGAACACCGGCGCTGGCTCGACCAAGAGGCCGCTCCATCCGCGCATCAATTCGAAGAACAGGCAGTTCGAGCCGGTGATGCCGTCGTAGCCGCCGATCTCGACAAAGGTACCATCGCGTTTGCCCTTGAAGACACGCTCGTCAAGATAGGCGTCCTGACCCGACTGGCTGAAGAACTTGGCCCGGCGTGCCGACAGCCGCTCGCAATCCCAGATCATCTGATGGATCTGCCCGCGTGCCCGGGCGTTACGCACCGAGCTCAGCAGCCCGCGCAAGATCCGATGCGCCTCGGCCATCGCCTCGTTGCCGCGGCCAATCAGTTCACGCGCGCTGTCAAGCTGGCGCTGCAGATCCTCGGGGGTCGGTTCTGCCACGTCTAACCCAGCGCGGCTTTGACCCGCGGGCCGACGGTGGAGAAGTCCATTCGCCCGGCATAGCCCGACTTCAGCGTTCCCATGACCTTGCCCATATCGCGGATCGTCGTGGCTCCGGTTTCCTCGATCGCCTGAGCAACGGCGGCTTCGACTTCCTTTTCGCTCAGAGGTTTTGGCAGGAATTCACGCAGGACAGCCTGTTCGGCACGCTCCTGTTCGGCCAGTTCCATCCGGCCGGCTTCATCGTAGGCGCGCGCGGAATCCTCGCGCTGCTTCACCATCTTCGACAAAAGCGCCATGATCTCGGCTTCGGTCAGCGGATCGGCGCCCTCTTCGGCCCGTTTGGCAATCTCCTGATCCTTCAGCGCCGCCTGCATGAGCCGCAGCGTCGAGAGCCGAAGCTGATCTCTCGCCCGCATGGCATCCTTGAGCGCGGCGTTTATGCGTTCTCGCATCGGGCATCCTGTGTTGGCGCCACCTCATGGCAGCAGAGTCGCTGGACCGTAGCACGGTGTTCGCAGGTGCGGCAATAACTGGAAAGCCCCCTAAGATATTGAATTTGCTACGCTAAAAGAATCACATCGAATCGACTGGCCCGACAGCGACACCAGCGCTTGACCCGATCAGGCCCCAGGCCGTAGGTATCGCGTCCGGGCGGGATCGCCGCCCCTGCACAGGCGGCCCGGACCATGACACTCGAGATCTCCCAAACCGACATCTTCGCCCAGACTACCCGTCCAACGGCCTGCCTCGCGCTTGCCGACGGCACGCTGATCCGCGGCACCGGGTTCGGTGCGACTGGGATCGCGGCGGGGGAACTCTGCTTCAACACCGCCATGACAGGCTACCAGGAGATCATGACCGATCCCTCCTACGCCGGACAGATCGTGACGTTCACCTTCCCCCACATCGGCAACACCGGCACAAACGCCGAGGATGAGGAGACCGCCGATCCCGTTGCCCGGGGCATGGTCGTGAAATGGGACGTGACGCAGCCTCAGAACTGGCGCGCAACCCAACATCTGAGCGCGTGGCTGGGCAAGCGTGGCCGCATCGGGATCTCGGGCGTCGATACCCGGCGGCTGACACGGCTGATCCGCGATCAGGGCATGCCGCATTGCGCGATCGCCCACGCCGCCGACGGCGAGATCGACACCGACGCGCTGATCCAGGCCGCCCGCGACTTTCCCCCGATCGACGGGACGGACATGGCAATCGGGGTGACGTGCGCGCAATCGTACCATTGGGACGAGATGCGGTGGGCCTGGCCCGATGGGTTCCCCAAGATGGACAGCCCCCGCCATAAGGTCGTGGCCGTCGATTTCGGGGCCAAGCGGACGATCCTGCGCTGCCTCGCCTCCGCGGGCTGCGATGTGACGGTGATGCGGGCCGATGCCACGGCCGAGGAGATCCTCGCGCTCGATCCCGATGGCGTGTTCCTGTCCAACGGACCCGGGGACCCGGCAGAGACCGGCAAGTACGCGGTTCCCATGATCCAGGGCGTGATCGCAGCGGGCAAGCCCGTCTTCGGCATCTGCCTCGGCCATCAGATGCTGGCCCTCGCGCTCGGTGGTCAGACGGCCAAGATGCAGACGGGGCACCATGGCGCCAACCACCCCGTGAAGGATCTCGAGACCGGTAAGGTGGAGATCACGTCCATGAACCATGGGTTTACCGTGGACGCCGACAGCCTGCCCGAGGGCGTGATCCAGACGCATGTGAGCCTCTTCGATGGGACCAACTGCGGGCTGCGCGCCACCGACAAGCCCGTCTTCAGCGTGCAGTACCACCCCGAGGCCTCGCCCGGCCCGCAAGACAGCTTCTACCTGTTCGAGCGGTTCGTGGCAGCGATGGATACCGCCAAGGCGGGCTGAGGGCCCGTCCCAGCACCCTCCCCGCACCGTCCCCGACGGGACTGGCATCCTGACCCGTTTCCTGAGAGTGTACTTCACGGGCTGCGCCCACCGTGGCCGCGTTACAGGAAGGAATACCATGAAGCGCCTGTTCATCGCCGCGGCTGCGGCACTCTTGCTCGCTGGCCCAGCGCTCGCTCAGGAATGCACCGAGGAAATCGCGAACGCGAAATCCGAGGAACTCTTCAAGCTGCTCGATGCAGATCCGAGCAAGGGCGAGAACATGGATCGCTGGGTAGAAGAGGTCGAGGCCGAGTACGGCGGGCGAGAGCCAACGCCTGCGGAGACCTGTGAGGCGCTCGAGAAACTGATCGCCAAGGTAGAAGCGGGCAACTAATCCGCAGGATGGTTGTCGACTCTGCCCGCACGCCGTCATGAGCAAATCCGTCAAGCGTGTCAGCCGTGCCGCGGCCGAGCTTGGTCTCGATATCGAGGTCCGGCGCATGGGCGCGTCCACCCGAACCGCCGAGGACGCGGCCGCTGCCTGCGGCTGCGCTGTTGGCCAGATCGTCAAATCGCTGATCTTCCAACGCGCCGAAGACGGCTCGCTGGTCCTGCTGCTGGTCCCGGGTGATCGGCAAGCAGACATGACGCTGGCAGGTGCAGCGGCGGGTAGCACGCTGACCCGTGCCGATGCTGACGAGGTCCGCATCCGCACCGGTTTCGCGATTGGCGGTGTGTCGCCTATCGGACACCTGGAAGCACCGGAGGTCTGGATGGACGAACCGCTTCTGGCCCATGACCAGGTCTGGGCTGCAGCTGGTGCGCCCGATGCGGTCTTTGCCGTGGCGCCTGATACCCTGCAACGCGCAGCGGGCGCGAAGGTGGCAAAGCTGTCAGGATGAACGTGCCGCCGTGCATTGTTCAGAATCCGTTAACCTATTGATTTACATAGCCTTAACCCTACAAAGCTTACTCAAATGCCAGTCTTCCAGTAGGAAGTGGAGATTGGCATGGCGCAGCAGCAACACTCTGAAAATGTGAAGGTGGACACCGACCGGTGACACCCACATCGCTCTTCGAGCTTCTGGGTGCGGCGGGCCAGGACGCGCCGCGCGAAAAGATGGCGCTTGGGCAGATTCTGTTGGCCGAAGAGGCACTGGCAGAGGAGGACCTCGAGCAGGCGCTCGCCCATCAGCGCCGCACAGGCGAGCGTCTCGGCCAGATCCTGATCGCGCACAATTGGGCCGACGAAGGGGCGGTGGCACGCGCGCTTGCAGCGCAGCGGCGGCTGGGCTTTGCCGATCTAGCCGTGGACCCGCCAGATCCGGAAGCGGCAGACCCCGCGCTCGTCGATATCTACCTGCGTCAGCGCATCGTGCCGTGGCGCAAGGTGGGCAAGCTCGTCTGCTATGCCACGGCCGAGCCCGATCTTGCGCCCGATGCCCTCGCCGCGCTGAACCTGCCGCATGCCATGGCCTTCGTCGTCGTCGCGAGCCAACGGCAGATTGATCAGGCTTTGCTGGACCTCTTGCCCGAAGCGACGGCAGCGCGGGCGGCGACGCTGACGCCAGAGGCATTCAGCGTCCGCGGCATGGAACGGGCCCGGTACATGCTGGTCGGCAGCTTCGGCGTTCTGGCCGTGCTGGTGGCGGTGCTACCGCAGCTTGGCGTGCTCCTTGCAGCGGGCGCTCTGTTCCTGCTCAACGCGCTGACCACAATTACCCGCACGGCAGCCTGCATTGCCAGCATTCGCACCCCGGCACAGGCCCCTGCCCAGAATGAGGGAGCCGTGTTGCTGGCGGCGCACCGTCCGTTGCCAAGGCTTTCTGTCCTGATCCCGCTCTTCGACGAGGCCTCGATGCTGCCCAAACTGGTCGCAGCCCTCTCGGCGACCGACTACCCGCGGGAGCGGATGGACGTAAAGATCCTGCTGGAAGAAGCCGACACCGCCACGCGCGAGGCCGCAAGTGCGCTGGACCTGCCCCCCTGGCTCACCGTGCTGATCCTGCCAGATGGCCAGCCGAGGACCAAACCGCGGGCGATGAACCTGGCGCTGGACTTCTGCGACGGCGAGGTCGTGGGGGTTCTGGACGCCGAGGACACGCCCCATCCCGGCCAGTTCCGCGCGGTGGCAGAACACCTCACCACGGCGCCCCGCGATGTCGCCTGCGTGCAGTGCCAGCTTTCGTGGTTCAACGCGCGTGAGACATGGATCACGCGGTGCTTTCAGATCGAGTACTCGATCTGGTTCGACGTGCTGCTCCGCGGGTTCCAGCGCCTTGGCCTCCCGATTCCATTGGGCGGCACCTCGGTCTACTTTCGCCGAACCGCGCTGATCGAAGCGGGAGGGTGGGATGCCCACAACGTTACGGAGGACGCGGACCTCGGCATGCGCCTCGCGCGCCATGGATACCGAACGGACGTGCTGACCTCGACGACCGAGGAGGAGGCGAACACACGGATGCTTCCCTGGATCCGCCAGCGCTCACGTTGGCTGAAGGGCTATGTGATGACCTGGCTTTGCCATATGCGCGCGCCAGTTCGGCTGTATAGGGAGCTTGGCCCGGTTGGGTTTCTCGGGCTGAACGTGCTCTTTCTCGGCGGAGCAGTGACGTATCTTGCGATGCCGCTCTTCTGGGTCGCTATCTGGCTGAGTGTGACGACGGGGACATCGATCTTTGGCGGTATGCTGCCCGATCTGGCGCAATTGGTGCTCACAATCAGCTTCGTACTGGGCCAGGCAGTGATGCTGGGTTGCGCGGCAATGGCGCTGAACAGACGCGGTGCGCTCGATCTGCTGCTCTGGATCCCACTCTTGCCGCTCTACTGGACGCTAGGCGCTGTCGCAGCCTGGAAGGCGGTGATCGAAGTCGGCCTCGCCCCTTTCTATTGGGACAAGACCCGGCACGGCGTCAGCCGACTAGGGCAGACGCTGTAACGTTTCGATGAACCGCGGATGCGACGACTGGTCAACACGTCCGCCCGCCCCACTCTCCCTGCCGGAAACACAAGGGAGAATCCTATGACCAAGAGTGCACCTCATTTGACCCGCCGCGAGGCATTTCTTGCCACCGGCGCAGGGCTTGCCACCGCTACGCTCGCTACACCCTCCAGCGCGGCCGCACCCATGCAGGGGCCGAGCAGTGCCGACATCCGTCGCTTCAAACTCGGGGCGTTCGAGGTGACGACGATACTTGATGGTGCCATCCAGTTGGACGGCCCGCACCCGATCTTCGGGCAGAACGTCACCGCCGAGGAGGTGCAGGCGCTGGCCGAGGAGAATTTCCTGCCGCCCACGCGCATGGAGATCGGCTTCACGCAGACTGTGGTGAACACGGGCGAGCAGGTCATCCTGTTCGATGCGGGGAACGGTGCCGGGCGCCGCCCGAACGCGGGTAAGCTGCGCGAGCGGTTGGCAGCAGCCGGGATCGCGCCCGAGGCGGTCGACGTGGTCGCGCTCACCCACTTCCACCCCGACCACATCGGCGGCCTGATGGAGGACGGCAGTGCCGCATTCCCGAATGCGTCTTACGTGATGCCGTCGACCGAGTACGATTTTTGGTCGCCAGTGGAGAAAGCCGAGGCCGAGGCGACCGCGCGGGTCGGCAAGCTGGTGCAGTCGAACGTCGTGCCCATCGCGGAGAAGGCAACGATGATCGGTGACGGTGCAACCGTGGTGTCGGGGGTCGACGCCGTGGCGACGCACGGGCACACGCCTGGGCACACGTGCTACCATGTTGAGAGTGAGGGGAAGCGGCTGCTGATCCTCGGCGATGCCTGCAACCACTACGTGGTGTCGATGCAGCGGCCCGACTGGCATGTTCGCTTTGACATGGACAAGGAAGGCGCCGTCGCGGCGCGCAAGCAGGTGCTGGGGATGTTGGCGTCGGACAAGATCCCGTTCGTGGGGTACCACATGCCCTACCCTGCGGTCGGCTTTGTCGAACCGATGGGCGAAGGCTTCCGCTACGTGCCGGCCACCTATCAGTTCAGCGTCTGACCGGGCGATCACGCGGCGTCCCAGGTTGGGGGCGCCGTTAAGCCGCTGCCCTTCGGGCCGCGGGCGCAGGCGTTCGTTCGCCATTGTCTTGGAACAGGCTTGTGCAGTTTCGTGGGGTTGCTGGGAGTGTCTATCTATCTCATTTCGTTGAATAAGAGATTGGATCGGCTATCGCTTGGCACCATGGGTTCTGCATGCCGTTTCCTGCAAGAAGCTGACAAGATCATGCTGTGCCAAAGCTCACCGAGACCAACGCTCGCAAGCTCCCCTTCTCGCCCGATCGGACCACCAAGTACTGGGATTCCGAGATCCGCGGCTTCGCCCTCTTCGTCGGCAAGCGCACAAAGACATGGTTCTACCAACGCGATGTCGCGGGCAGGACAAAGCGCATTCTGATCGGGCGCTATCCGATGATTGGGGCGGCGGCTGCACGGGATACTGCGCAGGGCGTGGCGCTGGAACTCGGCCGCGGGCTGGACCGCCGAGCGCAGCTTGGTGCGCCGCGTTTGGACTATGCTCTGTCGTCCTATCTGGCCCGGCCAAAGCTGCGCTGCGAGGCGACGAAGGAACAGATGCCGTGGCAGTTCCAGTTGCATCTGGGGGACTGGCTGCGCCTGCCACTGACGGAGGTCTCGCCGGCCATGTGCGCCGAGCGCCACGCGGCGATGGCGCATATCCCCTCCGGAGCCAACCACGTGCTTCGGACCTTCCGCACCGTGTGGAACCATGCGCGGCGGACCTATGATCTGCCCGAGTCACCGACCCGGTCGATCGAATGGTATCCGGATGAGCCGGATGGTCGGGTGATCGACGACCTTCCGAACCCGATTCATGCGGAGCTCTACCGGCTGCTCCTCTTCACGGGCTTCCGCAGGTCAGAGGCGGCGAGCCTCCGCTGGGAGCAGATCGAGGAGGACCGGATCCACCTGCCAATCACCAAGAACGGTCGTCCTTTCGATCTGCCGATCCTGCCGCTGGACCATGAGATCCTGGCGCCCATGCGCGCCCTCGGGCAGCCTTGGGTTTTCCCCCGCACAGGCATCAATGCCGGCCACCTGCGATCGCCGCGGCGCATAACTTGGTCACCGCACGCGCATCGCAGGACGTTCGCGACCGTCGGTGTCGAGGCGGGTGTGTTCGAGGAGATCGTCGGAAGGCTGCTCAACCACACCTCGCCCACCATCACAGGACAGCGCTACGCAATGCCCTCACTGGATGCTCTCAGACCGCATATG
>JBCCDA010000143.1:0-8487 GCA_039033215.1 Pseudomonadota bacterium | reverse complement strand
CGAACGCGCCCAGCGCGAACATTCGCCCCACGACCCTGCCGTGGTGACCGGGTGCGCTGGCATCCAGCGCCATCTTGGTCAGAAGCGGCGACAGAACGCCTGCCAGCACGCTCGGCAGAAAGAACGCGCCGAAGGCCAGCACGCCGACATGGCCGATCGGGTTGCTCCCGGTGACGAGCGGTTCGACCCAACGCAACGCCATCAGACTGATCCCGGATGTCGCCGCCGCCCCGGTCAGGCCCGCCGCGACCCATGTGCCGGGCCTGCGGCTCCGGTCCGCCAAGCCGCCGCCGATCCAGTGTCCCAGCGACAACCCCGCCAACACGACGGCAATGATCATCGTCCAGGAATAGAGTGACATGCCCACATAAGGCGCCAAGGCACGACCTGCGACGATCTCCAGCGCCATGGAGGCGGCGGAGACCAGCGTCAACGTGACCGCAAGCCAGACACTGGGGCGTGCGTCAGGCACCCCAGCGCCACATCTCGGGCAGGAACTGATAGGCATCCCCGCGCCGGATCACGTGGCCGACGCCGGGGAATGGCAGGTGATAGCCCGCGATCGGGATGCGGTCCGTCGCCGCCATGTCCAGCAGGCGCCTGCGCGTGGCGACCGCCTGGTCCTTGTCCCAGTCGAAGCCCGCGTGCCAGTCCGGATGCTCGAAGCTCGCGTAGACATGCGCAATGGCGTCGCCGACGACCAACAACTGCTGGCCCTCGCTCTCGACCATCACGCCCATATGGCCCGGCGTGTGGCCGGGGGTGCCGACCATGCGCACGCCCGGCACGATGTCGGCGCCGTCGGTGACCATCGTTGTCTGCTCCGCCATTGGGGCCAGCGCGTTCCGGGCACCGACGACCATGGCCTGCATCGCTTCCGGCACGTCGTCCACGCGCCCCTCCGCGGTCCACCAATCGTATTCTGCGGCCGATATCGCATAGGCCGCATCAGGGAACCGGGGCTCGTCAAACTCGTCCAGCATCCCCCAGACATGGTCCGGGTGGGCATGGGTGAGCGCGACATGGCTGATCTCGGAGGGGTCGATTCCGGCTGCCTCCAGATTGGTAGAGAGCCGCCCGGCGGAGGGCTGGAACCGCTCGCCCGAACCGACGTCGACCAGCACTTTCGCCTCACCGGTGTCGATCAGCACGTGGTTGGTGTGGGGCGTGTTCGTGTCGGGGTCCAGGAACCGCGCCTCGAGGAAGGCGACGACCTCGCCGAAGGGCTGGTTTATCCCCAGCGTCGTGGTGGGCGTCACCAGGTTGCCGTCCGACAGCACGGTGATCTGAAACGCCCCCAGTGAGAAGCGGGTCCAACCGGCGTTCTGCTCCTCGGGCGGGGTGATCCGGGCGCGGGCGGGCGCTGCGATCAAGGCGGGCGCAGCCAGCGCCGATCCCATGAGGCGGCGGCGGGTGAGTTTCATTGGCGTCTCCTCCAGACGGGTCGTGCGGGTGGGTTACTCCCACTCCATTTGCTCGTAGACGCGCCCGGCGTTGCGGGTCGCGAGCTCTTCGAACGTGTGCAGGTGTTTGTACGCGGACTGGTCGACGTAATAGGCATCGGCCAGTTCGCCGCCCGCGTCGATATGGGCGCGGATCTGGGCGCGCAGGTGCACCAGGTAGTCATGCGTGTAGCGGCGCACCTGAGCCATATTGGTCGGGTGCCCGTGTCCCGGGATGACGTAGATCGCGCCCAGCGCCTCGAACTCGGTCTCCCAGGTCTCGACCCAGCCGGCGGTATCGGTGTCCTCGAAGATCGGCAGAAGGCGTTCGTGGAAGGCCATGTCACCCGCGATGACCAGGCGCTCGTCCGGCAACCAGACCGAGATGTCGCCTGGCGAGTGCGCGGGGCCGAGGTGCAGGACCTCGATCCGGGTGCCGCCCAATGTGATCTCGTGGCGGTCCTCGAACGTCTGGGTCGGGGGCGTCACGTCGGTCCCCGCCGACTTGTCGCGGTTGTAGCCTTCCATGCGCGCCAGGATGTCGTAGCCGCGTTCCTCGAACTCCTCCGCCGCGTCGACATGGGCGAGGATCGGCACCCCCTGTTCGGCCCAGTAGGTGTTGCCCAGCATCGCGTGACCTTGCCCGTTCTCGTTGATCACAAGGATCACTGGCTGGTCGGTGATGCGCCTGATCTCTTCGTGGAGCGCTTGGGCGAGGACATAGGCCGCACCCGCGTTGACGACGACGACACCTTCGGAGGTCACGATGAACGACAGGTTGTTGTTGTGGCCCGTGTTCTCGTAGGTCGGCGGGGCGGTCGCGCCGATGGCGGACCAGACGTTCGGGATCACCTCGACCGGTTTTTGGTAGAGGGGCGACTGCGGGTACTGGTCCGCGATGGTCTGATCTGCGAAGGCGGTGGCGGCGCAGGCCAGCCAGGTTGCAGTCAGGGCAACCAGGGCGCTTTGGCGTGTTGATCTTATCATATTCAAATTAGACGATATGAATGACCGCGGGTCAAGGGCGCCGCTAGCGCATCGCACCGAGAAGACGCAGCGCGCGACGAAACGCCGTGACGAGCGCGCCGATGGCGACGACCCAGAGGGTGGCTTGCAGCGTCAGGCCATTCCAGCCCCATTGATGTTCGAACGCGGCAATGACGGCGCCGAGCGTCAGCGCCGCCATCCGGTGCGGCTTGGCCATCGGCCCGCAGAAGTCCGATGGCTGGCCCTGGGCGCGCCCGAATTCGCGGATGTAGGCGGTCAGCACCGCGAACGTGGCCGCGGCCCAGCCGAGCTCGGGCAGCCCGACACCGTAGCCGCAGCCGATGAGGATCAGGATGTCGGCGATCCGATCCGGCACCTCGTTCCAGAACGGTCCGTCCGGCGCGCCCCTCGCGCCCTCGACCGCGACCATGCCGTCCATGAGGTTGCAGAGCAGGCGCAGCTGGATGAAGACGGCTGCCGCGAGGAGCAAGGCCGTGCGGGCAGGGCCCTCCTGTGCCGGGCCGAGCCAGAGGCACAGCCCGGCCAGGGCCGCTGCGACGACGCTGGCCTGCGAGATCCGGTTTGGCGTGACGCCGGTCGTGGCCAGCCACCGGGCGGCCGCCCCCGCCCAACGGGTGCCACGGCTGGCCAGGGGACGCCGGTCCCCGGTCATGGTGCCCGTCGCAACCGCCAGAGCGCCTGGGCGTAACCCGCCGCATAGCTGGTCGAGACCGCCAGCGGCAGCAGCACGGTCCGAATGATCTCGGGCGTGCCCGCTGCCCAATGTATCGCCGACAGCAGCCCGAAGGAGACCATCCCTGCCACCAGCGGCGGCAGCAGCCGCGCGCGCCAACCCTCCAGCCGCCGGGCAATTGTCTCGATCACCGTCTTCAACCCCAGCGTGATCAGCGCGGAGAGCATCCCCTGCACGATCCCGGCGATCACCGGGGCGGGCATCGGATGGTCCCGGTTTGCGAATACTGCCCAGGTGCCCATCAGCACAAACGCGCCTGCCATGTGCATCGCGCTGCTCTGTGCCAGGCGGGCGACCCAGCCGCTCATGTCGTCGACCAGAAGTAGCGTACCAGATGGAAGAAGATCGGAGCGGAGAAGATGACGGAGTCCAGCCGGTCGATGACCCCGCCGTGCCCCGGGATCAGATGACCCCAGTCCTTGACGCCGCGGTCGCGCTTGATCGCGGACATCACGAGCCCGCCGAAGAAGCCCATCAGCGTGATCACCAGGGCCAGAAGCCCCGCCTGCCAGAACGAAAAGGGCGTCATCCACCAGAGGCAGGCGCCCGCAAGCGTGGCCGTGAGCACGCCGCCCGCAAATCCCTCGACGGTCTTGGACGGGGACAGCTCTGGCGCGATCTTGCGCTTCCCGATCAGCTTGCCCCAGACGTACTGCATGACGTCAGAGAACTGCACGACGACGACCAGGAACGCAATGAGCAGCGCATTCCCCCGCTCGAACCCCGGGATCTGCAGGTAGAGCAGCGCTGGCACGTGCGACAGGCAGAAGACGCAGATCATCAGGGCCCATTGCGTCTCGGCGATCCGATCCAGGAAATCCGTGCTGTCGCCCCGTAGGGCCGAGACGATGGGCAGGAACAGAAACGCGTAGACCGGAATGAAGATCGAATAGAACCCGTACCAGTCGATCCAGATCAGCAGATAGTGGAGCGGGAACACCACGAAGAAGGTCGCGGCCACGGCCCAATGGTCCGCCTGGCGAAAGCGCGTGAGCGTCATGAACTCGCGCAGGGCCGCGAAGGAGCAGATCGCGAACAGGAGGATGACGCCGGTCCGCCCTGCAAGCAGCGCCAGCGATACCAGGATCACCATGCCCCACCACGCCATGATGCGCGCGTTGAGGTTCTCGATCATCGCGGCCTTGTCGGGCGCGGTCAGGCGCAGGCGCAGGACTTGCCCGATCCCGGTTGCCACGATCAGGACGGCGACAACCCCGATCAAGAGCGCGGTCAGGTTCTGGTCGCTGGGGGTCACCTCGCGCCCCCCTCGGCTGTCGTCAGGAGGGCATCGCGGGCTCGGGTCAGGAAGTCCCCCTTGGCTTCGCCCGGGCTCAGCCGTATCGGTGCCCCGAAAGTCACAGTGCAGGCCAGCGGGATCGGCACGACCTCGCCCTTCGGCAGCACGCGGTTCAGGTTCTCGATCCAGACGGGGACCAGGTCGATCTCCGGCCGAGCTTCGGCCACATGGAAGAGCCCGGGTTTGAACGGCAAGAGCGCTTCCTCGGTCGTATTCCGTGTGCCTTCAGGGAAGAGGATCAACGAGGTCCCCTGGTCCAGCGACCCGACGATGATCTTGACGGGGTCTTCTGTCCGCGTCTCGCGGTTCCTGTCGATCAGCACGCCATTGAAGACATGCCGGATGACAAACGACTTGGACTTTGTCGCCAGCCAGTAGTCGCCCCCGGCGACGGGCCTGGTCTGGCGGCGCAGGCTGGACGGCAGGCTGGTCCAGATCAGGACGAAATCGCCATTGCTGCGGTGGTTGGCGAAGTAGATACGCTGCGCGGGCACAGGCTCGATCCCGTCCCAGATCGCACGCACGGCGGTGATCAGATGGGCGGTCAGGACAATGGCCCTGCCTGTCAGATGCGCCACGATCGTCTTCATGCGCGCAGGCTAACCCGCCGGGATGCCCTGCGGTCAAGCGGGGATCGGGAACGGTCCGCTTGCGCGCAGGGCACGCACCCGCTACGGCATACAATTGTATGCAATTGGCCGAGATCCTTCCACCCCGCCGCCTTGCCACGCTGGCGATCGCCGCCGCGGGGGCGGGTTTGTTCTGGTTGATCGAGATGCCGCTGCCCATTCTGCTCGGGCCAATGTTCGCCTGCCTCGTGGCGGCGCTGGTTGGTGTCCCGATGCACGGGACCAAGACCATATCCGACGCCATGCGCCCCGTTTTAGGTGTCGCGGTGGGCGCGTCGCTGACGCCCGCGCTGATCGGTCGGCTCGACGAGATGGCGCTGTCTGTCGCGCTGATTCCGCCCTTCGTCCTCGCGATCGGGCTGGCCGGATATCCCTATTTCCGCCGTCTCTGGGGATTTGACCACGCCACCAGCTACTACGCCGCGATGCCGGGCGGCTTGCAGGACATGCTGATCTTTGGCGAGCAGGCGGGCGCGGATCCCCGGGCGCTGAGCCTGATCCACACGACCCGCGTCCTGGTCATCGTCTCGCTGATGCCGTTTCTGCTCACATGGATCTGGGGGCTCTCGCTCACCGGGCCGCCAGGCGACCCCGCCATCAGCGTGCCACTGCGCGAGTATGCGATCATGCTGGCCTGTGCGGCGCTCGGCTGGTGGGCAGGCGAGAAAGTTGGTCTTTTCGGCGCGCCCATCATCGGCCCCCTGATCGTCGCGGGTGCAGCCAGCCTGACCGATATCCTGCACTACCGCCCCCCGGCCGAGGCGATGCAGATCGCGCAGTTCTTCCTCGGTCTCGGGATCGGGGTGAAATATGCCGGCATCACGATGGCCGAGATCAAGCGGGTCCTCACGGCATCGCTGGGGCATTGCGTCATCCTTGGCGTGATCACCATCATCTTCGCTGAAATAGTCATCCAGACAGGGCTTGCGCCACCGCTCGAGGCCGTGATCTCGTTCGCACCAGGGGGACAGGCGGAAATGGTACTGCTGGCGATCATCGCAGGCACGGACATGGCATTCGTCGTCACTCACCACCTGGTGCGTGTGGTCATCGTGATCCTCGGGGCACCCATCGCCGCCAGATTGCTGGACCGCTAGGTGCGCCGTGACCGGATCGATGTGACGGGCGCCGGCCTGTTATTGGCCTTCTCGCTGCTGATGGGGATCAACCATGTGCTGATCAAGCTGGTCAACGCGGGCTTCTCGCCTGCATTTCAGGCGGGGCTCAGGTCCATCTGCGCCTTCCTGCCAGTGCTGATCTACGCGTGGTGGAGCGGGCGAAAGCTATCGGTGACCGATGGCTCATTCGGGCCCGGCATGGTGGCGGGGCTGTTCTTCTCGGTCGAATTTCTGCTTCTTTTCAATGCGTTGGAGTATACGTCGGTCAACCGCGCGTCAGTGCTTTTCTACACGATGCCGGTCTGGGTCGCGCTGGGGGCTCACTTCCTGATCCCGGGCGAGGGCATGAGCTCGCGGCGTGCGCTTGGCCTGATCCTGGCGGTCTGCGGGGTCGCCTGGGCCATGCTGAGCCGGGCGCCGGACGTCGGACCGGACGCCTGGATCGGGGACTTGATGTGCCTTGTCGGTGCCTTCCTCTGGGCCGGGATCGCACTGACCATCCGTCTGACCAGGCTCAGCCGGGCCGAGCCGGAGATGCAGCTTCTCTACCAGCTTGGCGTGTCGGCCATCGTCGTGACGGCGGCCGCGCCGCTCTTCGGGCCGATTGTCCGCGACGTAACCCCTGAAATCATTGGCATTTTCTCGTTCCAGGTGCTGGTCGTGGTCTGCCTCGGGTTCTCCGTCTGGTTCTGGATGCTGAGGATCTATCCCGCGTCCGACATGGCCGCGTTCAGCTTTCTGGCCCCGGTCTTCGGGGTCATCTCGGCGTGGCTGATCCTGGGCGAGCCCCTGACGGCGGAGATCCTGGTCGCACTGATCCTGGTCGGCGCCGGCATCGTGCTGGTCAGCTGGAAGCCCCGCCGCTAACGCCAAAACCAGTGTGTGACTTGCGTATGACAAGCGTATGCCTTTCGTATGCCAAGTGTTTCGGTCGGGCATTCGGCGTGTGGAGAGGTTTGGAGTCACCCACTTCAGTCAAAACCGAGGGCGCAAGCCAAGTCACCGCCGACAAGCCCTCCCGGGCATGAACACCAAGGAGACACCACCACCCTCTTCCGACAGGACCACCATCAGGAACATGAACCCCCACCTCTACACCTAGGCCCGCATTCAAGCCGTCGAGCGCCAACCCATGGCTCCGAACATCATCAACGAGGCTCTGGGGCAGTAGTTCACGGATGGGACGAAGAAAACATCAGATGTAATTGAAATCTCTGATTGCAGCTAACAGGTCTGACCATGAATCGAAGTAGCGGACGTCTTCTAGTCCTCCGATGTTCGGAGCCGACAGATACTTGACCCCCTCTTCCGTGATCGTTACGCCAAACATGTTTCCGCCACCATCTGACGCAAAGAACCTAAAGCTGCCCGGGTACACAACTGCCGCGCTTCTTTGCGTCTCAGGCAGAAGCGCCCGCTCCCATACTTCGATATAGCCTGCGCCAATGAAACCGCTCGCGCTTTCGAAATGAGTATAAAACTGATTGATCTCGCAAGATGGTCCGAGCTCCGGCCAAGTTAGTGACTGTGGAGGTTCAATGGCAGGCGTCTTGTTGGGTATGTCATCGAACACGACGGTCTTCCTAGGTCACAGTGAAGCGCCTTTGACTACGGGGTCACCAAGCTCCGACGAACAGTGGCGCGGACAAACACTCTGCTGGCAGGAACGTTCGGGCTAGATCCGACGACGACTTCGATGATCTCGTGGAAGTCGTGCGTCTCTAGGACGACACCACTCTGTCTAGGCGGTCGAACAGCCAATCCGCTGCGTTTGGGTGTAGGCCGGGCTTCATCCCGGCCTACGGGAACCTCAGAACAGTCCCTCGACCTCGCCTGCGTCGTTGAGGCGGATGGTCTCGGCGGCAGGCACCCGGGGCAGGCCCGGCATGGTCATGATCTCGCCGCAGATGGCGACGACGAAGCCGGCCCCGGCGGACAGGCGTACCTCGCGGACGGGGATATCAAAGCCCGTGGGCGCGCCGCGCTGGTTGGGGTCGGTCGAGAACGTGTACTGCGTCTTGGCCATGCAGACGGGGAGGTGGCCGTAGCCCTGTGCCTCCCAGTCCTTGAGCTGGTTGAGGATCTTGCCGTCCATCACGGCGTCATCGGCGCGGTAGATCTCAGTGCAGATGCTGCGGATCTTGTCAGCCAGCGGCATCTCATCGGGGTATAGCGGGGCGTAGTCGGCCTCGCCTGCCTCGATGATGTCGACGACTTTTTGGGCGCATTCGGCGATGCCCGCCCCGCCGTCGGCCCAGTG
>JBCCDA010000142.1:0-8547 GCA_039033215.1 Pseudomonadota bacterium | reverse complement strand
CCTGGGAGGCCAATAAGGCCGACTGGCTGCCCAACCAATCGGATGCCGACTACATCGAAAGCCTGATGGAGCCCTGTTGGGAGCCAGGGCAATACGCAGGCTACATCGCCCCGCCGAAGGTCGGGATCGACAACAAACCCGGCGACTTCGAGTATGTCAAAATCGCCGAGGCATGAGCGCCCAAGTCTGCAACACGCCCGCGCCGGGTGGCGCGCAGGGGTGGGCGGGTGGGCTGCGCGTCGCCCCGCGCCACAGGGTTTCCACAGGAGAAGACCTCCGGTGAACATTGTGGCGGTCTCGATTGCGCTCGTCCTGTGTGTCAGCGCCGCCCTTGCCGATCCGGTCAAACTGACCGCGAGCGAGGTCACGGGGCTGCTCTCGGGCAACACCGCCGTGGGGCAATGGGACGGCACGCCCTACCGACAGATCTTCGAGACCTCGGGGCGCACCGTCTACGCCGAGAAGAACGCCCCCCACAGCCAGGGCCGCTGGCGCACGAACGCCGGGACGGGCAGCTACGAGAGTTGGTGGCAGAACTCGGGCTGGTCGGCGTACGAGGTCTGGCGTGATGGCGATGTCCACTTCTGGAGAGGCGGCGGGCAGGACCGCGCCGAGTTCTCGGTCGAACCGGGCCTGCGGCTCGGCTTCCCCGACTGATCGGCTCGCCCGCCGAAACGCCGTGCCAAGACCTCAGTCCTCTGCCAGTACGGTGCCGATCAACGCATCCAGATCGTCCGCCGCGACCATCACCAGCGCACCCGGAGCATCAAAGCTTAGCCGAAACGGCGCGCCGGTGGCCCGGTTCGAGGTGCCCGAATGCTCGCCCGGCGCAAAGAACATGCCGTCGACCGGCCATTCCAACCCCTCCGAGATCACGCCGGTGACCGGACGAAGCGGAAAGATCGACACGACCGCGCCCTCTGCCAGCGTCATCTCGAGCACCCTGCCCGGTCGTGCGAAGACGGCGGCATCGCGCTCTCCCAACATGATCACCTGCTTCTCGGGTCGCGCGAGCATCGCATGCAAGACGGCCAGGGTATGGTCCAGCCGCCCACCGGTGAAGCCGACGCCCAGGTACCAGGGCGCTTCGGTCGCGTAGAGGCACTTCTCGAAATCCGTGGTCTCCTGCTCGGGCAGGTGCCGGACAATCGCGGACCCCGGCGCGGCGCGCAGACCGTCCGAGATCGAATCCATGTCACCGATCACCGCGTCTGGCGCGATACCCCATTGCGCAAGCCGGTCCGCGGCTCCGTCCGCCGCAACCAGCCTCGGCGCCCGGTCAAGCGCTGTCACCAGCGCATCGCGCGAAAGCGCCCCCGCACCCACCAGAGTCACGGGCGCATCGAAGGCAATAGGCAGATCATCCGTCATGACCTTCTCTGGCAAGGCTGCCGGGATGCGTCAACAGCGCCCCGTCACGCTTGACCGGCCCTCGCAAATCGGGGACTCTCATTGGCGGCGCCCTCTTGGCCGGACGCACGCAGCCCGAAGACAGGTACAGGCATGTCGAAGACCGAAAAGAAGGTCGAAGTCCGCTTCGGCGCGTTCTCGTGTTCGATCGAAGGCTATGACGACCCCGTCGATCAACTTCGTGACATCCTGGGGATGATGCAGAAGATGATCGCCGAGACGCCGGCGCTTGCGGATGCCTCGCATGAGGTTGACGCAGAGCCTGATCTCGACGCGCTCGAGACGGCCGCGGCGGACCCGGCGGCGGTTGGCGGTGTGGCCATGCCGACCGAAGTATCCGCAAGCGGGCGTCCGGACGTCAGCGCCGCGGAAGACATCACCGACGAGATCGCGGCGGGCGACAGCGCGTCGTCCGTGGATCGACCCTCGGGATCCGCGCCGTTCTTCGTTGCCGCGGAACCGGATCTCGACGCCCTGGTGGAGACCCTGCCACCAAGGGACGATACCCCGGCCGAACCGGCAACCGCAGCCACGGAGAGCGAGCCGGTGCCAGAGATGGCTGCCGCCGCCCCACGGCGTCCGTTCAACATCTTTGCGCCGCCGCCCGATCGCGCTGTGGTGAATGGCGCAACGCCTACAACGCCGCCCAGCCAGACCAACATCTTCACCGCCCCTGCCGTCATAGCCATGCCAGACCCCGCGCCGGAGGAAGTGCCGGGACCCACCGCTACATTGGTGCCCGATGCCACACCGCTGGATCCCGTGCCCGAGGAACCAGCCGCCAGTGCGCCCGCTGCACCGGTGCGCGAGGCGCAGGAGCCTGCCCTGCCAGACATCGACAGCGCCTATTCTGCAGTCGACCAGGATGGCCCTGAGCAGCCGGAGAGCCCGACGACCCCGGACCCCGAGACGCCGCCTCCGACCACGGGCAGTTTGCAGAGTGCTCTCGAACCGGCTCACGATCCGGCAGAGACTGCCGCGCCCGGTGACACTGACCCGCCCCCAGCATCAGATCTGCCCAACACGCCGATGCTCGACGCGCCGTCCGCCAGCGAACTGGCCAAGAGGGCGGGCGACAGCACGATCGCGGGGCAGCTTGCCGCCTCTGCCGCCTGGCTCACGCTGGTCAAGGGACAGGAGAGCTTCGCCCGGCGCGATGTGATGGAGGTGTTGGAGACGATCCCCAGCACCGACCCGCGCGAGCTCGCCGACCGGATCCGGGGATTTGGGCGGCTAGTGCGGGCGGGCAGGCTCGTCCTTGTCAGCGACGGGTTCTTCGCGATGACCCAGCCGGACCGCGAGGATTTCCAGCGCTTGATCGATCAGCGCTGAGCGTCACCCGGCGGCGACGCTTCGGGATCAGCTTGACCGATTCCCTTGAAGAGCCGTTTGAGGGGAAACGCCCAGAGGATGCCCAGGGCGACGTAGATGACGAGTTCAAGCAGGATAGGCGGGCGGTCGAACAACCCAACGACGCTCACGGCGACCACGATGTAGGCAGGCACGCCGACGATCAGCACGAGGGCGCAAAGGAGCTTTCGCGTCTTGTATCGCATGGACCGGTTCTCGCGTTGCGGCTCTGGTACCTGACAGATCTAGTGTCCGGACCACAACCTGCCATCGGACAGAATGACCCGCCTCGACGCCACCTGGGGTATCAACCCCGGTAGGGGTCCATCACCAGGATGGTGTCCTCCCGCTCGGGGCTGGTCGAGAGCAACGCGACCTGGCATTCAATCACTTCCTCGACCCGTTTGATGTACTTGATCGCCTCGGCGGGCAGGTCCAGCCAGCGCCGCGCGCCCGCGGTCGTCTCCTGCCAGCCCGGCAGCGTCTCGTAGATCGGCTCGACCCGGGCCTGCTGGGCTGCCGCCGTCGGCAGGTAGTCGATCTCGCGACCATCCAGCCGATAGCCGGTGCAGATCTTGAGCTCCTCCATCCCGTCGAGAACGTCGAGCTTGGTGAGCGCGATCCCGTCCACGCCCGATACCCGGCAGGTCTGGCGCACGAGTGCCGCGTCGAACCAGCCGCACCGCCGCTCACGACCCGTCACGGTACCGAACTCCCGGCCCTTCTCGCCCAAGTGCTGGCCGATCTCGTCGGTCAGTTCCGTCGGGAACGGGCCCGAGCCCACACGCGTGGTGTACGCCTTGACGATACCGAGGATGAAGTCGATGGCACCCGGCCCCACGCCAGTCCCCGCCGCTGCCATCCCGGCCATGGTGTTCGAGGAGGTCACGAAGGGATAGGTCCCGAAGTCGACATCGAGCAGCGCACCCTGGGCCCCTTCGAAGAGGATCCGCTTGCCCTCGCCCCGGCACTCGTCCAGCAGCTTCCAGACGGGTGCGGCGTAGGGCAGGATCTTCGGCGCCACCTCCATGAGCTTGTCCTTCAGGTCCGCCCGGTCGATCTCGTCCACACCCAGGCCGCGGCGCAGGGCGTTGTGATGCGCCAGCAGCCGCTCGATCCGATCATCCAGCGTCGCCTCGTCGCCCAGATCCGCGACCCGCACCGCCCTCCTGCCCGCCTTGTCCTCATAGGCAGGCCCGATCCCGCGCCCCGTCGTGCCGATCTTGGCCGTGCCCGCGGCTTCCTCGCGCAAGCGGTCCAGCTCCCAGTGCGGCGGCAGGATCAGAGGCGCGTTCTCAGCGATCTTCAGGTTTTCGGGCGTGACCACGACACCCTGGGCCGCGACCTTCTCGATCTCCGCGATCAGCGCCCAGGGATCCAGCACGATCCCGTTGCCCAGTACCGATAGCTTTCCCGGGCGCACGATCCCCGAGGGTAACAGCGACAGCTTGTAGACGGCACCGTCGATCACCAGCGTGTGGCCCGCGTTGTGCCCGCCCTGGAACCGCGCGATGACGTCCGCCCGCTCGCTCAGCCAGTCGACAATCTTGCCCTTGCCCTCGTCGCCCCACTGAGCGCCGACCACCACCACGTTCGCCATGAAATCCTCCCTGGTACCGGCGGCTTATAGGGAGGCGCGCGGGCCCTGCACAAGGGTGTTCCGTGCTTGCCAGAACAAAGCTTGCGACCGATCCTCACAGGCCATGGGACACGATGCGAAACCCCTTCTGATCGCCTTCTCCGGATTGCCCGGCACCGGCAAGACCACGATTGCACGGTTGCTGGCGGCGCGGTTGGGGGCTGTCTACCTTCGGGTCGACTCGATCGAGGGCGCGCTGGCCCGCTCGACCTTGCAGATCGCCGCCGCCGAGGACGCAGGCTATCTGGCATCACAGGCGGTGGCCGCGGACAATCTGGCGCTGGGGGGGACGGTGGTCGCGGATCAGGTCAGCGCAGACGCCTGGTCCCGGGACGGCTGGCGCGCGGTGTCACAGGGCGCGGGATGCGTACATCTGGACGTCTGGGTATTCTGTTCGGACGAGGCCGAGCACCGCCGCCGGATCACCGCGCGTCACGCAGCCGACCCCGCCACGCCGGATTGGGCCACGGTTCAGGCGCGGGCGTTCGCCCCCTGGTCCACGCCCCATCTGGCGATCGACACGGCCGGGATTTCGCCAGAGGACGCCGTCGCAAATCTGCTGGCGGCCCTACCCGGTCGCTAGAGTTTCGAGTGGCTTCCGTCGCAGAGCGGCATCTTGCCCGTTGCCTTGCAGCCGCAGAAGAAGACCTTGCCGTCCTTTTCGGCGGTGTACTTCTCGGGCGCCAATCCGCTGCCGGCATGGCTGCCGTCGCAGAAGGGCTGGTTCGAGGACTTGCCGCACGCACACCAGAAATAGGATTTGCCCGCTTCGACCTCGACGGGATAGGGCGCCTTCTGCGCTACGACAGGCTCGTCGGCCATTTGCTCGCTCCATTCAGCTTGCTACACGGCACCACCACATAAGCTGGTGGCCGCCGGTGTCCACGACCTCTGCCGGGCCGACAGATGGGCCCGGCCCCTGATGCCAGATGGTCAGAAGACCAGGGCCTTGGCCTGCATGACCTGCGGCAGTTGAGCAATCTGGGCGACAAGCTCGGGCGAGATCGGATCGTCGACGCTGAGAAGCGTGATTGCCTCGCCCCCCTTCTCGGCCCGGCCCAGTGCGAAGTTCGCGATGTTGATCCCCAGATCTCCTGTCTTCATGCCCAGCGCACCGATGTAGCCAGGCGCATCGTTGTTGGTGGTGTAGAGCATGAAGGGCATCGGCTCGGCCTCGAGGTTGATGCCCTTGATCTGGATGAACCGCGGCTTGCCGTCCGAGTAGACCGTGCCAGCGACCGAACGCGTCTGTTCCTCGGTGATGACGATCAGTCGGATGTAGGAGCCATAGGCACCTTGAGCATCGCGACGCGTCTCGGCGATCTGGATGCCGCGTTCGCGGGCCACAAAGGGCGCCGACACCATGTTGACGCCCCCTGCCCCCATCAGCGGGGTCAGCATGGAGGCGGTCAGGGCCGCGGTCAGCGGCTTGAGGTTCATGTCGCCGACTTTCCCGACATACTCGATCTCGATCCCGGTGATCGCGTTCTCGGTCACCTGCCCGGCAAAGCCGCCCAGCACTTCGGCCACACGGATCCAGGGACGCAGCACGGGCGCTTCCTCGGCGGTGATGGACGGCGCGTTGATCGCGTTCTGGATCGCTCCGTCGTTGAGGTAGGCCGACATTTGTTCGGCCACCTGCAGGGCCACGTTCTCCTGCGCCTCGGTGGTCGCGGCACCCAGGTGCGGGGTGACGACAACGTTGGGCAGGTTGAAGAGCGGGTTCTCCTTGGCGGGCTCCTGGGCAAAAACGTCGAAGGCGGCACCGGCAAGGTGGCCGGACTTGAGCGCTTCCGCCACGGCTGCCTCATCGACCAGCCCGCCGCGCGCGCAATTGATGAGGCGGGCACCTGGCTTCATTCTGGCGATCCGCGCGGCCGACAGCAGGTTCGCCGTCTTCTCGGTCTTCGGCAGGTGGAGCGTGACAAAATCGGCGCGGGCGAGCAGGTCATCGACCTCCTCGATCTTCTCGACGCCCAACTCACGCGCGCGGTCTGTCGAGAGGAACGGATCATAGGCGATCACCTTCATCCGGAGCCCGATGGCGCGCGACGCCACGACCGAGCCGATGTTGCCGCAGCCGATCACGCCCAGCGTCTTGCCGGTGATCTCGACCCCCATGAACTTGGATTTCTCCCAGGCACCCTGGTGGGTCGAGGCATTGGCCGCAGGGATCTGACGGGCAACCGCGAACATCATGGCAATCGCGTGCTCGGCCGTGGTGATCGAGTTGCCGAAGGGCGTGTTCATCACCACGATCCCCCTGGCCGATGCCGCCTGGAGATCGATGTTGTCGACGCCGATCCCGGCCCGGCCGATGACCTTGAGGTTATCGGCCCTGGCGATCAGATCGGCGGTCGCCTTGGTGGCCGAGCGGATGGCGAGACCGTCGTACTGGGCGATGATCTCGGCCAGCTTCGCGGGGTCCTTGCCGAGATCGGGCTTAAAGTCGACGTCGATCCTGTTGTCCTGAAAGATGCGCACGGCATCTTCGCTGAGCTTGTCGGAGATAAGTACCTTGGGCATGTCCGTATCCTTGTCAGGGCCGGCCGTCGCGGTCGCGAGCGTGGCAGCTCGGCGCGCGGCCGGCGCTTCGATGGTATCGCGTGAGAAGACGTGGTCAGGCGGGCGCCAGCTCGCGGAGCGTGTCGGCGAAGGCCCAGTCGAGCCAGGGGATCATCGCCTCAACATCGTCCGAGACGACCGTCGCCCCGCACCAGATCCGCAGGCCCGGCGGTGCGTCGCGGTAGCCGCCAATGTCCAGCGCAGCCCAGGCATCATCCAGTTTGGCCGTCAGACGTTTGACGAACGCGCGTTGCTCAGCCTCCGGCAGATCGGCGACACGGGGGTCCGTGAACTTGAGGCAGACGGAGGTGTTCGACCGCGTGGCCGGATCCACCGCGAGGTTCTCGACCCCCTCGGTGGTGTCGATCCAATCCTGCACCAGATAGGCGTTGTTATCCGCCAGGGCGCGCAGGCGCGGCAGTCCGCCCTCGGCAATCGCCCAATCCAGCGCATCCAGATAGTCGGCGACGCACCACATCGAGGGCGTGTTGATGGTCTCGCCGCGGAAGATGCCGTCGATCAGCTTGCCGCCCTTGGTCAGGCGGAAGATCTTGGGCAGGGGCCAGGGCGGCGTGTAGCTCTCGAGCCTTGCAACCGCCCGGGGTGAGAGGATCAGCATGCCGTGCGCCGCCTCTCCCCCCAGCGCCTTCTGCCAGGAAAACGTGGTCACATCGAGCTTGGGCCAGTCCAGATCCTGCGCGAAGGCGGCCGAGGTCGCATCGCAAAGCGTCAGGCCCGTGCGGTCCGCCGCGATCCAGTCGCCGTTCGGGACCCGGACCCCGGAGGTCGTGCCGTTCCACGTGAACAGCACATCCGCCTCTGGCCGCACCTGGCCAAGATCCGGCAGCGCGCCATAGGCCGCTTCGATCACCCGGCAGTCGGTCAGGCCAAGCTGCTTGGTGGCATCGGTCGCCCAGCCCTTGCCGAAGCTCTCCCACACCAGGACATCGACGGGGGCAGCACCCAGCATGGTCCACATCGCCATCTCGTAGGCGCCGGTGTCCGAGGCCGGGACGATCCCGATCAGGTAATCATCGGGGACGCCGAGGACCTGACGGGTCTTGTCGATTGCTTCTTTGAGTTGCGCCTTCAAGGGCCCTGCCCGGTGCGAGCGCCCAAGCTGGGCGTGGGTCGCGACGGTGTTCGCCGACCACCCGGGGCGCTTGGGACAGGGACCCGAAGAGAAGTACGGCCGCGCGGGCACGGCCCGCGGCTTTGGGGGGAACGTCATCGGACGCGCTCCATCGTCAAGGGCGATATTGCTGAGCCCGCCCCGTTCGCCCTTCGCCGGGAACGCGCCCGGGATCTGCGTATGCGCAGCTTGGTGGACTCGTCAACCGGCAGGGTGTCACAATAGGATGACAGACGCCCGTCATAGCTTGTGATGGTCTCGATCACGCGTGTTGCGTGGTGTCGGCACGGACCGTGCGGGACGTGCGCCTGCAATTTTAGTCGAATTTTAACGACTGGGCCGTAGATCCGTTCCCGCATGCCGGAGCGGGTGAGAGCCCAGCTTCGTGAGGACATCCCAAAACTCAGGCCGCAGCGGTCCCGAAGAAGGCTGGTTCATCACCGCCTGAGGG
>JBCCDA010000141.1:0-8640 GCA_039033215.1 Pseudomonadota bacterium | reverse complement strand
GTACCCCGGCCACCGACGACCGGTGCCTCAGACGGTTGGTTCACCACCACCCAGGCCCCGGGGGGACACCCGAAGTCGTGGCTGCGCAGTCCATGACGCCTGCAGAAGTACCTGACCGTCGCTGACTGACCCGAGGGCGCCTCAATGCCGTGCCCTGCAACAGACCGGGCGGCAAACGCCCCCTCCCGAGAAAACCCGGAAGACCGACGCACCCGCCAGGGCGCGTCCGTCCCAAACCTGCTGTCTTGGACCTACTTGCCTCTGAGCACGCTTGAGGTCGCCTTGCGGACGTTCTTCTCCGTCTCACCGATGTAGCCGGGATCCGCCGGTCGCAGTCCCCAGCCACCGGCCGGCGTACCGAACACGCCACCACCCTGCACATGATCGAGGTCCTTGTCCGCGATTACCTCAGGACCGGTCTCGTCTTCCGAGCGTGGCACCTCAGCCCTTCTTCTTGCTGCCGACAACAGCGTCTCTGGCGTCGCTCAGGGATTTATCGTCGACGATGGCGCCACGCTTGATCCCATTGTCCAGTGTGATGCCACGCTTGATCCCGTTGTCCAGCGTGATGCCACCCTGGACAGCGTCCAGCTCGGCTTTCGAGAGCTTCTCGGGTTTGTCTTTGGAACCGCTCATGTCCACCTCCTCGTTCGTCAGATAGGTGTACGATAAGGAAATTCCGGCGCGCGTCTGTAGCAAAAGCTACCGGCGGTCCCGCTCAGCCAGTGCCTGTCAGCGCCTTGGCAAAGTCGTCGGGATCGAACGCATCCAGGTCCTCGATCGCCTCTCCAACCCCGATGGCATGGATGGGCAGGCCGAAACGATCTGCCAGTGCCACCAGCACGCCGCCCTTCGCGGTCCCGTCGAGCTTGGTCATCACCAGCCCCGAGACGTCCGAGATCTTCTGGAAGATCTCGACCTGGCTGAGCGCGTTCTGCCCGGTCGTGGCATCCAGCACCAGGACCGTGTTGTGCGGGGCGTCGGGGTCCTTCTTTCGGATCACGCGCACGATCTTGGCGAGCTCTTCCATCAGATCCGCCCGGTTCTGCAGCCGGCCCGCCGTGTCGATCAGCAGGATATCGGCGCCATCGCGCTCGGCCAGGGTCATCGACTCGAACGCCAGTGACGCGGGGTCCGAGCCCTGTTCGGCAGTCAGCACAGGGACATCGGCGCGCTCCCCCCAGATCTGAAGCTGCTCGACGGCAGCGGCCCGGAACGTATCGCCCGCGGCGATCACCACCTTCTTGCCCGCGCCCTTGAGCTGCGAGGCCAATTTGCCGATCGTCGTGGTCTTGCCCGACCCGTTGACCCCCACGACCAACACCACCTGTGGACGCTTGGGATAGATCGGCAGCGGCCGTGCCACCGGCTGCAGGATCTTGGCAACCTCGACCGCCAGCGCTTCCTTGATCTCGTCCGCCCCGACAGCCCGGCCAAATCGGCCCTCGGCCAAGGCGGCAGAGACCTTCATCGACGTTTCGACCCCCATGTCGGCGGTGATCAGCACCTCTTCCAGTTCCTCGAGCATAGCGTCGTCGAGAATGCGCTTCTTGACGGTCCGGGTACCCGTTACCGACCCGATGGCACGGCCCAGAAATCCCGGGCGGGCGCTCGTTGGATCGACCTCCGGCGGCGTCACAAGCTCCGGACGGACGCTGGGCTGGCGAACCGGATTCGGGGCCTCAATGGCGGTCGGTTCGGGGGTGGTGATCTCCTCGGCGGTAGGCGCCACGTGCTCGACGACCTCCTCGCCCTCGTCCACCAGCGCCTCGAGTCCCTCGTCCAGCTTGGACGACGACTTGAAGAGCCGCTCGCGCATTTTCTTGAAGAAGGACATGGGTCAGGTTCCGCCGTTGTTCGCTCTCACATAGCCCCTGCCCGGACGCATGGGAAGTCGCTGCGAGCGATACGGACAAAGGCGCGCCGTGTCCGCCAATGCGTGGTACACTGTGCGATCTGCCGAGGGAGGGCCGAACATGACTGACAAGAAGGACGGGCAAACAGCGACCGAGTTGGATGACGCAGCGCTTGATGCGGCTGAGGGCGGCAGGTCGCTTGGTCCTAGGCGCGAACCAAAGTCGATTCTGTTCTTTGACGAGGCAGATGCGGTGATGGGTAAGCGGACCGAGGTGAAGGACAGCCACGACCGCTACGCAAACCTCGAGACATCACACCTGCAGCCGGGCACCAAGAAACCCTGAGGGCGCCGCTGTGACGAGCTCGCCAACCGGGTGATCGACCGAAAACGCGACCTCGGCGAACGTCTCGGTCCGCCCCATGCGCGGGGTCTCCATCAGGATGCTGTGGCGTCGGTTGACCTGAGTCGCGAGGTAGCCGGCCAGCGCGGCCTCCCCGGCGGCACGCAGGCGGGCGGCGCGCTCCTTGCGGATAGCCTTGGGCACCTGCGGCATCCGGGCGGCCGGTGTGCCCTGGCGCGCCGAGTAGGGAAAGACGTGCAGGAACGTCAGCCCGCAGTCCTCGACCAGCGCAAGCGTGTTTTCGAACATCGCCTCGGTCTCCGTCGGAAAGCCTGCGATCAGATCGGCTCCAAAGACGATGTCGGGGCGTGCCTGGCGCATCTCGGCGCAGAACCGGACAGAGTCGCCGCGCAAGTGGCGGCGCTTCATGCGCTTCAGGACCATGTCATCACCCGCCTGCAGGCTGAGATGCAGGTGCGGCATGAGCCGGGGCTGGGTGGCGATGGCATCGACAAGCGCGGGATCGGCTTCGATGGAATCGATGGACGAGATCCTCAGGCGCGGCAGGTCCGGCACCAGCCTCAGGATGCGTTGCACCAGATCGCCGAGACGGGGCTCGCCGGGCAGGTCTGCCCCCCAGGAGGTCAGATCGACCCCCGTGAGGACCACTTCCTTGAAGCCGTTGGCGACCAGGCGCCCGATCTGCTCGACCACCACGCCGGCGGGAACGGAGCGGGAGTTCCCACGGCCATAGGGGATGATGCAGAAGGTGCAGCGGTGATCGCAGCCGTTCTGGACCTGCACATAGGCCCGTGCGCGGGTGCCGAAGCCGTCGATCAGGTGGCCCGCGGTCTCGCGCGCCGCCATGATGTCGTCCACGCGGATGCCTTCCGTGGTGCCGATAAAATCGGGCGCCCAACTGGCCGGCTCCATCTTTTCCAGGTTGCCGAGAACGAGATCGACCTCCGGCATCTCGGCGAACGTGGCGGGTTCGGTCTGAGCGGCGCAGCCGGTGACGATCACCTTGGCCTCGGGGTGCTCAACGCGCAGCCGGCGAATGCGCTGGCGGGCCTGGCGCACAGCCTCGGCGGTCACCGCGCAGGTGTTGACGACAACCGCATTCCCGAGGCCGGACGCCTGGGCAAGGCTCTTCATCGCCTCGGTCTCGTAGGCGTTTAGACGACAGCCAAAGGTCTCGAAGACGGGCGGCTTGGGGGCGGCCGTCAACTTGGGGGCGTTCATCGGTGCGCCTCGATCCAATCGGCGGAGAGTACGGCCTCGAAGACATGCGCCACGGGGCCCGCCATCAGGACATGACCCTCCGACAAGGCCACCTCGATCTCCCCGCCATCCAGCACCAGCGTCGCCCGCTCGCCCAGAAGTCCACGGCGGTTGCCGTTTACCAGCACCGCGCAGGAAGAGGAACCAGAGGCAAGGGTCGGGCCCACGCCCCGCTCCCACACCCGGACCCGGGCACGATCGGCGGCAAGGATCTGGACGACCTGAACGTTGGTCCGTTCGGGGAACAGGGGATCGTTCTCGGTCGCGGGGCCGAGCGATCCGAGGTCCACGGCGTCCGCATCCTCGACAAAGTAGGTGCAATGGGGGTTGCCCATAGAACAGGCTGCCGGGTCGCCGTCCAGCGGCACATGCAAGGTGTCGACGTCCCGGGCCAGTGGCACGTCACGCCATCCAACGATCGGTTCGCCCATGTCGACCTCGACCATTCCGTCCGCGCGGCGCCGCGCGGACAGCCGCCCATGCGCCGTCTTCAGCGTGACCTCTCCGGTGCCGTTGATCAGCAGATCACCAATGCACCGCGTCGCATTTCCGCAGGCCCCTGCCTGGCTGCCATCGGCGTTCCAGAAGATCAGCCGGGCATCGGCCTCTGCGTCCGGCAGGATCTCGGCCAACTGGTCGAAACCAACGCCGCGATGACGGTCCCCGATCGCACGCACCAACTCCGGCGTCAGCGCCACGGCGGCCTCACGCTGGTCCAGCAACACGAAGTCGTTGCCGAGGCCGTGGGACTTGCGAAACCGCAGCCCCCGGCGGGACGTGTCATCCTGCGGAATCATTCGCGCGATATAACCGCTGCACTGGACGGATGCCAGATCGACCTATGTCCGCCTACACCTGGAAACAGGGAAGAAATATCTGGTATGCCAGAGCCTGGTATGCCAGAAGAAAATTGCGTGTAGATTCTTGCAGCTTGTCGAATGCTGCGGTACGCGCCAACAAAACATATGGGCTACACGGCCCGGTTGCATAAGGGAGATGCAGATGAGCTTCGCGAAATCACTCGCGACCCTGGCTACGGCGGCGGTTGTCGCCATGTCTGGCAGCGCGATGGCCTGGGAGCCGGTCAAGCCGATCGACTTCATCATCATGGCCGGCAAAGGCGGCGGCGCCGACAAGATGGCCCGCCTGATGCAGGCGATCGTCGAAGAAGACAACATGGCGGGTCAACCGCTGGTACCGATCAACAAGTCCGGTGGTTCGGGCGCGGAAGCGCTGCAGGCGATGAAGACCGCATCGGACCCCGATCATACGATCATGGTGACCCTGAACTCGTTCTTCACAACGCCGCTGCGCCAGCCTGGCCTCGACGTCGACATCATGAGCTTCGCGCCGATCGGCCGGATGGCCGAGGACACGTTCGTGCTGTGGGTCCACAAGGACAGCGGCATCACCAGCTTCGACCAGTTCCTCGAGGTGGTGAAGGAACGCGGTGACAAGTGGGTCATGGGCGGCACCGGCAAGAACTCGGAAGACAACATCATCACCGACTTCCTGAACAACACGTTCGGATTGTCGATCAAGTACATCCCCTACAAGGGCGGCGGTGCCGTGGCCAAGGACCTGGCCGGCGGCCAGATCAACAGCTCGGTCAACAACCCCTCCGAGGCGCTGGGCTTCTACGAGGCGGGCGATGTCGTGCCTCTGGTGGCCTTCACCGACGAGCGTCTGGCGATCTTCCCAGACACCCCGACCATGAAGGAACTGGGCACCGACTTCGTCTACTACATGCAGCGGTCGGTCGTGGGTGCACCTGGCATGGCGCCAGAGGCGTTGGCCTACTACAATGGGCTCTTCCAACAGGTCTACGACAGCGAGAAATGGCAGGGCTACCGCGACAAGCGGGCGCTCCTGGGTGCCAAGATCGAGGGTGACGATCTGCTGGGCTACTGGAAGTCGCAGCGCGAACGTCACGAGGAAATCCTCAAAGCCTCGGGCGCGATCAACTAACGATCGGGACGGAGGTGGTGCGCCGCCTCCGTCCTTCTCCGCGGGGGCGGAGACCCTGGACTGCGGGCCGACTGTCTGCTGGCTACCTGTGAGACGGGAACACCACACATGCGTATCGCCGAACTGGTCATGGCCGTCGCCCTGGCGGCGCTGTCGATCTACATCATGTGGAAGTCGGGCGAGCGGCCCTCGTGGTCGGGTGAAGCGCGATTCTCGAATGTTGGCTTCGGCGATGACGGCGCACCTCAGGGAGGGTTCTGGCCGTTCTGGGTCTGCGCGATCATGCTGATCTGCTGCGTCGTCGTCTTCGTCCGCGGGGTGTTGCGCCTCAGCCCTCCATCGCAATCGACACAACCCTATCTGGACAAGCACGGCATCGGAGTGCTGGTCCGCGTAGGCTTCCCCGTTTTCCTACTGGTGCTGGCGACCGATTACATCAGCATCTACGCCGCGATGGCGCTGTTCCTGTTCTACTACATGCTGTTCCTCGGGGGGCACGCGCTCCTGCTGTCCGTGGCGTTGTCGCTGGTTCTGCCGACGTGGATGTACATGTTCTTCGACATCGCCATGTCGCGAAACCTGCCGAAGGGCGTCCGAGCAATCGAAGACACGCTCTACGTGCCACTGGGCAACTGGTTCCGTCAGGTAGACGGATCGGTGCTGGGCCTGATGTTTCTTGCGGGCGGTGCAATCCTGGTGGCGGCGAGCCTGATCTCCGCCCGCCGGGCGACCTGATCGGAGACGCCGGATGGAAGTTCTCAGCCTTCTCGCCGATGGCATCCTGATCGCGCTGGAGCCCGGCAACCTGATGATCTGTTTCATCGGCGTGGTCATCGGGCTTTTCGTGGGCGCCATGCCCGGCCTCGGGTCGGTCAACGGAGTCGCGATCCTGTTGCCCACGATCTTCTTCATCAAGGAGCAGACGGGGTCCGACGCCGCCCCCATGATCTTCCTGGCCGCGATCTACTACGGGGCGATGTACGGCGGGGCGATCTCGTCGATCATGCTGGGTATCCCGGGCGCGTCCACGGCGGTGGCGACCACGTTCGACGGACGCCCCCTGGCGCTGAAAGGCCGGGCCGAGCAGGCGCTGGTCACCGCCGCACTGGCCAGCTTCATCGGCGGCACGGTCGCCAACATCTTCTTCACGGGCTTCGCCCCGCCGCTGGCAGAAGTCGCGCTCCGCTTCGGCAATCCCGAGATATTCGCCCTGATGCTGCTGGCCTTTGCCACCTTCGTGGGCCTCGGCGGCGACGACATCGCGAAGACCGTGATCTCGATCATGATCGGGCTGGTTTGCGCGTCCATCGGGTTCGACGTCATCAGCGGAGAGCCGCGGCTGCAGTTCTTCGACCTCACCGGTTTCTCGCGGCCGATCAACTTCCTGGTGCTGGCCATCGGGGTCTACGGCGTGGGCGAGATGCTGTGGACATTGCACACGACCCGGGGCGACAACGCGATGTCACAGGCGGATATCAGCGTCTCGAAGATCACCAAGGCGGCCGGGACCACGGTCAAGGAGGGCTGGCGCGGCACCACGATCGGCTCGATCCTGGGGTTCTTCGTAGGCATCCTGCCGGCGGCAGGCGCAACGCCCGGCTCGCTGATGTCCTACGGCGTGGCGAAGATGACCTCGCGCCGGAAAGAGGAATACGGCAAGGGATCGGTCGACGGCGTTGCAGCTCCCGAGGCTGCGAACAACTCGGCCTCGACAGGATCGATGCTGCCGATGATGACGCTGGGCATTCCGGGCTCGCCGACCACCGCCGTGCTGCTGACGGGGCTTGTCCTGCTGGACCTCGAACCCGGACCGCGCCTCTTCTCCGACCAGCCCGAGTTCGTGTGGCCGGTCATCGGGTCCTTCTACATCTCGAACGTCATCGCCGTGATCGTGAACCTCGCCTTCATCCCGCTGTTCCTCTGGGTGCTGCGGATGCCGTTCACGATCCTCGCGCCGATCATCTTCGTGCTCTCGACCGCCGGGGTCTATGCCGCCACCGACAGCATGTTCGATGTCTGGCTGATGTTCTGGTTCGGGCTCGGCGCGTTCCTGATGCGGATCCTCGACTATCCGCTGGCGCCTGCAGCACTGGCCATCGTGCTGGGCAAGATCACCGAGGAGACCCTGCGCCAGAGCCTGCAATGGTCGGACGGCAGCTTCGGGATCTTCCTCAACCCCTACTTCGACCGCACCGGGACGGGCGAACACTTCTGGATCGCACCGATCATCGCCTGGATTGCAATCGCGCTGCTGTTGTTGCCGCTGATCAACCTGGTGCTGCGCAAATTAAGGGGCGGTTGACCGACCCAGCCGTCGGCGTGCCACTAGCCCTGCCGATGCGGCGATCGCTCAACTATGGCGTGTTGACCGTTCAACCGCTGCTAGATATAGGAATCTGGCGTCAATAGAGGCGCGGTTCCTTGGTTCTTTCGACGCAATTCGGCCCGATCATCGGGAGTTCGCGAGCGTTTTGGGAAGAGTGGCGGCAGAACACTACGCCGCCGGGTGGTGAGGCTGAAATGCGCGCGTACCAGGTCTGCAACAACTGCATCATGGACACGTCCGACTCGAAGATCGTCTTCGACGACAGCGGGCAGTGCGAATACTGCACCAACTATTATTCGAACATCCTGCCCAACTGGCACACCGACGAGACGGGACTCGCCCAGATCGAGGCACAGGTCGAGAAGATCAAGGCTGCCGGCAAAGGACAGGACCACGATTGCCTGATCGGGCTCTCGGGCGGGGTCGACAGTTCTTACGTCGTGCACATCGCGGTCAGGAAGTTCGGGCTGCGCCCGCTTCTCTACCATGTCGACGCCGGGTGGAACTCGCAGCAGGCGACCTCGAACATCGAGTCTCTGGTCGATAAGCTGGGGCTCGATCTCTACACTGAGGTGGTGAACTGGAAGGAGATGCGCGACCTGCAGCTTGCCTTCTTCAAGGCCCAGGTCCCCCACATCGACACGCCGCAGGACCACGCCTTCTTCGCCGGGCTCTACAACTTTGCCGTCAAGAACAAGGTCCGCTACATCCTGACCGGCGCGAACTACTCGACCGAATGCGTGCGTGAGCCGCGCGAGTGGCACTATCACGCCACCGACCTGCGCCAGCTCAAGGACATACATCGCCGCTTTGGGACAGCACCGCTGAAGTCGTTCCCGCTGACGTCGATCTTTCGCTACAAGCTCT
>JBCCDA010000140.1:0-8818 GCA_039033215.1 Pseudomonadota bacterium | reverse complement strand
TGTAAATTTGATGAGGATTCTCATCAGTCCGAAATCTCCCGGCGATACAGCAGTGTCGCCGGGAGTTTGGTCGTCGGTCTCTCAGTACGCCTTGCCGCGCGCCGAGACGGGCCAGACGGTCTCGACCTTGCCGCCGCGCACACCGATGTACCAATCGTGCACGTTGCAGGTCGGGTCACAGTGGCCCGGTACCAGCTTGAGCTTCTCGTTGATCGCCAAGACGCCGCCCTTGTCTTCGATCACGCCGTGCTCGTCCGAGCACTTGACGTACTTGACGTCGTCGCGGCCGTAGATGAACGGCAACCCCGAGTCGACCGACTGGGCCTTAAGTCCCGCATCGCAAATGGCTTTTTCGGCCTTGGCATGGGACATGACCGAGGTCAGGAGGAAGAGCGCGTTCTCCCACTCCCCTTCGTCGATGCGCTTGCCGTCCTTGTCGAGGATGCGGCCATAGTCGGCATCCATGAAGGCGTAGGAGCCACACTGGAGCTCGTTGTAAACCCCTGATGTTCCTTCGAAATAATAGCTCCCGGTGCCGCCGCCGCCGACGATGTCGCAGTCGATGCCATCTGCCTTCAGCGTGTCCACGGCGTCCTTCACCATGGCAACCGCGACGTCGATCTTGGCCTTGCGGTCATCATAGCTGTCCATGTGCTGCATGGCGCCCTGGTAGGCCTGGATGCCAGCGAACTTCAGCCCCTCGGCCGCGTCGATTGCTTTCGCGATTTCAACGACTTCCGGGGTAGTGGTCACGCCGCAGCGACCCGCGCCGCAGTCGATCTCGACCAGGCATTCGATCTGAGTGCCGTGCTTGACCGCGGCCGCCGACAGGTCGGCCACGTTGGTCACGTCGTCGACACAGCAGATCGCGCGCGCGCCCAGCTTGGGGATCCGCGCCAGGCGGTCGATCTTGGCCGGATCGCGCACCTGGTTGGACACCAGCACGTCCTTGATACCGCCACGGGCGAAGACCTCGGCCTCCGACACCTTCTGACAGCAGACACCGCAGGCGCCGCCCAGCTCTTCCTGCAGCAGCGCGACGTCGACGGACTTGTGCATCTTGCCATGGACGCGGTGGCGCATGCCGTGCGCCTTGGCCCAATCACCCATCTTCTTGATGTTGCGCTCCAGCGCATCGAGATCGAGCACGAGGCAGGGCGTCTGGATGTCCGCCTCGTCCATACCAACCGCAGCGGGGACGTCGTAACCAACTTCCAGTTCGTCGAGATTTACCGTATCTTTCATGGGGTTGCCCTCCCTCAGGCTTTCGTCCAGGGCAACTTGTCGAGATCGACGTTGCCACCGGTAATTACGACGCCAACTCGCTTGCCAGCGAAGACGTCAGGGTTCTTGAGGATGACCGCCAGCGGCACGGCGCAGCTGGGCTCGATCACCATTTTCAACCGTTTCCAGCTGAGCTTCATGGCGTCGATGATCTCCTGCTCGCTGGCTGTCAGAATGTCCGTCACATGGTTGGACACAAAATGCCATGTCAGTTCCTTGAGCGGCACTTTCAAGCCATCCGCGATGGTTTCGGGCGCATCATCGGCGATGATGTGGCCCGCCTTGAAGGACCGCATGGCGTCGTCGGCCTGCTCGGGCTCGGCCGCGTAGATCTTCACGTGCGGCGCGATGGAACTCACCGTGAGGCACGTGCCCGAAATCATGCCTCCGCCCCCGATGGGCGCGACCAGGATGTCCAGATCCTCGACCTGCTCCAGGAACTCCTTTGAGCATGTGGCCTGCCCTGCGATCACGCGCGGATCGTTGTAGGGGTGAATGAAATCGCCGCCCGTCTCGGCCTGAACCTTGGCGAAGGTCTCCTCGCGGCTGGTCGTCGACGGCTCGCATTCGGTGATCTTGCCGCCATAGCCGATCACTGCGTCCTTCTTTGCCTGCGGCGCCGTGCGTGGCATCACCACGTTGCACGGGATACCCCGGCGGCCCGCCGCATAGGACAGGCAGAGCGCGTGATTGCCCGAAGAATGCGTGGCAACACCGGCCTTCGCCTGCTCCTCCGACAGCCCGAAGACCGCATTCGATGCGCCACGGACCTTGAAGGCGCCGGGCGGCTGCAGGTTTTCGCACTTGAAGAACAGCGACGCGCCAGTCTGCGCGTCCAGTTCCGCGTTCGTGAAAACCTCGGTCCGGCGGATATGAGGTTTGATGCGCTCATGCGCGGCCTCGACATCCGCCCACGTCGGGATGATGCCCGGATCGAGAGTGTCCTTCATCGTTTCCTCCCCTTCTCAGGCTGCGGTCTGCAGCGCCTTTGCGCCACCGGCGCAGTAGTAGGCCTGCGCCGCCGCAACACCGCTACCAAGGCGAACCGGGATTGCAAGATCAGCCATTGCCATCTCGATCGTCGCAAGGCCCGAGAGCACCATCGCCTCGGTGAGCGAGCCCAGGTGTCCTATCCGGAAGGCCCGGCCCTGCAACTGACCCAGACCGGCGCCGTAGCTGACCCCATAGGCGTTGAAAGCATGTCCGATCAGCGCGTCGCTGTCGAATCCTTCCGGCAGATGGATCGCAGTCACCGTGTTGGAGGCAACGTCGGGAGAGACCGCGACGGTCTTCAGGCCCCAGGCGGCGACTGCGCGGCGAACCGCCTCGGCGTGCCTGTGGTGACGGGCGAAGACGTCCTCCAACCCCTCCTCCAACAGCATGTCCAGTGCCTCGCGCAGACCCTGCATCAGCTGCATCGGCGGCGTGTAGGGGTAGCCGCCATTGTCGTTGTTCTCGATCATCCACTGGAAATCGAAGAAGCCGCGCGTGCAGGTTGCCGTCTCCATCGCCTGGAAGGCCTTCGGGCTGACCGCGACGATCGCCATCCCCGTCTGTAACATGAACCCCTTCTGGGAGCCCGTGACGGCAATGTCGACGCCCCAAGCATCCATCTCGAACGGCATCGAGGCAAGCGAGGAGACGCAGTCGGCAAACAACATCGCCGGGTGCGCGCAGGCGTCCATGGCACGCCGGATCGCGCCGATGTCCGAGACGACACCCGTGGCTGTCTCGTTGTGCGTGACCAGCACGGCCTTGATTTTGTGGTCGGTGTCAGCGGCCAGAGCAGCACCAAGAGCGTCTGCCGGGGCGGCCTCGCCCCATGGCCGGTCAATGACCTGGACCTCGAGGCCGTGGCGGCCACAAAGCTCGATCCACTTGCCGGAGAAGACCCCGTGACGGGCCATCAGCACTGTATCACCAGGGCTCAGCGTATTGGTGATCGCTGCCTCCCAGCCTCCAGTACCAGAGGCGGGGAAAGTGATTGCCCGCCCGGCGTCTGTCCGAAACACCTTCTTGAGGTCATCGAGTAACGTCTGCTGAAAGTCGGGAAACCCAGGCGCCCTGTGGTCCAGTGTCTGACCTGCCATCGCAAAGCGCACGCGATCCGGCATGTTCGTCGGGCCGGGTATAAAGACCGGGTTCTGGGTGGACATGGCGTTTCTCCCGTTTTGTGTGCTTGAGGGCATACCCGATTCGTTGGCAGGTCGCAATTTTTCTGAAAACATTTTCCAAATACGGCGCAAGATGGTGCATCTGTTTGACATCTTTACTATTTTTGTTTTTCAACTTGCGGGCGCAAAAATTTGTCTGGAAAGAAAATTGCTCTAGTTGTCAGAGAACACATCGGGGAAGGAAACAAGCGATGGCCCAATCTGGTGCGCAGAAGCGTTCTCGCGGCCGTCCTCGGACCGCGTCCGCGGATGCACCGGCGGCAGCGGCGCAGGCCCTTGATCGCGGGTTGCAGCTATTGCGATTGCTCGCGCGCGAGCGCCGGTCGACGCTGACCGAGATCGGATTAAGTGCCGGCATGCCGCCATCGACGGCGCATCGGCTGCTGACAACGATGCAGCGCCACGGGGTGACGGAGTTCGACGAGAGCACGCAGGAATGGCTGGTCGGGATCGAGGCGTTCCGGATCGGCTCGAGCTTCCTGCACCGGACGAACCTGGTTGATGCCGGTCGGGATGTCATGCGGCGTCTGACCGAGGAGACGGGCGAGACGTCGAACCTCGCGATCGCAGATGACGGCGAAGTCGTCTTCGTCAGCCAGGTCGAGACCCACAATCCCATCCGTGCCTTCTTTCGTTCTGGGACGCGCAGCTTCATGCATGCCTCGGGCATCGGCAAAGCGTTGCTCGCCGAGATGCCCCGTGACGAGATCGAGCATCTGCTGCAACGCAAGGGCCTGCCCGAGTTCACGTCCAAGACCAGAACAACAGCAGGCGCGCTCTTTGCTGATCTCGATGCGGTCAGCACGCGTGGCTGGGCGCTGGACGACGAGGAACGATATGTCGGCATGCGCTGTGTGGCGGCGCCAATCTTCAACTCGTTCGGGGAGGCCGCTGCCGGGATCTCGGTATCCGGTCCGACCGTCCGCTTTCCAGATCGCATTGTCGCCGAACTCGGCGCCAAGGTGCGGCGCGCAGCCGCCGAGGTAACCGAGAAGATCGGTGGGCGCGGTGGCGATGCCGACGTCGAAACTTGAGCGCTCTTACAACTTTACGATGAACTCTCGTAGTGTTGGGGTACTCTGATCCGAGGAGTGCATGGGCGAATCGTTTGTCCTGAGCCGCTAGACATGACTTGAGCGCATAGGGACAGTAAGCATGACGGAAACCCGGGTCGCGATCCTCATCGTTTTGGCTTTCAGCCTGCTAACTGTCGTAGCAGACGTGTTGATTAAGAAAGCTGCCGACCAGAACAATCTCTGGTCACCTTTCTTCGTTGCGGGTGCAGTAGCCTACGGTATGTCCGCTTTTGGCTGGTTTTATGCCTTGCGCACGATTAACCTTGCGACGTTGGGCGGAATTTATTCGCTATCTACCGTAGTATTGATTGCAGCTGCAGGTGTTCTGTTTTTCGAAGAGAAGTTGCAGCTCGCCGAAATCGCTGTTCTCGTGATGGCGGTTATATCGATCATTGTCTTGTGGCGTTTCCTCTGATTTCGCCGCTGTCAAGCACGAACTTCGGTTGGGGGAAGTGACGCTTGGACCACGTGGTTCACACCGCCGGAACTAAAGATTGGTACGCCTCAGACCAGGCGAGGCTAGCGCTCCAATAGACCGATGGTCCTGCTGGTGGGTACAACCACATCTCTCGACTTTACGTCAAATTGATTCAAACTATTTCGATACTATCGTGTCTGAACCCGTAACAACCGGGGGTGAAATATTTTTTTCTTTTGATAACTTCAAATTAAGAAACAATTAACCAATCAGAGGCCAAGTCGTGTCACTTCATTTTCATTAATGAACACTATGAATCGAGGAAATCCTTGCTACAGTCTATTGGCGGTTATCGATGATGACCGATATCTAATCATGGCGAGGAGCGAGAAGCATGACGTGGGAAGTTTGCGTAGAATTTCGGCCAAGCACAGTGCATGGAATGGGCGCGTTCGCGAAAGAACCCATCAAGGCCGGAACCAAAGTTTGGGGCTTTGATGACTCGATGTACGCGTGTGATGCCCAAGAACTTCATCTGTACGATGGTGGGACATTGCAGGAGGCGCTGCTTGCCGGTTACCTGCACGAGCCCACCGAGAAGTTTATCTGGTATCGTGACGGTATGCAGTTCGTGAACCACGCAGAGGGTATGCTCGCCAATATCGCGACGCCCGAGTGGTTGCCGCTTAGCCAGGATTGCGTCGTGGCGACCCGTGACATCGAGGCTGGAGAAGAGTTCTTCGAAGATTACGGCTTCTGGAACATCTTCAATCTGGCGCCAAACCACTGGCTGCGTCTGATGTATCTGCAAAACTGTCCGCAGCACTACCACTTCATGCAGTCTCTGGTCGAGGTTCGCCGCGCAGCCTGACGGAGATACTTGGGAAAGCGGCTCCGCTCGTCGGCCACCGGGCCTGGCGGGCGGGTCCCCTCTTGCCCTTTCAACCGGCGCGTGAATACGATATGACGTTCAAGGGGTTTGAGCTGCGCCCAGAGTGCAGGCGTTGTGAGCGGGGTGCCATACCAGCCTCGTAGTCGGGTCAGGCTGAACCTGAGTATTTGTATCGGCGACACTGTCGTCGGGGAGGCGTTTTGGCTCTGACCACTGAAAAGTCACCTGACCAACGATCGGAGGACGCTCCCGGACCCACGCGCCGGACTGTGAACCTGCGAACATCCACACGGATCGCGAGGTTCTTGACCGTCGCTGTAGTTGTGTTTGTTCTGTCCGCCATTGGCTTTTCTCTTTGGATGACACGCGAGCATGACCGGCTGGCCCTTCGCGGGTCGGAGCAGATGGTCCGTGGCGGTCTGGCATCGCTGGAAGATACCCTGCGCACCGTGACGATGGACTTCGCCATCTGGCCGGATGCGGTCGCCGCCGTTGTCGCCAACGACCGGACCTGGATCTGGGAGAACATAGGAATTAGCGCAGCCGTCACCGAGACGACGGATCTGATGATGGTGCAGATGCCCGATGGCTCCGCGCCGTTTGGGTGGGCACCCGGCATGGACGCCGAGCCCTCGACCACACTGATCCCCGCGCCGGCTGTCGACAAACTGCGCGCGCTGCTCGACAAGTTGCCGATCGAGGACAGAAGCCCCGTGACCGTCATCTTCGATGCCGGCGAGACGATCTGGCTCCTCTCCTCCGCAAGGATCGTGTCCGCGGACCCGGCGGAGGACCCGGCCAGCGACGCCCAGATCGGACGCCTGATCTTCGGCTTTCGCATGGATGACGAGCTGCTGAGGGAAATCGGCTCGCAGTATCTGATCGACGATCTGCATCTCGAGATCTCGCCAATGGACCCGCCAATCTCGATCCCGCTGATCGACGGCACTGGTGAAGCAGTTGCCCACGCGGTCTGGACGCCGCCTCGGCCCGGCGCCGAGATCCTGCAAGGCATCGCCCTGCCGTTCGCACTGGTTCTACTGCTGCTCACCGCCATTGCGCTGATCTCGTCGCGCTTGCTCAGCCGATCTGCCGAACGTCTGGAGATTGCACTGACCGCAGCCGAGAATGCGAGCCATGCGAAGACGGACTTCATTGCCAATATCAGTCACGAACTTCGCACACCGATGAACGGGGTCTTTGGCCTCGGCAGGCTGCTGCAGCAGACGCAGCTTAACGAGCGCCAGAAGGGCATGGTCGACATGCTGATGAACTCGGCCGAGACACAGATGAACCTCATTGACGATCTTCTGGATGTCTCCTCGATCGAACATGGACGGTTCAGCCTGACCATCGCGCCCTTCTCTCCCGCAGCGACGGTCAAATCGGTCTGCGACGTCTCGCGGATCGCCGCGACGTCGAAGGGCCTCGAACTCAAGGTCGAGATCGACGATCCCGATGGCACCGAGGTCCTGGGAGACCGGGGGCGCTTCCGGCAGGTCTGCGCAAACCTGGTGGGCAACGCCGTGAAGTTCACCCAGGAAGGCGGCGTCACCGTGCGCCTGCGCATCCGGGAGCGTCTTGGCCAAGCCTTCGTGGTCCTCGAGGTCACCGACACCGGCCCCGGCATTCCCGAGCACGAGCGCGACAAGATCTTCGACCGGTTCTCTCGTGGATTGAGAGCTGTCGGCGCCAAGACCGAAGGCAGCGGTCTGGGGCTTTCCATCGCCCGCACGATCATCGACCTAATGGGCGGCCGGGTCACGCTGGAAAGCAGCGAGACCGACGGCGCGACGTTCCGGGTTGAGATTGACCTCGACAAGGTTGATCGGCGGGCGAATCGGGTTGGGTAGCGGAGACCTCTCCCCGCCCAACGCGCCGCCGCCCGAGCATCTTTCGCATTCTTAGTCAAGCTTCTCGCCTAAGGCGTTCCAGCGTGCTAGCGTACCACTGGGGGATGTGAGCTGAGGTGCTGGGAGGTGGAAACCAATAATTCGTGCAACGGGACGGTTCGGCCTCCTGTACTGATCGTCGATGACGATCCGACCAATCTCTTTGTGCTGGGTGAATTCGTGCGGGCGGCAGGATTTACGACGGTCACGGCGACCAATGGGGCCGAAGCCGTCGATGCCTCGCGCCAGCACCAACCGGCTCTGATCCTCATGGATCTCAGCATGCCGGTCATGGATGGCTTCGAGGCTACCCGCCGGATTCTCAGTGCCAGCCCGGAGGAATGGCGGCCGGTCGTTCTGGCCGTCAGCGCGAACGTGACGCCCGAATGGCGTGCCTCGTGCTTCGAGGCCGGCATGGAAGATTTCGTCGAGAAACCCGTGGACTTTGACCGGCTGGTCGAACAGCTCAAGGCGCTATATAGCCGATTGGGGTTCTGACCGGGGCCCCGACAGCCACACCGGCAAGGGGCGCGCATGAGCCTTCTCATCGACATTCGCCAGCCGTCCTGGATGGCAGAGACCGCGCTAAGGGATCGGCTGACACCGTCCCTCCCCGGCGTTCGGATCCTTTGCGGGCTTGACGATGGCCCGCTCGAGGACGTGCGGATGCTGGCGGTCTCGCGCCTGTTCCCCGGGGTGGCACCGCGTCTCCCGAAGCTGGAGCTGGTGCAGAAACTGGGCGCGGGCGTCGAGACCATCGTTGGCGCACCCGACCTCCCCCGCGGCATCAGGGTCGCGCGCCTGGTCGCAATGGACGCCGCACGCGAGATCGCTGAATATTGCCTGGCATACATCCTTGCCGGGCAACGCAACATGACGGCACACCGGGTCCATGAAGCGCAGGGCCAGTGGGAACAGATCGGCCCCCGCGTGACCTCGCGAACACAGGTGGCGGTTCTGGGCCTCGGCGTCATCGGCACCCTGACGGCCGAAGCACTGGTCCGGACCGGTTTTCTCGTCTCAGGATGGGCGCGATCGCCCAAGAACATCCCCAAGGTCGATTGCCACCATGGGCACCAGGC
>JBCCDA010000139.1:0-8901 GCA_039033215.1 Pseudomonadota bacterium | reverse complement strand
GTCTGATGCTGACACGCGAGGTCAAACTGCACACCGGCATGATCGTCGGCGCCAGCGATCGGGCGATGACCGCCACGATCCGCGAGGAGACGCTCGAGGACGAGCTGGTCGCCCTCGAGTCGGGGATCGAAGGGTTGCGGGCGCATCGCACGATCATGATGCGGCGGGTCACCAAGATCGGCGATCTCGACGATCCGCAACCGGCCGTCCTGCGCAAGCTGACCCGCACCGATTGGGAACTGATCGAGCGCAGCCTGCAGAAGCTGGACCTTGAACTGGCGGAAGCCGCGGGTCTGGTCGAGCGCGGCGGAGGGCCCGATGCGGGGCGAGATGAGCCCGGCCGAGCGGCGCCGGGCGATGCTTGATCTCATCTTCGACATATCAAAGGTGAGCAACTGGACCAGAGCGGAGGTGCTGGGCCTCGGCCTGAGTGAAGTGCGCCACATCCTCAAGCGCAACGCGGAGCGTCAGCAATGACCCGGTCCCTGCGCGCCAAGTTCCTGTTGGACATGGGCGGCAACCTGGACAACCAGGCGCGCCGGTTCGGCAATGCGTTTCGTCGCCTTGGAGATCGCGGCGATCGCGAGCTGGGCCGTGTCGGTCGCGCTGCCCGCCGCCTTGACCGCGGACTAAATCGCGCGCTGGTCGGGGGCGCTGCCGCGGCGGGCGCTGCCCTGGGCGCTGGCGTTGCATTGTCGATCCGTCGCTTGGGTACGTTGGAACAACGTCTGGAGCGACTCGGCATCACTGCGGGAAAAAGCTCCAAAGAGATGGCCCGGATCCGCGACGAGGTAAACGAAGTCGCCAATGATCCGGATATTCTGATTGCACCTGAGCAGATATTTGCGGCCCTCGATGCGTTCACCGCCCGCACGGGCGATTTCGACTTCGGCAACTCCATCAAGCGCGAGATGGGCGTGGCCATCCAGGCGACAGGGATCGCGGGCGAGGAGATCGGCAACCTCGTGGCGGTGATGTCGCAATCCTTCGGGCTCGACAACCGTGAGGGTGTCCTGGCCGGTCTCGATACTTTGGCCAAGCAGGGCAAGGCAGGTGCTGTAGAGCTGGCGAACCTGGCGCGCGTGGGTCCGAAAGCGTTTTCGGCGTTCTCGCGAACGGGCGGTCCAGGCATTGAAGGGCTCGCCCGCTCCGGCGCCCTTCTTCAGACGTTTATTCGTGGGGTCGGCAGCTCCGAAGAGGCGACGACAGTTCTGGAGAACGTGATCAACAATCTCTCCGATCCGACCAGGCTGAAGAAGCTGGAGAAGGCGGGGATCGCAACACAGACCGCGGATGGCCGCGAGCGTGGGCCGGTTGAGATGCTGCGAGCCGTCATCACAGCATTCGGCGGCAACGATCGAAAACTCAAAACCATCTTCGATGCGGAAGCCTTCCGTGGCGTCGGCCTGCTGTCGAAGGAGTTTCGGGAAACCGGCGGCTTCGGCTCCCTCGATGCGCTGATTGCGACCCGCGGTACCGGTTCCACGATCACGGGCGACAGCTCGCGCATCGCCGGCACCTTCAACGCCTCCGGTCAACGGCTGGTCAACACGGTCAACGATCGGATCGAAGACAACCTGATGGGTCCGCTACAGGATCTAACCGACTCGCTGAATGCGCTGATCGACAAGGGCGTGAAGTTTACTCTGGATGATGCAGCGAATGTCGCTCTTGGCGCGGCAGGCGCTCTTGTGGTCGGCAAGGCCGGGCTCATGGCCCTGGGTGCCGGCAGAGGGCCGAGGGTGAGCCGTGGTGCGGCAGCCGCTGGCGCGGCCGGTAGCTTCGCCGCGCAGCCTGTCTTTGTCACCAACTGGCCTGCCAAACTTCTTCTCGGCGGCGGGACCGGTCTGGGCGGGGATACCGCCGCCGATCGATCCACCAAGCGAAAGGCATCCGGAGGGAGATCGCTCGGTCGCATTCTGGGCTCGTTGCCGTTGGTGGCGACGGGTGTGGTTGCGGCCGGTGAACTGCCGGGGGCTGGTCCCCGCCACACCGAGTTGCAGGCCGATCTCCAAAGACGCCAGGCCGCCGAGGCTGCCCGCGCCGCCAGCCGGCGCAGTCTTGTTCTGGGTCGGCTGGGCCTCGGATCGGCTGATCCCGCTGGCGCGGACGGCTCCGGCGAGGTGCGGGCACTGCTCGAAGGGCAGGACGAACAGACCGGTGAAATCAGCGATGGCAATCGCCGTATCCTAGCCGCACTCGGCCGTCTCGAGCGCCGCCTTGCCAACCTGCCCAATTCTAGTCCCTCGATCGATCCCGCCGGCGACACTGGCCGCACAATGGTTGGTCCGTAATGAGCTGGCGCCGGGATCTCCGCCCAGCGAGCTTTCGCGGCGTGCCGTTCGAGGTCTGGCAGCGCGGTGAGCGCGGCGGTCAGCGCGGGGCGCATCACGTCTACCCTCTGCGCGACGAGGGATGGGTCGAGCAGCTGGGCCTGGATGACGAACGGTTCACGCTGGAAGCCTTCGTTATCGGCGACGACTATATGGCCAGGCGGGACGCGCTGCGCGATGCCCTGAAGGAGCCGGGCGCGGGTGAACTGATCGATCCCTGGCTCGGATCGCTTGAAGTTGTTGTCGATCCCTCGGCCGGGTGGTCGATCTCTGAAACCTCGCGGCGTGGGCGCATGGCCCGTTTCTCTCTGACCTTCCTGCGCGCGCCCGCCGATGGGACGCTGCCCAGCGACGAGATCGATGGACAGCGCGCCACTGAAGACACGGCCGACGTAACTGAAAATGTCGCAATCGAGATCTTCGGGCGACGCATCGATCTCGATCGGGCGGAGGCCGCGATTGACGACATGCAGCAGGCTTTCGATGACGCGTTTGCCGAGCTTGACGATGCCCGCGCCGTCGTCTCCCGTGTCACACAGCTGCAACGCCGTGCGGTTGGCACGATCGTCGGCGCCGTGGCCAAGGGCCAGACCATCGCCCGCGAGGTCTTGGCCGTCGGCGATGCCGCAAACGCAGTTGCTGCCCTGTTTGACGCCGTGGCCGGCGGGATTGGCGGTCGCACCCGACGCCCCAGCAACCCCGGCACCCCAGGCGACAGACCAGCGGCCCAGCCGCCGGATGCATTCGAGCGGACGGCCGAGGAAGCCGAAACCGCCGCCGCCGCGATCCGCGTCTTGCTCGAGCGCGATCCCGCCCAGGGTGACGGTACCATCGGCACCCGCTTCACAGAGAACCGCGCCGCATTCGATGGCGCCTTCGATGCGATCCTGCTGAGCGAGCTGTGCCGCGCGCTGGTCCAGCGCGAGTATGACAGCCACCAGGCGGCGATCGCCGCCATGAAGGAGATGGAGGCCAGCGTCGAGATCGCGATCCGTCGCGAGGCCGATCGGCAGACCCCGGACGATCTTCACGTTCGCCAGCTGACCGATCTGCGCCGCGTCGCTCGCGATGCTCTGCTGGCGGCAGCGGCCGATATCGTGCCCATCGCGATCATCGAGCTGCCCGAAAGCCTGCCCAGCCTGGCGCTGGCCTGGCGTGTTGGCGGGCGCATCGATCAGGAAACCGACCTGATCACCCGGAACGCCATCGTCCATCCGCTCTGGTCGCCGCCGCAAATCCAGCTGAGGGAGCGGGCCAATGGGTGAGGTCGTGTTGGTCATCGACGGCCAGGACTATGCCGGGTGGATGGGCGTCAAAGTGAAACGCGCGCTCGAGGAGGCATCCGCCAGCTTCGAGCTGGAGCTGACGAACCGCTGGCCGGGATCGGGGGATCGCCGCGATCTGCGCGAGCATACGCCTTGTGCGCTGCGCCTCGATGGCAAGACCGTGATCCGGGGAGTGATCGACAAGGTGGCCCCGCGCTATAGCGCCGCGACCCATGTCGTGAAAGTCGGTGGGCGCAGCCTGACCGGCCAGCTGGTCGATTGTTCATGCATCATCCCCACCGGGCAACTGCGCGGGCTGTCCCTTGCCGCCATTGCGCGCCGGGTGGCTGAGCCCTTCGGCATCGAGGTCGTGGATCTCGCGGGCGACACGCGGCCCTTTCCCCGAGTCCAGGTCGAACAGGGCGAGACGATCTTCGAGGTGCTGGAGCGCCTGGCGCGCCAGCGGGGCGTCTTCCTGACCGATGATGCGGAGGGACGTCTGATCATCCGCCGGCGTTCGACGGATCTTCAAGGTGCCCTCGAGCTCGGCAAGAACGTCCTCGAGGCCGAGGCCGAGTTCGGTGGCCGCGACCAATATTCGGAATACACGGTCAAGGGCCAGCTGGAAGGCGCGGACCAATGGGATGGAGCGACCTCGGCGCGTGGGTCGGGGCGCGCTGTCGATGCGTCCGTGCCGATCCACCGACCGCTGATCGTCCTGGCCGAGCGTCAGGGCGATGGCATCTCGCTCGGCGATCGCGCGCGCCACGAGGCGGCGCTGCGCCGTGGGCGGGCGCGGCGATGGACCTACACGATCCAAAGCTGGTTGCGCCCCGACGGCGCCCTCTGGGAGACGGCCGAGGAGGTCGAGGTCACCGACAGCTTCATGGGGCTGGAGAGCGAGCGCCTGCTGGTTATCGAAACCGAATTCAGCATTGACGATGGCGGGGAGATCACCCGGCTGACCGTGGCGCAGCCGGAAGGGTTCGACCTGCGCGAGGACAAGGTCGCCGTGAAACAGGCAGCTGCCGGATGGGACGCGCTATGACCGGGACCCTGGGCCGGATCAGCCGGCGCCTTCAGCTAATGATCGGAAGGTGCGTGATCCGCGCGATCGCGGCCGATGGCGGGCGTGTGCTGGTCTCGATCGACGGACTGCAGGACGAAAGCGCCGATGCGCTGGAACTCGCCGAGCCTGTTTGGCTGACGGCACTGCCTTTGGATGGTGCCGAGGGGATCAGCCTGTCGGTGATGGGCGATGGATCGCACCGGGTGGTCCTGCCGCTGGGTGATCGCCGTTATCGGCCGACCGATCTTCAGCCGGGCGAAAGCTCGCGCTTCGACGATCTGGGGCATCGGATCGACATCCGGCGCGATGGCATCCGAATCGTGTCGCCCGATCAGATCGAGATCGATGCGCCCTCGATGACAGTTAATGGCGAGGCCGTCGCCACGGTTACCCATCTGGTCCAGGTCGGCGCTGGATCCTCGGCTGGGCAATGGCCGATCGTGACGGGTGTGGGAGATGGCGGATGACCGATCTGGCGCTCGCATTCGATCCGATCGACCAATCCGCTGATCTCTGCATCGAGGACGGTGATCTGGCGCTCGACCGTGGCCTGGGCTCGCTGGCGCTGATGAGCCTGCTGACCGATGCCCGCGCGCTGCCATCCGAGCTGGACACACCCACCGGGGACCTGCGGGGCTGGTGGGGCGATGCGCTGGAAGGCCGACCGCTTGGCGGCAAGCTCTGGACGCTGGCACGCGCCAAAGCGACCGAGGAGAACAGGCGCCGGGCCCGCGACTTCGCGGCGGGCGCGCTCAATTGGATGGTCCAGGACGGGATTGCCGAACGGCTGGAGGTCGAGGCCACCCGGATCGACGGCGTCGGCTCCGGCGCGACCCTGCGGATCGACGCCGCCATAATCCGTGGCGGGCGGCGCATCGACCTCCGCTACGATCTGCTCTGGAGGGCCATGCAATGACCTTCGAACGACCTACCCTCTCCGACATCGATGGGCGTGCGCGCGCCGATATCGAGGCGACGATCGACGAGGTGCCGATCGTGCGTCGCGGCAGCATCCTGGCGGGGATCGCGCGCGGCCTCGCGGGGGTCAGCCATGCTCTGCACGGCCATATCAATTGGGTCTATCTGCAGATCTTTCCGGACACGGCGGACTCGGCCCAGCTGGAGCGTCAGGCGGGCTTCCACGGGCTCGTTCGAGCCGAGCCTGCACGGTCCAGCGGTTCCGCGCTGGTCAGCGGCACGAATGGCACCGTCCTGCCGGCAGGCAGTACGCTTGGCCATGCGACCGGGCTGGAATATGCCACGACAGAGGCGGCTGTGATCGCAGGGGGTGCCGCCACCGTGCCCATCGAGGCCGTGGAGTTCGGCGCGATCGGCAATCTCGACGCGGCCGAGCGCCTGGTGTTTCTCTCGCCGGTCGTTGGCATCGGCAACGAGGCAACCATCGCAGAGCCTGGATTGGCCGGTGGAGCGGATACCGAAAGCGACGGTCGGCTGCTGGACCGCCTGCTGCTGAAGCTGCGGCGCCCCGCCCATGGGGGTGCCGCCCACGATTACATCCAATGGGCGCGTGAAATCCCCGGTGTGACGCGGGTTTGGGTCGATGGCGCCGGCGTCGCGGGGCTTGGCCGGGTGATCGTGCGCTTCGCTGTAGACGACGCCCCGCACGGGCCCGCCCCGAATGCGGGCGAGGTGGCAGCGGTGCAGGACTATCTGGATCAGGTGCGTCCGGTGACAGCCGAGGTCGAAGTGGTCGCACCGATCCTGACCGGCATCGATGTGACACTTTCCCTGACCCCCGACACTGCCGCTGTCCGCGATGCCGTGACCGCCAGCCTGAGCGAGCTGTTCGAGCGTGAGGGCGCGCCGGGCGAGGTCATCCTGCTGACGCATATCGCCGAGGCGATTTCGACAGCGCCGGGCGAGACCGACCATACGCTGCAGGCGCCGGTGGCGAACGTCCAGCCAGGCGTCGGCGAGATCCCGGTGCTAGGTCAGGTGACCTTCACATGACCGCGCTGCGCACCATCGAGGCGTATGCCGAGGCGCTGGCCAAACTGCTCCCGCGAGGCCGCGCCTGGCCCGAAGGTGGCGGTCGGGTTTGGGCCCGGCTGATGCTGGCCCTTGCGCCCGAGTTGCGCCGAGTCGATGCGCGCGCTTTGAAGCTGTTGGACGAGGCCGACCCGCGCACCTGCGCCGAAACCCTGCCGGATTGGGAACGGGTCCTGGGCCTTCCGGATCCATGTACGCCAGGCGATGCGACCTTCAGCGAGCGCCGCGACGCGGTCGTGGCGCTGCTGCGCTTCGCCGGCGGCGCCTCGATCGTCTATTTCGTCAGCCTGGCCGACCGGCTGGGCTACGCCATCGAGATCACCGAATACCGCCCCTTCGCCTGCGCCCGATCGTCTTGCGGTCACCAGGCCGAGCCGCGCCGGATCGGATCGCCGACCATGCGGTTCGTCTGGACCGTCGCCCTGGCGAACCGTCGGCTTCGATATTTTCAGGTCGGCATCGGGGGATCGCAAACCGGCATCGACCCGCATCTGAAGATCGAGCGCGCCACCGATCTTGAATGTCTGATCGCCCGGCTGAAGCCGGCACACACCGTCGTCGTCTTCGACTACTCGAACGCGGCCTGAGAGGAGAACACCATGGAGTTCCGCTTTCCGTACAACCCGGTCACTGGCCAGCCCGGAACCGCCGCCACGCCCTGGACGAATGGCGACCCAGCCGCCGGCATCGAAGGCTCGATCCCGCCCGCCGAGGCGCTCAACGATCCGATGCGCGAGATCTGCCATGTGATCGATCGCTATCTGGGCGACGGAAACTTCGGCTCCGGTCAGGACGTCGCCGATCTGCAGCAGCTGCGAAAGGCGATCGACGCGGCGATTGCCGGGGCAACGGATGGTTTCGTCGAGATTGCAGGCGATACCATGACCGGCATCCTGCGCCTGATCCTCGCCGATCCGATGGTGGAATTGGTCGACACGGACACCGATGAAACTCTGCGTTTGCGCGTCTTCGGTGGGAGGTCGCGCATCCAGGTTAAGACCGACAGTGAACTGGCCTTGGAGGGCTTCGGCGCGACCGACATAGACCGCGTCACGGTTCTACAGGGTGGCGTTCGCCACCGGGTCCTGCACAAGGGCTTCATCCAGAGCATGGTGGTCCAGGACCGTCAGGCAGCCGGTGTCGATGGCCAGGCCATCGTCGTCAACACCTGGCAGCAGATGCCGCTGACCGCCATCGTCAAGAACGACATCACCAATGCCAGCATCGTCAGCAACGAACTGCGCCTGAATGAGCCGGGCACCTATGAACTATTGGGCAAGACGGTCGCCGCCGGCGTCAACCGGGAAACCCAGATCCGGCTGCGCAATGCGGTCGATGACAGCCTGATCGAACCGGGCTTTGCCGACAACGCCGCCGACGGCGCCGACTCCGGTGGCGCCAGTCCCGAAGTGTTCGGCGAGGTCACCGTCACGGCGGCCGGGCAAATGCGTGTCGCCGTCGATCGCTACTCGACCGCAAATCAGGGTGCGCGCCTCTGGGGCCGTGCGGCGGCGCCGGGCGTCCAACAAGTCTATGGCCAGCTGATCGCTAGGAGGATCGCATGAGCGTGGTGCTTTTGAACGAGGAGTTGAACGCCGTTGAAATGGTGTTCGAAGACGTCGAAACCGTCCAGGACGCGGTCGACAAATATGGCCTGGACGAGGCCCGCCTGGTCGATGGGAGCCATGCGCCCGGCACGCTTTATGACGGCACCGAGTTCACGGCGCCCGACCCATCGCCCGCGCCGGTACCGGAGATCATCACCAAGCTACAGCTGAAGCGCGCGCTGACCGCCACCGGGCAATGGGCTGCGGTCAAAGCCGGTATCGAGGCGGATCCCGACATGCTCGAGGATTGGACATTGGCCGTGGAGCTGCAGCGCAGCGACCCGATCATCGCGACATTCGCTGCCAGCAACGGCCTGGACGAGGCGGCACTGGATGCGCTCTTCACCGCGGCTGCGGCAACCTGAAGGGGGACGAGATGGTGGGCGATGCAGTTGAAACCGAAGTGGTCTGGCCGACGAATTTCGCATGGTTCATCTGGCGGATCCCCAAAGCGGAGGTGCGTGTGACATGAGCCGACCCCACTACATCAAGCGCGGCGATCCCTTCGAGATCACCGTCGGCGTGGTCGACGAGGCGGGCAACAGCTTCGTCGCCGATCTGGTTGAGGGTCTGGCCACGCTGGACAGCGCCGGATCGAAGACCGTGCCGGCATCGGT
>JBCCDA010000138.1:0-8921 GCA_039033215.1 Pseudomonadota bacterium | reverse complement strand
TCAGGCGCAGCGCAATTGCGGCGCCGGCGGAGTGTCCGACGATGTACTCGGGTGCGACGTCGAGCGTTGCCAGCAGATCACGAACCGCACCGGCCATCCCTGGCAGCGACGCCATCCCCATCGACGAAAAACCGTGACCCGGCAGATCTGGCGCGACAACGTCGAACCGGTCCGCCAACGCCGGCAAGAGGCCGCGCCAGCTGTGCGTTGCGCCACCCGTCCCATGGAGCAGGAGCAAGCGCGGGCCGGAGCCCATCCGTTGCACGTGCCAGGCGACGCCGCCGGTACGGACAAAAACCGAGGCCTCCCGGTTGGGCCAATCGCGTCCATCGCGGTTCCAGGCGCGCGGGGCGGGCGCGTTCATGCGGCGCTGGCGCGCACGGCCTGGCTGATGCGGGCAGCATCGGCTCGCGGCAAGGGCAGGTAGCGTGCATCCATTGCGCGCGCCAGCTCGGCTGCGGCGGGCTGGGGCCGGTTGGCGGTGTCGATAAGAACCGATGTGAACCCTTCGGCGGCGAGCGCGCGTGCGGCGGCGGCGGCGTCATCCGAGGCTTGTGTTCGGCCAGGTGTCCCATCGAGCGCAATGTTTCCGCGGCCGTCTGTCAACAGCACCAAGAAGGGCGTCGCGCCGCGGCGCCTCGTTTGTTCAGCCAGTGCACGGGCTGCGACCAGGGCGGATGCGAGCGGCGTTCCGCCTCCGCCCGGAAGCACGGCCAGACGCCGCTTGGCTGCCAGCAGAGACCGGGTTGGTGGAAGCATGAGCTCGGCCTCAGACCCTCGGAACGCGATCAGAGCCACCTTCTCGCGGCGTCGGTAGGCCTCGGACAGCATCAACTCCACCGCACCCTTGGCTTCGGCAAGCCGGGCGGCAGCCGCGGAGCCCGAGGCATCGACGAGGAAGATCATCACGCTTTCGGCGGGGCGGGAGTATCGCTTCGCCCGAAAGTCGTCGGGCCTGACGATCAGGCCTTCACGGCCGGGGTGCTCGCGGCGTCGCACGCCCTGCCATGGAGCAGCCTCCCTCAGCGTGCCGAGAAGGTCTAGCCGTGCGCGTCCATCTGGTTTCGCCCGACCTGATCCGGCAGGACGCCCGTGGTCGGCCGACTGTTTTGCACCGGAGCCCGCATCCCGTGCCCTCGACCGGTTTCGCGTCTGCTCGGCGAGCGCAAGCTCTGGAAGAACTGCCTGAACAGCGTCGAGCACCCGATCCTCTAGCGGAGCGTCGGACTTGCTCTCGGAACTCGTCTCGGGATCGTCGGGCGTCTCCTCCGGGGGGGGAGGCGGATCATCAGAAGCGTCATCCGTTGCCGGGATATGCGTCGCGCGCGGCGCAAGCACCAGCACGGCTGCTTCCTCGATGTGCTCGGCGGTGACGCGCCGTCGACCGGATAGTGCAGCGATTGCCCTTGCAGTCCGAAGGGCCATGAGAGGCGCGCGCAGAGACGGGACACCGAACGCGACGGCCGACGCAGTCAGCACCTGGACGGCGTCCTTTGGCAGTTTGATCGAGGCATGGATTGCTCGGGCGGCATCCAAGTCCGGTACCTTGGGGTCGGAGAGGTCTCCCAGTGCGATCCCTTCGAGCGTGATGTCGAAGGCCAGCCGGTCGGTCAGCGCCATCGGAGCCCCTTCATCCGGCTCCGCGGCTTCGTCCACCAGGATCAGCCCCAACGTTGCGGGCGCGTCGATCCGCTGACCGGCGCGCTCGGCGACCACGCGGCCCTTGTCCAGCACGGCGGCGAGGCGAACGGCCAATCCGGCACCAAGCCGCTCGGCCATGGGAACGATCAAGACGCCGCCGTCTGCCTCGGCCAGAAGGCCGGTGCCCGCCACAGGCTTGCCCGCCTTCAGCGTCGCGGCCAGATCGAGCCCGCCTAGTAAACGGTCGTCAGCAATTTGTGGGGGTAACTTGCGGGGGAGGGCAGGGAGCATCTTGGCGAAGTAAGCCAGCCAGGCATCCCGCATCGGCCCCGTCCGCGCCCTGAGGACCGCTCCGCCAAGGCCCTGGGGATCAACCGCCAGCACCTCGGCCGCTCGCACAGCCAGGTGCCAGCGCGCGGTACTCATTCTGCGGCTGCCTTCGCGGCCTCCGGGCCCATGACCTCCTCGATCGCCCGCGCGATGCGCGTGGCCGAGCCGGTCTCGTCCAGCGGATCGCGCCGCAGGCGGTGTCGAAGGGCGGGGATGGCAACAGCGCGCAGATGATCCTCGCGAACGCTGCGCGCCCTGTCGAGGGCCGCAGCGGCCCGGCCCGCCCTGATCAGTGTCAGCTCACCGCGCAGTCCGTCCGACCCGACGGCGGCACAGAGGTGGGCCGCCGTCTCGACGATGGCATCCGGCACGGTGACGCGGGCAACAGACCTGCGGGCCCGGACGATGTCCCGCTGCAGGGCGCGCTCCCGCGCTGCCCATTTGCGCAAGAACTTCTCCGGGGCGCGATCATAATCATCGCGGCGGCGAATGACCTCGACACGGTCCGGGATGTGACGTGGCGATCCGACTTCGACAGATAGTCCGAAACGATCGAGCAGCTGAGGGCGCAGCTCTCCTTCCTCGGGATTGCCGGAGCCTACCAGGACAAATCGCGCGGGGTGGCGGATCGACAGCCCTTCGCGCTCGACCACGTTCGAGCCCGAGGCGGCAACATCGAGAAGCAGGTCGACCAGATGGTCCTCGAGCAGGTTCACCTCATCGATGTAGAGAAACCCGCGGTTGGCGCGCGCGAGCAGGCCGGGCTCGAAGACCTTCTCGCCGCCCGCCAAGGCGCGCTCGAGATCCAGTGCACCGACCACCCGGTCCTCGGTCGCGCCAAGCGGCAAGTCGACGACCGGGGTCGGGACCTCGACGGCATCTTCCTCTGGCGCATCGGGAGCACGTCCGGGCACGGTGTCTCCTGGCCGGGAGTTGTACGGGCAACCGGGACGCACCTCAATTGGCGGCAGCAGGGCCGCCAGAGCGCGCACCGCGGTCGACTTGCCGGTGCCGCGATCTCCGAAAACCAAGACGCCGCCGACAGCTGGATCGACAGCCGCGATCAGGAGTGCCTGTTTCATCTCGTCCTGGCCGACGATCGCCGAGAACGGAAATGGTTGGGTCATGCCGGGGCCGCCTCGTATTCCAGTGTGCGCAGCGGGTTCTGCCCTTCCCATGTACCGCGTGTCCCCAGAATTCGGAAGCGGGCGTAGAGCTCTTCCTTGAACCATTTGCCCTCACGGACCGCCTGGATCGCTTTAGCGTGGGGACCGTCGGCACGGGCAAAGGCAGTCATCGCTTCGGCCGATGGCCAGATCGAGAAGGTGACTTGATGAAGCCAGGGAACCTCTCCGATCCCGATCTTGAACGCGACGTTCGGATCCTGGCCGATCGCTTCCGAAATCGACGGGACACGACCCCAGAAGCGTCGCGCAATGCTGGGCTTCAATGTGGCTCGGGTAAGCGCAGCCAGCGCGCCTTCAGGCGCCGGACCCTGCGGGGTAAACGGCAGTTTACCTGACCATGCACCGCGCGCAGAAGTTGCCGACAAAAAGATCGTCCAGTTCTCGACTGCGTGTCTGCGGTAACGGCGGAAGACCTCGGCCTCCCAGGTTTGCCGTCTGGCGGTGTCCTCATCGTCCCAGGTGGCCAAGATCGCATAGACGGCAGTGTTGGGAACGGGAGTGAAGCCCTCGCCTGTTCCTGAGCCGCAGAGCTTCCAGAATCCGATGCCCGACGTGCGGGCCATCGCGCCTCGCGCCAATGCCATCTGAAGGAACGCCCAGAGACGACCAGTGCCTGCAAAACGAAACAAGCTGATGCTGACGGTCTGGCTGCTGGTCATGTCGTTAGGTCTTTCTTGTCGCACTGGAATGTGAGCGCGGATTGTTCTCGTTGTCAACTTATCTAGACACTGCTACCGTCGCGACATGCTGACACGCGTGGATAGTCGGATCGGTCTGGGAGCGGAGGCGGATGCGCGCCCTCGGGCTGTTATCATCGGGGCGGGTTTTGGCGGCCTTGCCTCTGGAATGCGGCTGGCGGCAAAGGGCTACCGGGTCGATGTGCTCGACCGGTTGGATGGTCCCGGCGGACGCGGCTCGTGTGTGCATATGGACGGCCACAGGTTCGACCTCGGCCCGACCATCGTGACGGCCCCTCAGGTCTTCCGCGAGCTCTGGACCGCCTGTGGCGAGGACTTCGACAAGGATGTCGAGCTTCGCGCGCTGGACCCGTTCTACGAGATCCGCTGGCAGGATGGCTCCAAACTTGCCGTCCCTGCGGATCACGAGGCCATGCGCGAGGAAGTGCGGCGTCTCTCCCCCGGCGATCTCGCGGGCTATGACCGGTTCATGAAGGACGCCGAGCGGCGATACTGGTTCGGGTTCGAGAACCTGGGACGGCGTTCGATGCACAAGCTGTGGGAACTCATCAAGGTCCTGCCGATCTTTGCGTGGTACCGGGCGGACAAGTCGATCTACGCTCACGCCGCGTCGCGCGTGAAGGATGAGCGGCTGCGCATGGCGCTGTCGTTCCATCCGCTTTTCATCGGTGGCGATCCGTTCAAGGTGACGTCGATGTACGCGCTCGTCTCCGCGCTCGAGCGGAACTGGGGCGTTCACTATGCCATGGGCGGGGCGGTTGCGATCGCACAGGGCATGGCGAACGTGATCGAGCGGCTTGGTGGCGCCGTGCACTACAACACCGAGGTCGACGAGATCCTGACGGAAGATGGCCGCGCCTCGGGCGTTCGTACCGTCGCCGGCACCGAGATTCCTGCAAAGATAGTCGTATCCAACGCCGACGCCGGTCACACCTACACCCGCCTGCTGCGCAACCGGCCCAAACGGCGTTGGACAGAGGCACGGCTTAAGCGCACGCGCTGGTCCATGGGCCTCTTTGTCTGGTATTTTGGCACGAAGGGCACCAAGGAGATGTGGCCCGATGTCGGCCATCATACGATCCTGAACGGCCCACGCTACAAGGGACTGGTCCAGGACATCTTTTTGAAGGGCCGTCTCGCGGATGACATGAGCCTCTACGTTCACCGCCCCTCGGTCACCGACCCTACCTGCGCGCCTGACGGCGACGATACGTTCTATGCCTTGTCACCCGTCCCTCATCTGGGCTTCGACAACGGGGTCGACTGGCAGACCGAGTGCGAGCCCTACCGCCAGAAAGTCGAGGCCGTGCTCGAAGAGGCCATGCCCGGCATCGGTGCCCGCGTAACGGCCTCGCACATCCTGACGCCGCCCGATTTCCGCGACCGCTACCTCAGCCCGAACGGCTGCGGGTTCTCGATCGAGCCCCGCATTCTACAGTCGGCCTGGTTCCGTCCGCACAATGTGTCCGAGGAACTGCCGGGACTTTGGCTGGCAGGCGCCGGAACGCATCCAGGAGCCGGGCTGCCAGGTGTGGTTTCTTCGGCCGAAGTTCTGGCCAAACTCGTTCCCGATCCGGAGACCGTCGCATGATTGCAGAAGCCGACCTTGCCCATTGCCGGGAGGCGATCAAACACGGCTCGAAGTCGTTCTACGCGGCGTCGAAGCTGCTGCCGTCCAAAGTTCGTGACGCCGCACTTGCGCTCTATGCGTTTTGTCGGGTGGCAGATGACGCAGTTGATCTGAACGCGGATAAGTCGGCCCAGGTTGCTGCGCTGCGGGCTCGGCTGGAACGGGCCTATGCGGGGGCCCCAAAGGACGATCCGATCGAACGGGCATTTGCCCAGATGATCGTTGATTTCGATATGCCCAGGGCGCTGCCGGAAGCGCTGATAGAAGGACTGCACTGGGATTCAATGGCCTGCCGTTATCGCTCACTCTCTGATGTGCGCGCCTACTCGGCCCGCGTTGCATCTGCCGTGGGCGCTATGATGTCTGTGCTCATGGGTGTGCGCGACCGCGATGCGCTGGCCCGGGCCTGCGACTTGGGCGTGGCGATGCAGCTCACGAACATTGCGCGTGACATCGGCGAAGACGCGGGCGAGGGGCGGATCTACCTGCCGCTCGACTGGTTCTACGATGTTGGACTTGACCCCGACGACTTTCTTGCCAATCCCGAGCCCCGTCCGGAAGTTGCTGACATGGCCAAGCGGCTGCTGGCCGAGGCCGACAGGCTCTATAGCCGGGCAGAGGCCGGGATTGTTGCCTTGCCGCGTGGCTGTCGCCCCGGGATCTATGCAGCGCGCTACATCTATGCGGGGATTGGGCGCCACATCCGAGCGGCAGACTACGACTCGGTCACGCGTCGCGCCCATACCGGGCTGTCTGAGAAGATAGCGCTCATGATGCTGTCGCTGGGCTCCGCCGTGACGGACAGCGTGATGCCGCGTTCATCCATCATTCACGCGCCCCCGTTGGACGAGACAGCCTTTCTCATCGAAGCGGCGACAGTCGGCCAACCGACGCCGGACCCCTGGGGAGACGGGGCGGCCGGGACGCTGGCTTCCGTTTTCGCCACATTGAAGGAACGTGACCTCGCCCGGCGGGCCGAGCTTGCCGAGGGCCAGCGTCCGGCTATGTGACGGTGATGGATTGGCTCGTATTCAGCATCTGTTTGGCTGCCTGCTTCGCCGCAGGAACCACTGGCGCGGTGTTCCCACCGGGCGCTTGGTATGAGAAGCTCAATCGGCCCTCCTGGACCCCGCCGAACTGGTTGTTTCCGGTTGCTTGGACAGTGATGTACGTGGCGATGTCCGTGGCGGCGGCGCGGGTTGCCCCTTTGGGGGGCAGCGGAACGGCCATGGCGCTCTGGGCACTACAGATCGCGTTCAATACGCTCTGGACGCCGATTTTCTTTGGGCTAAGGCGCATCAAGGGCGCAATTCCGGTGGTGCTTTGCCTATGGGGCGCTGTCTTCGCGACGGGTATGGCGTTCCTTCAACTGGATCTGATCGCGGGGCTATTGTTTGTCCCGTACATCGTATGGTGCACGGTAGCGGCCGCGCTCAACATTGCGATGTGGCGCTTGAACCCGGATGTGAAGCCGCTGAACATGAACGCCTGAGCAGCTTGCGCCGGAGTATCGACCCAGCGGAATCTGCTCAGGTTATGCTGCTAGTTTGAATGCCTCCGTCTGCGTCTTTATCTCCAGCGCCTGATGCGGGCGCCGCATATTGTAGAACTGGATCCGGTCACCGATTGCTGTCTTGCATGAGCCAGACTTTCGAACCGCTGACGGTGCACGCATTGTTCTCTCAGTGATCGGATCAGGCGCTCCATCATCCCGTTCTGCTGGGGGATGAGCCATGTCGCGCCGACGGTCCGAGCGACATTGGCAAACACCGTTGTCACTGCGTAGAAGGAACAGCGTTTCGACCTGGCCCAGCGTTTCAAACCTGGCGATCAGCGCATGCTCCAGTGCCGATGCCGCTGTGGAAGCCTTGCCGGAACGCGAGAGGTGCCAACCGAGCAGTTCGCGCGTGTGACAGTCCATGACCAGTGCCAGCGTCGGCCAGCCGTCCTTTCCGGCCCAGACGCGAGCCACGTCCGTTGACCAGCGCTCATTCGGGGCTTCGGCGACTGATGGATGCGCCTCGATCCGTGGTCGTGAGCCCACAGGGCGTTTGCACATCTGCCAGCCCTTCAGTTGGAAGATCCGTTGCACAGTGTTCTTGTTGAACCCGAGCAGCGAGGCGACCGTGCGGTAACCGAACGACGGGTTCTCTTCGATCATGGCCTTGATCGGTTCCTCAAACACGGGATCGATCTTCGGTGGCGACTTCACGGGCTTGTAGTAGACCGTGCGCCGCTGCACGCCGAACCACGGGCAAAGCTTGGTTAGCGGCACAGCAAACCCGTCGGCGAGAAGGCCCTCATGAAGCGCCCGGACCAATTGCCGTCCTCCCGTGTCCGTCCGGTCTGACCGCTCTGCCGGGGGGGCCTAATGAGGGTTAGTGTCCGCTTGGGTTAAGTGGACACTTAGGAGCCCTGGGTTTGGCGAAGAGGCGCAAACGTCGGAAGTGGAGCGACGACGAGAAACGGATGATCTGCGCTCAGACGCGATTGCCCGGGATTTCGGTTGCGCAGATTGCGCGACGGTACGACGTGAACGCGAACCAGGTCTTCAATTTGTCCTGAGCCCGGTTTCCTCCTCCATTTTGAGGTAGAATCCGTCCCAACGAAGGAGACGGGTTATGAAGAGATCGAAGTTCAGCGAGTGGTAGGGGATCGTGGCCCCAGTGGGGCCGCGTAAGCCCCGGACACCAGATCATTCGGGTCTTGAAAGAGCACCAGGCTGATGCAACGGCGGCAGATCTTTGTCGCAAGCACGGGATCAGCACGGCGACGTTCTATTCCTGGAAGGCGAAGTTCGGAGGCCTGAACGTTTCCGATGCCAGGAGATTAAAGGCGCTCGAGGCAGAGAATGCAAAGCTGAAGCGCCTCTACGCCGAGGCCATGCTGGAATGAGCCATGTCGCGCCATTGGTCTGAGCGACAATAACGAACGCCGGGCTGAAGGATCTGCTGAGCTCAAAGTGGTGACGCCCGCTGCCAAGCGGTCAGCGGTCGCGCGTCTGATGCAGGATCACCAGATGAGCGAGCGGCGGGCGTGCAATCTCGTCGGTGCGGATCGGACGATGATCCGATACCGGTGCCAGGACGTGGACGACGACGTGCTGCGGAGCCGCATGCGCGAACTGGCCGGCGAGAGACGCAGGTTCGGCTACCGACGGCTGCACGTGCTGCTGCGGCAGGAGGGTCTGGTCGTGAACCGGAAGCGGACCCAGCGTGTCTACCGCGAGGAAGGACTGACGGTCCGCAAGCGACGCGGGCGCAAGAAGGCCGTCGGGACGCGCGCGCCGATCCTGGTCGAGGCGGTCCCGAACGCGCGGTGGTCGGTCGACTTCGTGCACGACCAACTCGTGACCGGACGGCGTCTGCGCATCTTCAACGTGGTCGATGACGTGACGAAGGAATGCCTGGCGGCGGTGGTCGATACCTCGATCTC
>JBCCDA010000137.1:0-8951 GCA_039033215.1 Pseudomonadota bacterium | reverse complement strand
GCAAGCAAGTCCGCCCGTGCGTCGTCCGATGGCGTTTGGCCGACGACATGCATGCCGTGCGGGATCAGCGACTGTTCGTACTCGATCAGATCCCGCCAGAGACCGTCGATCCCCGTGGGGCTGTCTGCGATGTCAAAGTCCAGTTCCTCGGCCTGGGCGCGGATCATATCGGCGAGGTCGGCGCGATCGGGCGAGGACGGCTCGATCGTCCTCCAGCGGTCCAGGGACGACTTCAGCTCCACCAGGCCTTTGTAAAGGCCGGCCTTTGCAATCGGCGGAGTCAGGTGCGTGACCGTCACCGCATTGCCCCGGCGCTTGGCTAGTGCACCCTCGGACGGGTTGTTCATTGCGTAGAGATAGACATTCGGCAGGTCGCCGATCAGGCGGTCAGGCCAGCACTCCGGGCTGAGGCCTGTCTGCTTGCCGGGCATGAACTCGGCAGCGCCGTGCATTCCGAAGTGAAGTGCCACTTGCGCGCCGAAGTCCTCGCGCAGGTAGCGGTAGAACGTGCTGAAGGCATGCGTCGGCGAGAACCCGTGCTCGAAGAGCAGACGCATCGGATCGCCTTCGTATCCGAACGTGGGCTGGACAGCCACGAGCACATTACCGAACTGCCGCCCCAGGATGAAGACATGCCGCCCGTCCGAGAGCGCTCGGCCGGGGGCGGGGCCCCAGGTGGCTTCGATCTGGGCCAGATGCGGCTCGCGTCCAACTATGTCGTCTGCGGAGACCATGTCAGCGACGTTGGCCTCCTGCCCGTATTGCTCGGCGTTGCCCTTGAGGATTGCTTCGCGAAGATCATCAACAGTCGCAGGGACGTCGACTTTGTATCCCTCCGCCGCCATAGCCTTCAGTGTGTTGTGAAGTGACTCGAAGACCGCCAGATGTGCGGCGGTGCCGATTGCCCCGGCGTTCGGCGGGAAGCCGTAGATCACGACAGCAACCTTGCGGTCCGACACGGGCGTGGCACGCAACGTCACCTGTTTGGCCACCCGCGCCGCCAGCAGTTCGGCGCGCTCGGCGCATGAGATCATGGCGCGATTGCCACCACCTTGGGGGATACGGCAGCTCCGCTCGCATCCCTCACAGTGACCCGCACCGCCCGAGCGTCCGCCGTAGACGATTGGGCCCGTGGCACCGTCGATCTCGGGGATGGCGACCATCATCGTCGCCTCGATCGGCGAGAGGCCGCGTGATCCTCTCCGCCACTCCTCGATCTGCTGGAACTCCAGCGGATGGGCGGCGGTATATGGGACATCGAGGGCGGTCAGAGCTTCATCTGCCGCCGTCGTGTCGTTATAGGCGGGACCGCCGACGAGGCTGAACCCGGTGAGGGAGATCAGCGCGTCAATCGTTGGCTCGCCCTCTGCATCCTTGAAGAACGCGTCAATCGCCGGTCGTGCATCGAGACCCGCAGCATAGGCTGGGATCACCCGCAGGCCCCGAGCCTCAAGCGCTCGGATCACACCGTCATAGTGATCGGTGTCACCAGCCAGGACGTAGGCACGGAGCAACAAGACACCGACTGTACCTTCGGCTGGGATTTTCGGCATCGCTTTCGACAACTCGGCCAAGTCGCCTGTCACGTGCCGTCCGGGAAGGTCGGGATGATAGAGGCCTGTCTCGGGATATTCGACGGGCGCGGGTGGCTTAATCGCGCCGCGGTATTTTGCCCGTTCGCCATCAGCGTAGCGATCGATGAGGTTACCGATCAGTCCGGCGATATTGTCGTCGGTTCCCGCCATCCAGTACTGCATCGTCAGGAAGTACTGACGGACATCCTGGGCGGTGCCTGGAATCCACTTCAGGATCTTGGGCAGGCGCTTGAGCATCTTCAGTTGATGCGCGCCCGAGGATTGCTTGTTCTTTCCCGAGCCCCGCAGACGTTTCAGGAGCGCGATGGCACCGCTTTCCTTGGCGCCCATGTCGAACTTGCCCATACGGGTCAGCTTGATGACCTCGCCCGCCGCCATGCAGGCAACCAACACGTCGGCATCCGCGGCGCGCGCCTGAAGATCCGGCAGGACGGCTTGGATGTGCTCGTCCAGGAACAGCATTGTCGCCACGATCACGTGCGCATCTGCGATGTCGGCCTTGCAGCGCTCCAGTGCCGAGGAGTCCGAGGACCACTCCGCCGCGGCGTGCAGCGTGACCGTCAGGCCGGGGATGTCCTTGCGCAACGCCAACTCTGCCCGTGCCACCGGCTGGGCCAGGTGGCTGTCGAGGGTGACGATGACGACCCGGACGGGGGTCGCGTCAGCGGGCAAAGTGCGCTTTAGCATCGTAGAGCGTTTCCAGGTCGATGACGGGACGGCCTTGTTCGGTCGCGAATTTTTCGGTGTTGCGCCGCGCTTTGCCGCGCACGAAGAACGGGATCTTGCGCAGTTCCTTCTCGGCTTCCGGCTCCCAGGACGGGCCATCGCCCAAGTTTGCCTCGGCCACGGCTTCAGGTGATGGCGCCTTCTGCTCCGAGGCCGGCTTGTGCCCGGAGAGGTGCGACGGCCCTGCACCGTCGTGGAATTCGAAGTCATCCCGGAACATGTGCAGGAGGTGCTCCTCCAAGCCCATGACGAGAGGATGGATCAGTGTGTCGAAGAGGACGTTGGCGCCTTCCCACCCCATGACGGGGGAGTAGCGCGCGGGAAAGTCTTGCACATGCACAGGGGCGGAAATCACCGCACATGGGATGCCCAGGCGCTTGCCCGTGTGCCGCTCCATCTGCGTGCCGAGTATCAGTTCGGGCTGAGTTGCCTGGATCGCTGCCTCGACTTCCAGGTAATCATCGGTGATCAGGGGGTCGAGGTCGTAGCTGCGGGCCGCGGTGCGGATATCGCGCGCGAACTCGCGGTTGTAGCAGCCAAGCCCCACCACCTCGAAACCAAGCTCGTCCGAGGCGACACGGGCCATTGCCATCGCATGGGTCGCATCTCCGAAGACGAACACGCGCTTTCCGGTGAGATATGTCGAGTCGACCGAACGCGTCCACCAAGGCAGTCGCAGGTCGGTCTCGTCAGTCAACAGCGTCTTACCGATGAGAGCACTAATCTCGGCAACCAAGTCCCGTGTGGCGCCAGCACCGATCGGGATCGTCTTGGTGTAGGGCTGTCCATGGTTTTTCTCGAGCCAGCGCGCCGCGAGATCGGCCGTCTCGGGGTAGAGCACGACATTGAAATGCGCCGCTGCAAGTTGCTGCAGGTCGGCCGGTGTGGCGGCCAGGGGCGCGATCACGTTGACGGCAATGCCAAGTCCGGTCAGTAGTTTCTCGATCTCGGCAACATCATCGCGATGGCGGAAGCCCAGGGCGGTCGGCCCCAGGATGTTGCAACTGATCTCCTCGGTCCGCTCGGCCGGGCCTGCGAGGTGGCGCACCAACTGATAGAAGGTCTCCGCCGCGCCCCAGCTTTCCTTGCGCTGGTAGGAGGGCAGCTCGAGCGGCACCACCGGAACAGGCAGGTCGAGCGCTTGCGCGAGACCGCCGGGGTCGTCCTGGATCAACTCGGCGGTGCACGAGGCACCGACAATCATGGCTTGCGGTTTGAACCGCTCATAAGCCTCGCGACAAGCTTCCTTGAAGAGCGTCGCGGTGTCCTCGCCCAAATCTCGCGCCTGGAAGGTTGTGTATGTCACTGGCGGACGATGGTCGCGCCGCTCGATCATTGTGAACAGCAGATCCGCGTAAGTGTCGCCCTGCGGCGCGTGCAACACGTAGTGCAGCCCCTTCATGCCCGTGGCAACGCGCATGGCGCCGACGTGGGGTGGCCCCTCGTATGTCCAGACTGCCAGCTTCATACGGCCAACCTTTCGATACGGCGCAGAGGACGAGCGAAAAGTTCAGCCAGGTCAGCGGCTTGCTCGTATCCATGTACCGGCGAGAAGACGAGCTCGATGGCCCACTTCGTGCGCAGACCCTCGGCCTCCAACGGGTTGGCGAGCCCCAATCCGCAGACCGTCAGGTCCGGTTTCGCAGCACGGCAGCGGTCGAGCTGCAGGTCCACATCCTGGCCTTCGGCCAATCGCGGGCCCTCTGGCAGCAGCGCCAGATCAGGCGCCATAATGTCCGAATGGATGTAAGGAGCACCGACTTCGATTGGCTTCATCCCACATTCGCGTGCGAGGAAGCGGGCGAGGGGGATCTCCAACTGGCTGTCCGGGAAGAAGAAGACCGAACGGTCACGGAGTGTTTCGGCCACCCGCGCCACCGCCGCCTCGGCCCGGGCGCGCGGAGCGTCGGTGACTTGACGGAACGTGATGTCATCGATCCCGAAGGACTTGGCGACAGCCCGTAGCCAATGCGTAGTTCCCTCCGTTCCGAACGGGAACGGGGCTGAGATGCGTTCTGCACCCCGCCGCGAGAGCGCACTCGCCGTCTCATTCAGGAAGGGCTGCGCGAGGATGAACTTGGTACCGGGCCCCACAGATGGCTCGATCTCCGAGCGTTGGGCCGGCAGCGTTGCGATATTCATGATGCCCATTTCACGGAACATCCGCAGAAACTGGTCTTCGACCACGTCTGGCAAGGCGCCAACCAGCAGCAGTTGCTCGGCTTCGGACGGCTTCAGCACCGGGACCATGGTGGCAAGACAGGCGTCTTCGCCTTCAGTGAATGTGGTCTCGATCCCCGAACCCGAGTAGCTCAGCACCCGGACATGCGGAGTATGCTGCTTCGATAGCCGTTCGGCTGCCCGGGAGAGATCGAGCTTGATCACCTCAGAAGGGCAGGATCCGACCAGGAAGAGCTGACGGATATCGGGCCGGCGCTTGAGCAAGCGGGCGACTTCCCGGTCCAGTTCCTCGTTGGCGTCCGCGAGACCCGCGAGGTCCTTCTCCTCCATGATTGCCGTCCCGAACCGGGGCTCGGCAAAGATCATCACACCGGCGGCAGACTGGAGCAGATGCGCGCATGTCCGCGAACCGACAACCAGGAAGAATGCGTCCTGCATCTTGCGGTGCAGCCAGATGATTCCCGTGAGACCGCAAAAGACCTCGCGCTGTCCACGCTGCTTCAGGATTGGGGTGGAGGCGCAACTGCCAGAGATCTTCGGTTGGAAACGCTCGTTCATGCGGGGGTGCCCTCGAGCCGGGCCGCGCGGAGCTTTAAGACGAACTGCGCGGCGTTGATCACGTAGGCTGCGTAGGCAGCCAGCGCGATGTACATCTGAGTTTGTGGGTCGAAGCCTGCAAATAGCGCCCAAAGGTAGGCAGTGTGCAGCGCGATGACGGCGAAGGAAAAGACGTCTTCCCAAAAGAAGGCGTCAGCCAGAAGATATTGACCGAACACGATCTTTTCCCAGATCGCGCCGGTGATCATGATGGTATAGAGGCACGCTGTCTTCAGCACGATTGAAGCAGTGGCCCACCAGAGCCCGTCGCCGGTCGTGAGATAGCGCAGAACCAGAACGAGCGAGACGGCGAAAACCACGAACTGAACCGGGGCCAGAACGCCTTGCACAAGAGTCCAAGGGCTCTCGTCGCGGCGCTGCCGTTGCTCGGGCGTGTAGAGCGGTTTGGCGCTGCGCTTCTGGGTCGCCGGCGTGGCCATTCGGCCTTCCTCCGTTGTCGTGTCTGCCATCGAACGTAGAGGCGATTCAGCGAGAGTGTCAAGTTTAGTTTACGTCTGCAAGAATGGACTAACTTGGGTCAAAATCCGAGAAACATATGTACAAACAGTCGAATCCGAGCTCTAAGTGAGACTAACGACGCAAGCGCTGGAGAAGAGAAGCGACACTGTCAGATAAAATTGACGTTTGCTGGAAAGCATGCTCTCATCCTACGACCCTTGACCGGCTCAGCGACTCACTCAAACGGTTGCGCCGGTGCCAGTCTTGCAGGCCCAACTGAAACGAAGGGGATCTTTGTGGACAGCCCATCGGGCACTTTCGACGGTCTTTCAGATCCGGGCGGACTTGGTCGTTCTGGCGTGGGCCGCAGCTTTCCTCGTGTGTCGGCGATGCAGAGCCGCGCCTTCGCGCTCGACATTCTGGGATTGCTCTCAGAACGCTACAACTATGCTCGCCCGCGGGCCCGCCCGGTAGATCCGGCGGCGATTGACCGGTTTTGTGACCAGTTGACTGCCACCGATGGTTCACTGAACGCCGAACTGCTGGAAGAAGCGCGCAGTGGTGTTGGTGAGTTGGAGCGGATCTATGAGGACGTGGTTGCACCCAGTGCACGCGAACTCGGTGCCCGTTGGGAGGATGACCGGTCAAGTTTCGTAGACGTAACGGTGGGCGTTGCACGCCTGCAGGCGATGGTGCGCGATGTAGGGCAGGGGCTCTTGCCTGTTGTGTCGTCCCGCGACGCGCCAAAGGCATTGCTCGCCTCGTGCCCCGGCGATGATCACACGTTGGGGATCACCCTGGTCGCGGATTACTTCCGGCGCGCCGGCTGGCACGTGAGCCTGGTTCCAGAGCCCGACCTCGCAGGTCTGGTGCGTGCAGCCGGCGATATGCTGCCGAACTACATTGGACTTTCCGTCGGGACTTTGCGCCTCATCTCTCGGCTGCGTGAGACGATTAATCGGTTGAGGGATGTAGCCCCGGACGCGGTCATCGCCGTTGGCGGGAGTGCAACGCAGTCGGTACCGAACCTGCGGGAACAGGTCGGCGCCGATGAAGTCGTGGTCGATGCCACAAAGGCTGCGCTGGGGGCGCGCCGGTGGACAGCTGGCCGAGTGTATGCCGACGCGTAGTCGGTCTGGGGAGTTTCTCGCCGCTCCAGAAACAGGGATGGTGATGATCGTGAGCGTGCGGCACAAAGATGCCAACTTCTGAGGGATCAGCAGACCGCGGAAACGGTGCTGCAGCAGTAGCGGGAAAGCTCGGAGACGGGCTTTCATCAGTTGTCACCGCCTTATCGGACATCGTTTTGTGGTGCAGTGGTGATGGAATAGTCAGAGATGTCGCCTGGAATGCCCAAGGCGGCGACAAGGTTGACCTGAGCAGCCTCAGGGGGGTGCCGCTGGAGGACACCGTCACCGAGGAATGTCGGACGAAGGTGCGTGAGATGCTCGTCGGTGCGCGAACCGGGGAGACGTCCCGTTGGCGCGAGATCAATCATCTTGTTGAAGGGACTGGCGAGTTGCCGGTGCGCTATCAGGCGATGCCTGCGGGCGATGGTGTGATGTTTGTGGGTCGTGAGCTGCGCGCAGTGGCGATGCTGCAGAACAGGCTCGTCGCTGCACAGCGTGCGCTTGACGAGGACTACACTCATCTGCGCCAGCTCCAGACCAGGTATCGCGTTCTGTTCCAGACCTCCGGTGAGGCGATTCTGATCGTCGACGGTCGGACGCAACGCATCCAGGAGGCGAACGCGGCGGCTGGGCGCCTCCTCGGTATCGACGCGGCGGAATTGCCTGGACAAGGTCTGGCGGAGCTGTTTTCGGGCGGGGGGAAGGGCACGATCGGCGAGGCTGCCGCGCGCGTTCTGTCATCGGGTCAGACAGAGACGGTTGCTGCCCGTGCAGACGAAGCGGGGCAACCTCTGGATTGTCGCCTGTCCGTCTTCCGGGCCGCCGATGCCATCATGCTGCACGTCCGACTTTCGCGGGGTGTGCCTCAAGCGGATGGGGAGACGGCGATCGAGGGTTTGCTCTTCGAGATGGTGGGGCGCATTCCCGATGCCGTCGTCCTGACCGACCGAGAGGGTGCCGTCGTCTGGTGCAACGATGCCTTCCTCGGTATGTCAGAAACAGCGTTAGCCAGCCAGCTCCGCGGCGCATCACTGGGCCAGTTCATCTCCCGCCCCGGTGTCGATCTGGACATCATCATCGACAATGCGATGCGCCATGGTCATCTGCGCGCCTTCTCGTCGGTGCTTACGGGCGCGTTCGGGTCCGAAATTCCGGTCGAGATCGCGGCTGCTGCGGTTACGGAAAGCGAGCCGGTCCGCGTTGGTTTCATCGTGCGTGACATCTCTCGGTTCGACCAACTCCCCTCACGACAGAGTGGCTCGAATGCGGAGACGGCCGATCATATGATGAACCTCGTCGGCACCGTACCGCTCAAGGAACTGGTGCGCGCCTCGACCGAAGAGATCGAGAAGATGTGCATCGAAGCGGCACTTCAAAAGACCGGCAACAATCGCGCGTCTGCGGCGGAGATGCTGGGGCTGAGCAGGCAGAGCCTGTATGTCAAGCTCAGGCGCTTTGGCCTGTTATTGAGCCGCGGGGAACCCTAGATCGCTACCTGGCGTTCCAGGCAAGTTCTGAAAATCAGATCGGCTACCCGTCCCGGATCTTCCTCATGCATCAGATGGCCAAGATTTGAGATCTCGTGCATCGTGACGTGGGCGTGTTGGGCTGCCAGGCGCTTGGCCCCTTCCGGCGGAATTGCTTTGTCACCTAGTGCGGTGATCAGGTGCATCGGCACACCCAGGTCTGCGAGTTCATCTGACAATGCTGCCACGTCCCAGTTCGCCATCATCGACAGCGCGCCGGAGACGTGATCGGGCCGCGCAAACAACCTCGCGTAGAGGGCCAGACCCTCCGCGTCGATCTCGGAGCCCGTGCTTGCGATCAGGCGCTTCGCCTGAAACTGCCACCCAGCAACACCAGAAAAGACCCAGGCGGTTGCCGGGTTCAGCGCAAGGGCCTTGGCCATGGTCGGGAAGAGCGACGCGGCCAACCCACGAAAAGGTGTCAACGCCGCGTTCAGGCCGATGACAACCCGTGGCTGAACCGCGCGATCCAGTGTCAGGCGCAGCGCAATTGCGGCGCCGGCGGAGTGTCCGACGATGTACTCGGGTGCGACGTCGAGCGTTGCCAGCAGATCACGAACCGCACCGGCCATCCCGGGCAGCGATGCCATCCCCATCGACGAAAAACCGTGACCGGGCAGATCCGGCGCGACAACGTCGAACCGGTCCGCCAACGCCGGTAAGAGGCCGCGCCAGCTGTGCGTCGCGCCACCCGTCCCATGGAGCAGGAGCAAGCGCGGGCCGGAGCCCATCCGTTG
>JBCCDA010000136.1:0-8965 GCA_039033215.1 Pseudomonadota bacterium | reverse complement strand
GAATTGCCGCTGGTGCTGGCGCCGGATCCCGACAGCACAGAACGTGTGGTGCTGTCCGATCCCGTGATGATCGAGGCGATCGGCGCTGTCTGTCCGCGGCTGCACGGCCTAACCGACATACCACCCGTGCCCGCGCGCCGCCCGTCCCGGCTCTGGCGTACTATGCTGATCTTGCTGGTTTTGGTGGTCGTTGGTGCCGGGGCTGCACGCTTGCAGACGCCGCAGGTGCTCTCAGGCTTCATCCATGCTGACACCGTGGCGGAACTTGGTGCGCAGCAGGTCGTGCTGGTTGCCCGGTCGCTGGGTGGTGGGACGGCGGTGGCGCAGTGCACGGGGACCGACGGTATCGCGGCGCTCGACCGTCTGATCTCGCGCCTGAGCCCGGAGGAGAGCGCGGCGGGACCTGTCCCCCGCCTGATAGTGCTGGATGATCCTGCGGTGGATGCACTGGCGCTTCCCGGTGGACAGATCCTCCTGACGCGGGGCCTGCTGGAGGCCGCCTCCGCGCCCGAGCAGGTCGCCGGGGTGCTGGCTGTCGAGGCCGCGCATGTCGCGGCGGGCGATCCCCTGCGCCGATCGATCGGTGCGCTGGATGTCCTGGACCGCCTGGATCTGCTGACGGGTGCGTCGCTGGAGGCGGAGGCCGAGGCTCTGGTGACGACTCGGCTGCTGGACGGCGCAGGGCTCGACCCGGGAGCGGCCGATGCGGCATTGAGCAGGTTGGAGGCGGTGGGACTGCCCTGGCAGCCCTTTGCTGTATTCCTTGAAGACCTGCAGACGCGCGGTGCGCCCTATGCGGTCCGGAGGAAGGGGCTTTCCCCGCTGCTCGACACGGTGTCTGGCGGGGTCAGCGCGGACGCTGCCTTCACGCCAGCTTTGGGGGATCGGGACTGGTTGGCTTTGGGCAACATCTGCGAGCAGACCGCACCGGTTGCGCCTTAGAAGCGGCTGCCAGGCGATCCCCGTCCTCAGCGACGCTTTCGGCCATATAGCTCCAGTCGGTGGTGCACGAGGTCGAAGCCAAGCTCGCGGGCGATTTCGCGTTGCAGGGCCTCGATTTTGTCCGACCGGAACTCGACAATCTTGCCGGTGTCGATGTCTATGAGATGGTCGTGGTGCTGACTGTCGGCATGCTCGAACCGGCTGGGCCCGCCCTCGAAGGCATGGCGGTGGATCTCGCCCTTTTCCTCCAGCAGCTTCAAGGTCCGGTAGACGGTGGTCAGTGAAACGCTGGCATCGCGCTGGACCGCGCGCTGGAAGACGGCCATCGCGTCGGGATGGTCCTCGGCCGTCGACAGCACCTCGAGGATCGCGGCGCGCTGGCGCGTGATGCGCACCCCGGCCTCGCGGAGGACATGCTCGTAGTCGCGGTTTTCTTCCGGCGCGGTCATGTCGCTTGTATCAGTCAGTTGAGAAGCGTTTGCAACTGACTCTCTTTTTAATGCAAATGATTTGCAATTGCATTGACTGCCATCTGGGATCACACTACGTCCATTAGCAACGCAATTGGAGGTGAACGGGACCTATGCGTGCTCTGATCTTTGCTATTGCCCTCTTGTTGCCGGCGTCGGTCATGGCCGATGCCAAGTTCAAGGTGGCGACTACCTTCACTGTGATCGCCGACATGGCCCAGAACGTGGCGGGAGACGCGGCCGATGTGGTGTCGATCACCCGCCCCGGCGCCGAGATCCATAACTATCGCCCGACGCCGCAGGACATCATCCGGGCCCGTGACGCTGACCTGATCCTGTGGAACGGCCTGAACCTGGAACTTTGGTTCGAGAAGTTCTTTGACCGCCTCGATGGGGTGCCGTCCGCGGTCATTTCGGACGGGGTCGAGCCGATGTCGATCGGGAAGGGCCCCTACGCCGGCAAGCCCAACCCGCATGCGTGGATGTCGTTCTCGGACGCCCTGATCTACGTCGAGAACATCCGGGCCGCCCTGGTCGAGCATGACCCGACCAATGCCGAAATCTACAATGCGAATGCTGCCGCCTATGCCGCCGAGATCGAGGCCGCACGGGGGCCGATCCAGGCGCTTATCGACCGCGTTCCCTCGGACCGGCGCTGGCTTGTCAGCTCGGAAGGCGCGTTTTCGTATCTGGCCCGGGACCTCGGTCTGCAGGAGCTCTACCTCTGGCCGATCAACGCGGACTCCCAGGGCACCCCCCAGCAGGTGCGCCAGGTGATCGATACGGTGCGGGCAAACAGTATTCCCGCCGTGTTTTCGGAATCGACGGTCTCGGACAAGCCCGCGCGGCAGGTCGCCCGCGATACCGGTGCCATGTACGGCGGTGTGCTCTATGTCGATTCGCTCTCCGAGGAAGATGGGCCGGTGCCGACGTATCTGGATCTGCTCCGCGTCACGGCGCAGACGATCGCCCTGGGGCTGACCGAGGGCTTGACCCAATGAACGCCCCTGTGGCCGGAATCAGGGCAAGTGGCCTGACGGTCACGTACCCGAACGGCCACACGGCGCTGCGCGACGCAAGCTTCGACATCCCCCAGGCGACGATCTGCGCGCTGGTGGGGGTGAACGGGTCCGGCAAGTCGACGCTCTTCAAGGCGCTGATGGGCTTTGCCCCAGTCCGTGAGGGCGATGTCACAATTCTGGGCGAGGCGGCAGGGCGGGCGCTGGCGCGCAATACGGTCGCTTATGTGCCCCAGAACGAAGATGTCGACTGGTCGTTCCCGGTTCTCGTCGAGGACGTGGTGATGATGGGCCGCTACGGCCGCATGGGGTGGCTGCGCATCCCGTCGGGTCGCGACCGCGCGGCTGTGACCGATGCATTGGACAGGGTGGGGATGGCTCACCTGCGCGAACGCCAGATCGGCGAGCTGTCCGGCGGGCAGAAGAAGCGCGTGTTCCTGGCCCGGGCGCTGGCGCAGGACGCGCGGGTGATCCTGCTGGACGAGCCCTTCACCGGGGTGGATGTCCAGACCGAAGAGCGTGTGATCGCGCTGATGCAGGAGCTGCGCGACGAGGGTCGCGTGATGCTGGTCTCGACCCACAATCTAGGCTCGGTGCCGGATTTCTGCGACCGCGTCGTCCTCATCAACCGCACGATCCTGGCCAGCGGGCTGACGGCGGAGGTGTTTACGCAGGCCAATCTGGAGCGCGCGTTCGGCGGCGTGTTGCGTCAGTACGTGCTTGGTGGCGACGAGCTGCACGACGATGACGACCGACGCCAACTGACCGTGATCACGGACGACGAACGTCCCTTCGTACTCTACGAGGATGCCGAGAAGCCAAAGGAGCGGGAGGATGGATAGGCAACGGTCCGCCGCGCGCTCGCTCCGGACACCGGCGCTGTTGGAGATCTCCGGGATGCCATGTCACCCGCATGTGGCACGCCGCTGCGCCCGGTGGTGGATACCCCTAAGCGTCAAAGACTATGGCCGGGCAGCGGTGGCGCCTGGCAATGCGTCCCGTATGGGCCGGCCATGACGACGTTGCTCGAACCCTTCTCCTACGGCTACATGCTGAACGCGATGTGGGTCAGCGCGCTCGTGGGCGCGGTTTGTGCATTCCTGTCGGCCTATCTGATGCTCAAGGGATGGTCGCTCATCGGCGACGCCCTCTCGCACTCGGTCGTACCAGGCGTCGCGGGCGCATACATGCTGGGACTGCCCTATGCCCTTGGCGCATTCCTCGCGGGCGGCCTCGCGGCGCTGGCCATGCTGTTCATCGCTAGCCGGTCTCGGTTGAAGCAGGACGCGGTCATCGGGCTGATCTTCACCGGCTTCTTCGGGGTGGGGCTGTTCATGATCTCGCTCGACCCCGCGTCGGTCGATGTGAAGACGATCATCTTCGGGAACGTGCTGGCCATCACGCCCGAAGATACTCTGCAGGTCGCGCTGATCGGCGGGATCTCCATGGCGATCCTGACGTTCAAGTGGAAAGACCTGATGGTCGTGTTCTTCGACGAGACCCACGCGCGCACGATCGGGCTGAACCCGCCTGTGCTCAAGGTGGTCTTTTTTACGCTGCTTTCGGCCTGCACGGTGGCGGCGCTGATGACGGTGGGCGCCTTCTTGGTGATCGCGATGGTCGTGACACCGGGTGCGACGGCCTATCTGCTGACGGACAGGTTTCCGCGGCTGATCGCACTGTCCGTGGCGCTGGGGGCCGGGACTGCGTTTGCCGGCGCTTATCTCTCCTACTTTCTGGACGGTGCCACCGGCGGGATCATCGTGTGCCTGCAGACGCTGGTGTTTCTGGCAGCGTTCGTCTTCGGGCCCAAGCACGGCATTTTGGCCTCCCGGCGCCTTGCGCGGCAGACGGCCGAGACGGGGCACGCCGGATGAGCTGGCTTCTGGATCCTTTGTCGTTCGAGTTCATGCGCCAGGCCTTCGTGATCTCGTGCCTGATCGGGGCGGCGGCGGGCGCGCTGTCGTGCCTCCTGGTGCTCAAGGGCTGGTCACTGATGGGCGATGCGATCAGCCACGCCGTGCTGCCGGGTGTGGTGCTGGCCTACATTGTCGGCGCGCCGCTGATTCTGGGTGCATTCCTCGCGGGGCTCTTTTGCGCAGGCGCGACCGGGTTCTTGACCCAGAATTCGCGGATCAAGCCCGATACGGTGATGGGCGTCGTCTTCTCCGGCATGTTCGCGCTTGGGATCGTGCTCTACACCGCGATCGAAACAGAGGTGCATCTCGACCACATTCTCTTCGGAGACATGCTGGGCGTGACCTGGTGGGACATTGCCGAGACAGCCGCGATCTCGCTCCTTGTGCTTGGCCTGATCGTCGCCTTTCGACGGGATCTGCTGCTCCATGCCTTTGATCCCCAGCACGCGAGGGCCGTCGGGCTTCCCGTGCGGTGGCTCCACTACGGACTCCTGGCGGCGATCTCGCTGGTCGTCGTCGGGGCGCTCAAGGCCGTGGGTCTGATCCTGGCGATCGCGCTGCTGATCGGGCCCGGGGCGATCGCACACCTGCTGACGGACCGGTTCGACCGCATGATGGCGATATCCGTCTGCGTGGCGCTGGTGTCGACCATCGCTGGCATCTACCTCGCCTTCCATGTCGATGCAGCGCCCGCACCGTCGATCGTGGTGGTGATGACCGGGCTCTTCATGGTCGCGTTTCTCTTCGCGCCGCGCCACGGCATCCTGCGCGCGAAGCCGCAGTTTCGTGAACCACAGCCCGCGCGCGCGCCGGTTTCTGCCTCCTAGGCGACCTGCATCGCCAGCATCCGGTGGTTCAGGCCCACCAGCTTGCCGCGCAGATGCGTCGCGAAGCTCTCCTGCAGATGTGGCGTGATGGCCGGATGGCGCTGCAGAAGACGACGCAGCTCCTTTGTCGGGAGCATGAAGAGTTGGGAGGGTTTCGCGACCCGTACCGTCGCAGTCGCAGGCTCGCCGCTGAGGCAGGTCCCCTCACCCTGGATGCTTCCCTCACCAAGACGCGAGACTTCGACCCCACCGATGTCCACGGCAACTTCACCAGAGTGAACCCAGCAGAGGTATTTGACCGACTGATTCTCACGCGTGATGATGAAACCAGGTTCGGCCTCGACCCAGAGACCGAGGCGCAGCACGCGCTTGGCCTCGATCCGGGTGAGCCCGCTCAGCAGGGAGTCGACGACTTTCTGCTCGGAAGGGGAGAAGCGCACTGTCTGCTCGAAGACCAGATGCCGGGACAGCCCAATGATCGAGAACGCGACCCACGATACCTGGATTATGGCCGAGAAGAGATTGAAGGCGTCGAGCAGGCTGACAAGCACCAGCGACGCTGCCCCCAGGTTCATCAGCGTATATGTATAGCTGCGCCCGGCGATCATCCCCAGCTGAAGCCCGCCATAGGCGCCCATGTAGAACGCCACCCCGATGAAACCCGAAATCTCGTAGATCGTCATAGTCCAGCCCCTTCTGACCCGCTCCGTGGAGCACCGTGAAGGAATCGCGCAGCCCAGACTGTGACGGCCGTTACAAGGGGTGCATTTCTTTGCCGACCGCGCGCGGACAGCGCGGTCGCGTCAGATTGCATCGTGGTTGCGATTGACCCCCAGTGATCTCGCGCGATATCAGCCTCACGCAACGCAAAAGACGCATAGGGTGAGATGGATGAGCGACTTCGACCGCGAAGCGATGGAAGTGGATGTTGTCATCGTGGGCGCAGGCCCCGCGGGACTGTCGGCAGCGATCCGTCTGAAACAGCTCGATCCCGATTGCAACGTGGTGGTCCTGGAGAAGGGGTCCGAGGTGGGGGCGCACATCCTGTCGGGCGCCGTCCTGGATGTCTCGGGGCTTGATCAGCTCATCCCGGACTGGAAGGAAAAGGGCGCGCCCGTTGATGTCCCCGTCACCGAGGACCGCTTCATGGTGCTGGGCGAGGCGGGCGAGATCAGCCTGCCGACTTTCGCGATGCCGCCTCTGATGTCGAACCACGGCACGTATATCGTGAGTATGGGGAACGTCTGCCGTTGGCTGGCCGAGCAGGCCGAAGAGCTGGGCGTGGAGGTCTACCCGGGCATGGCATGCTCGGAACTCGTCGAGGGTGAGAACGGCGAGATCATCGGCGTCGTCGCCGGCGAGTTCGGCAAGAACCCCGACGGGACCCCCGGCGATGCCTACGAGCCCGGTATGATCATGGCCGGCAAGTACGTCATGCTGGCCGAGGGCGTGCGTGGCTCGCTGTCCAAGCAGGCGATTGCCAAGTACGGCCTGGACGAGGGAAAGGAACCTCAGAAGTACGGGCTCGGCATGAAGGAGCTCTGGGAGGTCAAGCCCGAGAACCACAGCAAGGGCCAGGTCACCCACACCATGGGCTGGCCGCTTGGCTTCAAGACGGGCGGTGGCTCGTTCATGTACCACCTCGACAACAACCAGGTGTACGTGGGCTTCGTTGTTCACCTGAACTACCAGAACCCGCACCTCTATCCGTACATGGAGTTCCAGCGCTTCAAGCATCACCCGGTGATTGCCAAGGTGCTCGAGGGCGGCAAGCGCGTCGCCTATGGGGCGCGCGCCATTACCGAGGGCGGTTGGCAGGCGATGCCGAAGCTCACCTTCCCGGGCGGGATGCTGCTGGGATGTTCGGCCGGGATGGTCAACGTGCCCCGCATCAAGGGCAACCACAATGCGATGCTGTCAGGCATCCATGCGGCCGAGGCAGCGCACGCAGCGATTGCCGAGGGTCGTGGCGGGGACGAGCTGACGACCTATGAAGACGCCGTGCGCGAGGGGCCGATCGCCAAGGACCTCAAGCCCGTGCGGAACGTGAAGCCGATGTGGTCGAAGTTCGGCCTGGTCGGCGGCGTGGCGCTGGGCGCCATCGACATGTGGATCTCGAACCTCACCGGTTGGAACCCGTTCGGCACCATGACCCATGGCAAGAACGACGCCCAGTCGACGGGCAAGGCGTCCGACTTCGCCACCATCCACTATCCCAAGCCCGACGGCGTGCTAAGCTTCGACCGGCTGACCAACGTGGCCTACTCCTTCACGAACCATGAGGAAAGCCAGCCCGCGCACCTGACGCTGACCGATGCCTCGGTCCCGATCGACACGAACCTGCCGACCTATGCCGAGCCCGCGCAGCGCTATTGCCCGGCCGGGGTCTACGAGGTCGTGCGCGAGGACGACGGGTCCAATCCCCGCTTCCAGATCAACTTCCAGAACTGCGTCCACTGCAAGACCTGTGACATCAAGGACCCCAGCCAGAACATCGTTTGGACCACGCCCCAGGGGGGCGACGGTCCGAACTACCCGAACATGTGACAGGTGGAACAGGCTGAGCTTGAGCCCAGCCTGCACGTCTGTCTTGATCACTTGGCCTGCGCCATCCGGACCCGCATCTGCGTCGTCAACGCGCCCAGCATTGTCTCGATTTCCGGGATGAGGGCACCGGTGACCTTGGCCTTTGCCTCTATCCCTTGGCGGTCGCGGGGGCTGTCGTCCCAGAAACCCTGCTCGATCTCCTCGAGACTGACCGAGACCGAGGCAACGCCGTAGGGGTACCCGTTGCGCACATCCATCAGGAACGCGCGGGCGATCCCTTCGTTCTCGATCGGTTGCGCGGGCAGCGGTACGTCGCCCAGAACATGGACACGGCCAAGTCCTTGCTCGCCGGGCTGCCTGGCACCTACTTCGTAGATCAGGACTGCGTCGAGATGCTGGCGGGCGGCGCCGACACGAATGGCCGTGATCAGATCGCTGGCATCGCGGCGCAGGGCGCGCCGGTCCGATGGTAACACGGTCTGCACGGCGTAGCGGGTCACGAAGGGATCGAGCGCCGCGAGGCTGCCCAGGGCCCGGTGGCGCGATCCCATCTCCTGCCAGAGTGACTGCTCGGCGCGCGGGATCGTCGTGAGCTTGCCCTTGTCGATCCGCGCCAGCCCGATCCGGGCGGGCAACTGCAGCAGCGGCTCGATCGACGCCGCGTGCCGGACGAGCGTGTCGGTCGACACGGTTTCCACCTCGGACGCCACAACCTCTCCGTCAACCACGGTGTGCTGAACCCGGGGCTGGAGACGGTCGGGGATGGGCTGGGATTTGGCCAGGTAGGCCGCACCCGAGCTGTACTGTGTGGGTATGTCGCATCCGCTGGCGACAAGGGCTGTCGCGAGGATGAATGTCAAACGGATCATGGTCGGTCTCCTTCATGAAATGGGTAATATACCCATTAATGGGAGTGTGTCTTGCAGGGTTTCTGATTGACTGCAAGAAAAAAATGGATCAATAGCCCATTTATGAATGTGCTTCATGATGCCCTTGCCCGTCTGCTGATCCCGCTGGCCCGGTTGGCGATCGCACGGGGCCTGCCTTTCCCGGCCTTTGCCGAGCGGGCGAAGCGGGCCTATCTGGCGGCAGCCGAGGCTCATTTTGCCCTCGGCAGCAAGCGGCTGACAGATAGCCGTCTGCATGTGCTCACAGGTCTCCAGCGCAAGGACATCAAGGCGCTTCGTGCGGAAGCAGACCTGCCGGAGGCCCCAAACGCAGGGCCGGTGGCGAGGGTCCTT
>JBCCDA010000135.1:0-9001 GCA_039033215.1 Pseudomonadota bacterium | reverse complement strand
GACGTGATCGCGCGCGTGGGCGGCGACGAATTCGTGGTCGTGACGCTGGGCAAGAGCGGCTCTCAGTTGCTTGCAATGGGTGATCGAATCATCTCGACGCTGGCACGGCCCTTTGAGTTCGAGGGACGGCAGTGCTGGTACGGTGCCAGCGCTGGGATCGCGATTTCGGACGGAACCGATCTAGAGGCTCAACAACTCCTCGCAAAGGCCGATCTGGCACTCTACCGCGCGAAGCGGCGGGGTCGCGCCCGCGTCGAGATCTTCTCTGATGAGATGCAGCGTGAAATGCGGGAGAGTCAGGAACTGGCGGACGGTATTCAGTCCGGTCTCGACCGCCAAGAGTTTGTTCCATGGTATCAGCCTCAGATCTCCGCCGCGGACTTCTCCATCTGTGGGGTGGAGGCGCTCGCACGGTGGCTTCCGCCGGATGGCAGTGTGCGCACCCCGGCCGAGTTTCTGCCTGCTACCGAGGAACTGAACAAGGTTCAGGCGATCGACCGCATGATCCTGGAGGCGGCGCTTCGGGATCTGGCCCGTTGGGATGAGGCCGGGGTGGAGGTGCCGAGGCTATCGGTCAACGTCTCAGCACGCCGCTTGGTCGAGCCCGACCTTGCCGCCAGCCTTGCTGCGCTTCGTCCTCCCCGCGGCCGCCTTGCCTTTGAGCTTCTCGAATCGGTGTTCCTGGACGACGTGGAACGCACGATGGCGTGGAACATCGACCTTCTGAAGGAGATGGGCGTCGAGATTGAGCTCGATGATTTCGGCTCCGGCCACGCGTCGATCATCAGCCTGGTGCGGCTCGGCCCCGACGCGATCAAGATCGACCGTCGCATGGCCGCCGGCATCATCGAGGACCCGTCGCGGCGCAGTCTGGCAGCTGCCATCGTCGGAATCGGCAAGTCGTTGGGCGTCAAGGTCGTGGCGGAGGGTGTGGAGTCGCTCGAGCAGGCGCTGATCCTGGCCGAGCTTGGCTGTGATCGCCTCCAGGGGTTCTACTTCGCCCGCCCAATGCCTGCCTCGGATGTCCCGGGTTTCATCGCCAAATGGCGCGACCCACGTGTCGGCGCGATCGCGGTAGCGGGCTAGGTAACAGACAATTCGCAGAGCAATCGGTAGACGCCGATCGCGCTGTCAGGCCGACCAAGCCCGTTTGCCAGACCTTCGGCGATCTCTCTGGCTTTGGCTTCTTCAAAGGTCTCCACCATCACACATGCCCCGATACGGGAATCGCCGCCGCGAAGGCGCTCTTCCTCCGATGTCTCGACCGCATCAACAGCACCCCAAAGCTCGGCCCGCGCAATGCCCGGTGCGGACGCGAGGCTTCTGAGGACGGCGGTGAGCGCACCCGGGTCGGGTGCCTTGTCCAGTGTCGCGGTCACTGCCCAGACCCCGCGCAGATCGCCCTCACGTCCCAGAACCTCGCAGATCGTGCGGCTCATGTTCAGGAAGCTGTCGGTCATCATCTCGCGGGTGCGATCGCTCGGATCGTCCAGGCGTGCCAGATACGCCTCGCTGGTAAGAACGTCCGGCGTCTCGACCTCGTAATACGTGAAGAACTCCGGCCCCGCACTTTCTGCACGGTAACGACGTCCGCGCTTGAACCCCGGAACGGAAAGTCTCTCAGGCAGGTGTTCTTCTTTGTACCACGCCTCGTAGGTATCCTCGTCGCCTGCGCGACAATCGTTCCAAAGCGCCAGAATGCCGGTGGTCATAGCCTCTCCCGGTAGGGGTGATCGCGGAATAGTTCAGGTTTGAAGTCCATACCGTGTCCCGGACGATCTGGCGCGCGCATGAAACCGTTCGTGATCGGCACCGGCTCGACCCAGAGGTGATCGTACCAGCCCATCCACTCCAGCCAGTCGGGGTTGGGAATGGCGGCGGTCAAGTGCGCGGACAGCTCGGGGAACATGTGCGGCGCGATGGTGAGCCCGGCTGCGTGCGCGTCCTCTGCCACGCGCCAGAGCCCGGTGTACCCGCCACGCATGATATCGGGCTGCAGGATCGGGATCTTCCGAGAGGCATAGAACTCCCGCATGTCATAGCTGAGAAAGTGGTTCTCGCCACCGACCACCGGTGTCTCGATCGCTTCGGCGACGCGATGATAGCCGTCGATGTCGTCAGCCGGCACAGGCTCTTCAAGCCAAGCGGGGCCAAACGCGTCGAGGCGCTTGCCCAGGCTGACGGCGCGATCAGCATCGAGTCCCTGGTTCACATCGATCATGATCTCGACATTTGACCCCAGTGCCGCGCGCATGTCGCGCACGTTCGCGACATCCTCGTCCTCGGTGAAGAGATGCGCGACCTGCATCTTGATTGCAGAGAACCCCTGGTCGACGAAGCGCTCTGCCTTGGCGATCATGCCGTCATGACCAAGCCCGCGATAGCAGCCCGAGCCGTAGACCTTCATTTCCCGGTTCTGTCCGTCCCATAGCTGCCAAAGCGGTTGGCCTGTTGCACGCCCCACGAGATCCCAGAGCGCGATATCAATCGCCGAGGACGCCATTACCGTGAGACCCATGCGGCCATGGATGAAGTGCGCAGCCCACATCTTGTCCCAAAGCGCCGTAGGGTCCGAAGCGTCCTCGCCCAGAAGAAGCGGCGCCATCATCTCGTGGATGCAGGTCTCGAGCGTCCGGATGCCGGGGCCAAGCGGGTGCAGATGGCCAGTCCCGATGGTGCCGTCGTAGGCCTCGACCTCCACCACCAGCAGGTCGATGAACGGCAAGGTGAGGAACCCGGTCTGTGGCGGATCCGCAAATGGCACCGACAGCAGGTGGGTCCGAATGTCCTTGATGTTCATGCGCGGGAACCGGCGATCGTGATGCCGCCATCGACGACGATCGTCTGGCCGGTGACGAAGGCGCCTGCGGGGGAGGCCAGCCAGATCGCTGCCCCGGCGATGTCATCCGGCTCACCCAGGCGCCCGATCGGGTAGGCTGCGATCGCAGCGGCCGAACGCTCCGGATCCTCCCATAGCGCCTTCGCAAAGTCGGTCTTGACCAGCCCAGGTGCAATCGCGTTGACGCGCACGTTCGACTTGCCCCAGCGCACGGCCAACGAGCGGACCATCGACGAGAGTGCGGCCTTGGATAATCCGTAGGCGCCGATATCGTCCGTCCCCGTGACCCCGGCGATCGAGGAGATGAAGACCAAAGCGCCGCCGCCGCGTTCGGCCATGCTGGGCAGGACCAGCTTGGCGAGCCACAGGTTGGCCTTCACGTTCACATCGATGATCTTGTCGAAGGCGCGTTCCTCAATCCCGGTCAGCGGCCCATAGTAGGGGTTCGCTGCGGCGTTGCCGACCAGGATGTCCACGGGGCCAAACGCATCGGTGGCTGTCTTGACCAGTCCCTCCAGCGTGTCCAGGTGCCCGGCGTTGCAGGGGGCGGCAAAGGCGCTGAAGCCCGCATCGGTGATCTCCTGCGCCACCGCCTCGCAATCCTCGGGCGTTCTAGCGGACACCACGACGTTCGCGCCGGCCTCTGCCATTCGGTGGGCGATCGCACGGCCGATGCCCTTCGTCGCGCCGGTTACCAGCGCGCACTTTCCATCCAGCCGAAACAGATCCATCTGCCTTCTCCCTCGATTGCCGCTTTGCTAAGGCTCCCGGAGACTGCTGTCAAAACAAGGAGATGATGGTGGACTGCCCTCTAGGCGACGGCGGGTGCTTGCGATACCAGTGGCACGAAACTGTTACGGGGAGCCTCCATGAAGAAACTGCTGTCTGTGATCGCGGGGGAGGCACACGACGTGCCCCCGGTGTGGTTGATGCGCCAGGCGGGGCGCTACCTGCCCGAGTACCGCGAGACGCGCAAACAGGCGGGTTCGTTCCTCGACCTCTGCTACAATCCCGAACTGGCCGAGGAGGTCACGCTCCAGCCAATTCGCCGCTATGGCTTCGACGCGGCCATCCTGTTCGCCGATATTCTTCTGGTACCTCAGGCACTTGGCATGGATCTGCGGTTCGTCGAGGGGGAGGGGCCGCGCATGGACTGGCCCAAAGGTACGCCTGATCTGGGCGCGCTGAAACCGGTTGACGAGATCGACGAGACGGTTGGCCCGGTCTACGAGACCGTTGCTCGGCTCTCCAAGTCGCTGCCGCAGGAGACCACGCTGATCGGGTTTGCGGGAGCGCCCTGGACTGTTGCGACCTATATGGTGGCGGGCAGAGGCACGCCGGACCAGGCGCCTGCACGGCGCTGGATGTACGAGGACACGGATGGGTTCGGTCAACTGATCGACCTCGTGACCGACGCGACCATCCACTATCTGTCGAAGCAGATCGAGGCTGGGGCCGAAGTTGTGAAGGTCTTCGATTCGTGGGCTTCGACGCTGATTCCCGATATGTTTCAACGGTTTGCGGTGGCGCCCACCCGCCGCATCGTCGCGGAACTTGGCCGCCGCCATCCGGGTGTGCCCGTCATCGGCTTCCCCCGCGGCGCGGGCGCCAAGTACGCCACCTTCCCCGAGGCCACGGGCGTCCACGCCATGGCCATCGACCAGGCAACACCGCTGTCCGTGGTGCGAGAGGCGCTGCCCAAGCCATTGGCATTACAGGGTAATCTCGATCCGCTGTACATGGTGCTGGGAGGTGACGCGCTGCACGATGCCGCCCGCAGGGTCGTCGAGGAGATGCAGGGCCATCCGCATATCTTCAACCTCGGTCACGGCATCACGCCGGATGCCGATCCCGCGCATGTGGATGTGCTGCTGAGGGCGATCCGCGGCTGACGAAGAAGGGCGCCGCAGACCCGTTGGCGCTGGGATTCACCCCGTATTGCAGGCGTATTGCAGCTGTATTGCTCGCGTATTGCAGGCGTATTGCAGCTGTATGTACAGAAAGTCGACTTGGCACGGGCGGATGGAGCCCCGCGCTGGATCCGCAGACGTCGCTCTGGTCCCGCTCCCGCCCGGAATCAGGCCCCGCGGGGCGCCGCTTCGTCGCCCCGGACCGTGTGTGGATCAGGCGTCGAGGAGCACCGGGAACTCCTCGGCCACCAGGGGGTCGCCGTGCTTCAGGGAGATCTGCTCGAACGGCGGCGATGTCACGATCCCGTCCCGTCTGGCAAACCGCGCGCCTTCGCCGAGCAGCCGCAGCGAGAACGCACGCCGTTGCGTGCTGCGGCTCGTGTTCGCCGGCGCACCGTGGATCGTGCGATAATCAAAGGCGATCGCATCGCCGGGCGACACCGCCCAGCCGATGATCTCGAAGCTGCCCCGGTCGCCGTTGATATCGGGGATGTCGTCCAGCCCGTCGTTCGCGTTGAGGGGCTCGCCGTTGAAGCGCTGCGGGCGGTAGGACTTCCCCCAGCTGTGCGAGCCTGCAACGAACTCCAGCGTCGTCTCCCGCGGGACCTCGTCCAGCGGGATCCAGAGGCTCAGCGTCTTGGGGCCGTCGACGCAGTAGTACGGCATGTCCTGATGCCAGGGCGTCGGGATCCCGGTCTCGGCTTCCTTGACCAGAACGTGCTCGTGAAAGAGCTGGACTTTGCGGCTGTCCATCAGCTTGGCGGCGACCTCGGAGACCGGCGAGTTGAAGATGAAGTCGCGGTACTGCGGGATCCGGTCCCAGTTGCAGTAGTCGATGAAGAACCGCCCACCGCCCTTGTCGTCCTGATAGACGCGCGCGTTCGGGTCCGGATCGGCCATGTTCGCGTCGATTCCCGCCCGGAGGGTGTCCACCCAATCGGAGAAACAGCCGCGCAGCACAGCCGCCCCGTCGCGCTTGAACTGGTCGATCGTCTGCTGATCAAGATGCCGTTCCATCACCGGTCCTCCAGGTCCCCGAGCCTGACGATGAGCTTAGGGGATAGATGAGCAGTTTGACCACCTGGGAAACGCCGGCAGTGCCACATTGCCGGAAGATCCCGGCGCTTTAAGCGGGGTGCTGACCAACCAGATTTGCGCTGCCCGGTCAGAGGTGCGAGAGGCCCAGCATCGCCGGTTGCGGGTGCGTGATCTGCCGGACGGGCACGTCGTTCAGGCGGCTACCGACGCCAGAAGCCCGGTGCAGGCCGCTGGTAAATGCGACGTCGTCAAGCGTATCCTGTCCGGGCGTGAGGACGCCCCCGCACAGGTAGACGCCGCCCCAGCTTCCCGTCGCCAACACGAGATCGCCAGCAACCGCCCCCAGCTCAACGGAGAAACGGCGCCGCACGTCGTCCGTGTCGCCAAGCTCCGCCCGGAACCGCCGGAGCCCGGGGCCCGAGAGCAGGCTCTCGACGATGAGCTCGTGGTCGGGTGGCGCGTCGGCGCCAGGCGCCTTCGACCGCATGTGGCCCGCCTCGGTCGGCAGGATCAGCCAGTCCGCGTGATGGGGAATCGCAACGGCGGCGCCAAAGCCGGTGCCGACGTTGATTGCGATCATCGGTTCCGGGTGCTGGGATGCTGTTCCTGGTTGCAAGATCCGGACGTCTGAAGCGCCCAGTTCCGGGAGGGCCCGCGCAACCGCTGCGAGATCGTTGACGACGGTGACGGAGGCATGTGGCAGAACGGATCGCACGGCGGTGCTGGAGATTTCCCAGGCGGCGTTCGTCAGCCTGATCTGGCCATCGATGACAGGGCCCGCAGCGGCTAACGCGGCGTCCGTGATGGTCGCGCCTGAACTGCGCACGTATTCCTCCAGCGCATGCTCGAACCTCTCATGGTCTGCAACGGCCAGGACGGTCACGTCCGAGAAATGCCCGGAGCCCTCCGACACCGCAAAGCGCGCGTTTGTCCCGCCGATGTCAGCCAAGAGCCGCATCTCAGCCAGGTCCGGTGGTTTGCCCGGTGAGGTCGTCGAGGAACATCCGCCGCCAGTGCAGCGCATCGCGGGCGCGGACCCGTTCGATCAAGGCCGAATGTCTGTCGCGCCGTTCGTCGCGGGACATTGACAGCGCGGCATGGAGCGCGACCGCAACTTCGTCCGGGTCGTAGGGATTGACGATCAGCGCCTCTTGCAGGTCCGACGCGGCGCCCGCGAACTGCGAGAGCACCAGCACGCCGGGTTCATCTTCGTCCTGGGCTGCGATGTACTCCTTGGCGACGAGGTTCATCCCGTCCCGCAAGGGGGTGACCATGCCGACCCGTGAGCCGCGGAACAATGCCGCCAGCGTGTCGCGCGCGATCGAGCGGTGAATGTAGCGCACGGGCGTCCAGTCGAAGTCGCCGAACTGGCCGTTGATCGCACCCGAAAGCTGCTCCAGCTCCGTGCGGATATCGGAGTACGCCGTCAGCTCCTCCCGCGTTGGCGGAGAGATCTGCATCAGCACCGTGTTCTTGCGATGCTGCGGATAGTGCTCGAGGAAGCGCTGATACGACCGCAAACGATCGGGCAGGCCCTTCGAGTAGTCCAGACGATCTACGCCGATGATGTGCTGATCGATGCTGCCGCGCTTGAGCCGTGCGATCCGCTCGTCCGCCTCCTCGGTGTTCGCCATCGCCTTGAACTGGTCGACGTCGATCCCGATCGGGTAGTGCCGGGCTATGAGGGGGCGCTGGGCAGACCTGAAGGGGTGGGTCTTGGACGTCACCATGCTTTTCGTCTGTTCGGCATAGCGGCCGAAGTTGCTGACATCGTTCTCGGTCTGGAAGCCGACAACGTCGTAGGCGAACATTGTGTCGATGAGCCAGGCGTGATCGGGCACGGCCGTGAGGATCTCGGGCGGAGGGAACGGGATGTGCAGGAAGAAGCCGATCCGGTTGGTGACGCCAAGTTCGCGCAATTCGGCGGCGATCGGGATCATGTGATAGTCGTGCACCCAGAGCACGTCATCGGCGCTTAGAAGCCCTGCCAGGGACTTCGCCATCCGCCGGTTCACCGATTTGTAGCCCTCAAGCGCATCGGCATCGAACACCGCCAGATCAAGCCGGTAGTGGAACACGGGCCATAGTGCGCGGTTGGCGTAGCCCAGATAGTACCGGTCGTACTCCTCCTGTGTCATCGGCTGGGTGGCGACCGTGACGGTCCCGTGGCGTTCGATCGATAAGCCCACTTTTTCGGGATCATCGACGATTGCACCTGACCAGCCGAACCAGAGCCCGTTGGTGTCGCGGAGCGCGTCAACGACCGCGACTGCCAGCCCGCCCGAGGTCACGCCACCTGAAAGGTCGGCAACCCGGTTCGAGGCCAGCACAAGCCGGCTCACAACTCCGCTTCCCAGCTTCGCGAGAGGCGCATCGCCCCGTTCACGATCCCGACCAACGAATAGGTCTGAGGGAAGTTGCCCCAGGCCGCGCCGTCGGTGAAGGCGCTGTCTTCGGACATGAGACCGAGGTGATTGCGGGCCGCCAGGAGATCCTCGAAATAGCCGCGCGCCTCTTCGGTTCGTCCGATCCGCGCCAGTGCGTCGACCCGCCAGAAGGCACAGACATTGAAGCCCACTTCCGGCCTGCCGAAGTCATCTGCTTCCTCGTAGCGTAGCATGAACGCCCCTTTTCCCAACGCTAGAGATAGGGCGTCGACGGTAGAGACAAAGCGCGGGTCGTCATTTTGGATGAAGCCGACCTCGCCCATAAGCAGAACACTGGCGTCCAGCGTGCTGCCGCCGAAGCTCTCGACAAAGGCACCGCGGTCCTCGGACCAGGCGTTCGCCAGGATCTTTTCGCGGATCTCGTGCGCGCGTCTTGCCCAGCTTGCGGCACGGTCGGAGAGCCCGAGGTGGGCCGCGATCTTGGCAAGCCGATCGCACCCGGCCCAGCACATCAGCGACGACGAGGTATGGACCCGCGCGCGGGTGCGAAGTTCCCATATTCCGGCGTCGGGCTGGTCATGCAGCGCCCAGGCCTGCTCGCCCAGAGGCTCCAGCATCTCGAACGCGGCTTGGCCTGCGTCCATGTAGAGCCGATTGTCGAAGAAGGCGGGCGCGGCCCCCAGGATCACGTTGCCGTAGGTGTCGTGCTGAAAATGCTCGTGCGCCTGATTTCCGATGCGCACGGGGCCCATACCGCGATAGCCCTGCAGGATGTCCGATGTTCGTTCGGTCAGCGCGGTCTCCAGCCCGACCCCCAGCACCGGCTG
>JBCCDA010000134.1:0-9118 GCA_039033215.1 Pseudomonadota bacterium | reverse complement strand
GGTGCTGCCATCGGTCAAGCTGCCGCTGATCGGCGCGGTGCTGCTGCTGTTCGTGTACCTGCTGGGCGCTTACGTCTCGATCACGGTCTTTGCGCACCCGTCCAAGCACACGATGGCGGTGTCGGTCTACGAATCCGTCCGTGGATCGACGCTGAATGCGCCCTTCGGGGCGGCCCAGGCAATCGTCCTCTTAGTGACCGCAGGACTGTTCTTGGTGGCGTCCATGTGGCTGAGCAAGCGGGGGCAGACGTGATCGGGCGCATCTACATGGCGCTTGCGGCGCTATTCCTGGCGGCCCCGCTGATCGTTGTATCGGCTGCAGCGCTGAATTCGGGGCGCTCCATGCTGTTCCCGCCGCAGGACCCGACGTTTGCGCGCTTCGGCGAGTTCTTCGTGACCGAGGAGGTCTGGACCACGGCGCTGCAGAATTCGATCATCATCGCGCTCTGCTCGGCGGCATTGGCCGTGCTGCTTGCCTGGCCGATCGCGTACCTATTGTGGCGCCGGGGCTCGCCGCTCTCGAAGGCACTGGCGAGCCTGGCCTCCCTGCCCTTTGCCCTGCCACCTATCGTCTTTGGCGTGGGGCTGGGGTTCATGTGGGCTTTCACAGGTGCGCTTGGGTCAATGTGGGCAGGTGTCCTCAGCCATGCGGCCCTTCTCGCGGCGCTGCCTGTCGCGACCATTTCGATCGGGCTGCAAGCCATTGATCGCGCACATCTCGATGCCGCGGCGACCATGGGCGCGACTGAACGCACGACGTTCTGGACCATCATCCTGCCTCAGACGATCCCCTACACCGTGTCGGGGTTCTTCTTCACGCTGATCCTCAGCTTCAACGAATTCATCGTGATGTTCTTCGTCTCGGCATCGTCCTACTCGACCGTCACGCTGCAGATCTTCAACTCGCTTCGGAACGGATTCACGCCTACTATGGCGGTGGGCGCGATCACGTTCATCGTGGCCTCAGTCCTCGTCTTCGGCCTGATTGCCCGGTTCGGGGATCTCCCGCGGCTGATGGGGGCGGACCAGAGCAAGAGCTAGCGGAGAGTCATATGGCCAAACAACCCATATTGGTCGGCAACACTGTGCTGATCGTGGTCGATATCCAGAAGAGCGCGTTCATGGACGTCAAGGCGGGGATCCCGGTGATGCCGGGCTACCGCGAGCGCATCGAGCGCGCGCGAAAGGTCGTGGACGCGGCCCACGAGAGTGGGACGCCCGTGATCTTCATCCAGGAAATCCACCGCCGCGACATGATCGACTATGGCCGCGAGCTGGACGGCACCGAGGATATTCACTGCCTCGAGGGCGAGCCCGGCACCCCCGTTGCGGCCGAAGAAATGGACAAGCGCCCCGGCGACTACTTCATCCACAAGAGGCGCTATTCCTGCTTCTTCGGGACTGAACTGGAGATCCTCTTGAAGGGCCTCAAGGCCGAGACGCTGATCCTGGTCGGTGGCATGACGGATGTCTGTGTGCACTATACCTTCGTCGATGGGCACCAGCACGACTACTACATGCGGGTGGTCGACGACTGCGTGGGCGGCACGTCCATCCCCGCGCACGAGGCATCGCTGAACGCGATGGAATATCTGCAGGACGGCGCGCGGCGATCTGCCGACGAAATCGTGGCCGGGCTGATGGCGCGGCGGGCGGCGGCGTAGTCTTACCGGCGCGGGCTCGACGCCTTCTGCACCTCGACCGCGCTTAGGAACGTCGTCCGGTCGTCCACGTGGGTGATGATCATCTCGCCGATCGCGGCGGACGTCATCTCCGTTGCAACGGCCGCGACGGCATATGCACGCAGGTTCGGGTCCTTATCCTTGAGGCACTCCACAAGAAGGTCCGGCGCCTCGGGCAGGAACGCGATCGCTTCAGCGGCGGCCAGACGCACGCCCGGATCGTGATCGTCGCGCCTAGTCGCGATCACAGGTTGCATCGCCTGCAAGATCTCCACCCCGCGCCGCAGGGCCGCCCGCAAAGCAGCCTTCCGCAGTTCGGGTGAGGGATGATCGATGCACCAGCTGACCGCGGCGTTGATCGCCCTCCCGGGTGTGACACCGAGTACGTTGAGCGCCCCGAGGCGCAGATCCTAGGCAAAATCGTTGGGCCCGGTGACCGCGACGCGCTCGCGCGGGCCTTTCCTGCCCATGCCCGGCTGATCGGGCGAGACCCCGAGCGGTTGCTGAACCGCATCCAGTGTCGAGAGCGGGAACGCCACGAGACCGACATTATCCATCTCGCGGGGCTCGCCCTGGACGATCTCACCGTCCGGTGTGATCGTGACGCGGCCCGGTCCGTTCCCTTAGCCCTTAGGCGCGGCAACGTCGCTGCCTGGTTGTTCGTCCAGGAGCGCGGGCGGCTCCACGTCGAACTCGCCGCTGATCACGCTTGCCAAAAGCTCGGCCGCACGGACGCTACTGCCCCTTTCCACGAGAGCCTAGATCTGCGCCAACGCCGATAGGGCGCCCAGGCGTACTTGCCGCTCGGGGCGGTTCAGCAGATCCGGCGACGGTGCGAGAGTTCTCGGTTGGCAGGCCTCGATGCCGGACATCAGGCCAATGGCGGTGACGCGCCCACTCAGCGGCTGGTTGGCATCGCCAACGATATCGATCGACACACCCGCCGCCCGCCGGGGCTCCAACCGGGCACGCAGCTTGTGGGCCGGCTCTCCCCGAACATCCGACCCGATGCGTGCCGAGATCTCGATGTTATCGGCAAGCTCGAGCGAAGGGTCTGCCAGCACCTTGGCGATCAGGTCCCGCAGCGATGACCTGTGGCACCGGACTGCGTGACGGCGCACGTCCAATACGGGGTCGGGCAGCATCAGCGTTTCGGTCCCGCTACTGCCAGGCCCGATCGCACTCAGCCCAATCATGCGCACGCTGGGCGATGGGTCCCAGCAGCGTATCGGCGAACTCCGCAAGCGCCAGGGGCGAGGTCTTCTGCAAGGAGGTCAGAGCACGTTCGCACCCGCGCCGCGATGTGTCTTTTTCAAAGTCGATGAGATGGCTCAGCCCCGCGCTGCCCATGGCGGCCAATACATTGAAAACAGGCAGATCAAGATCCTGCACGAACTCGTCCTGCCGCGCGGCTTCAACCACTCCCAATAGCTCGAGAACAGGCTCCACGGCTCTTTCTGGAGGTTGCACTTGCCGGTCTGGGAATTGAAGTACGTCAGCTTCTTGCCAAAGATGCTGCCGTTCGCGGGACCTTCCGCCGGAAGCACGCGGTTGACGTCGTGCAGGCGCTTGGTCTCCTCCAGCGTACCGTCGGCCAGCATCAGGACGGGGCCCTGGATGCCGTTGGTGCCGAACTCGCCCAATTTCTGATGCAAGGTCTCGCCCTCTCGGTGCGCGAGCACCTTGATCATGCGGAAGTCCTTGCGCGAACCGCGGGAGAAGCGCGAGCCTTCCTCGAAGCACCTCATTCGAGTCCTTCCAGTCGAAACCCTCGAAGCCCATCTTCTTGGCGAGCTGCGCGATGATCCACCAGTCGGGCTTCGCTTCGCCCGGCGCGCCATAGACTTCGGGTAGAGGCGAATGCGGCGGTCGCCGTTGGCGCGGGTGAACGTCTCCTCCCCCAACCGGCCACCGGGAAGATGTTATCCGAACAGCGCGCGCCGATCGGGTCGACCAGATAGATATCCTGGTTCCAGACGACCATCCCGCCCGAGTCGACCCGCCGCTTCAGCGTGTCGATGATGTCTTCCTTGGTCAAGCTCGTGACCTCTTGCGGGTTGCTCGTGGTCCGCTCGTCGAACTTCGCCTGCAGGGACTGTGAGCCGCACATGGCCTGCACCCAGGTCGTGCCGATCACATGCGCGAGGCGCGTGTGGCCGGACTTCAGATACCGGTCGGTGTCCAGGGCGCGACGACGGCCCGGCAGCTTCTCGAGCAATTAGTTGCGCGGGTACTTGCCCCCCGCAATCCGCCACACTGGTGTCTGCCTGCCCTGCCGATGACCTGACCCGGGCGGCCACCTGCACCGACAATGATCCCGAGCGACGAGATAGCGTTGGTGTTGCCGGTGTTGTTGAATCAATAGAAACCCTGCTCGATCATGATCGAGGTTTTTGGCCGGGTGCCGACCGCCTTCGGCTTCGCCATCCACTCGGCGACCATGTAGATCTTCTGCACTTCAATCTGGGCAATCTCGGCGGCGGTCTCTGGGATCGCGCAGTCTTGGGCCAGAAGCCATTCCTTCCAGTCCTCGAACCCGTCGGTCTGGAATTTGCCCCAGGTCGTGCGCCACTGCCACGGCGTGTTTCGGGCCCCCCGACCTTTCCGCCGCCCAAGGGGCAGCGGTCGACCTTGTAGCGACACGCGACGATGCAATAGTCGCGGGCGGTCGAGATCGCCTCTGCATCCGGCGGCAGCAGGGGACAGACTATTCGGGGACGTAGTAAGGCGTCGGGATGGCTAGCTCTGCTTGTCCCTGAAGATTGTCCAAACCGCCGTAGATCAGGCCGAACATCCCGACGTCGTAGATGTCTTCGCCATCAAGCTAGAACAGCACCTGCGGCAGCGACTGATACGCCTGGCCCGAGATGAAGAACCCGTGGCGCGTGAGGTCGAATGTCGTCAGGTGCAGCGGGCACGGGACCAGCGCCTTGTCGGCGGCCTGAAAAGTGCCCTGCAGCGGCCCGCCCTGGTGGGTGCACGTGTAGTTGAAGGCCACGACGTCCTTTTGCGGCCCCAGCCCGCCACCGGCCTCTTTTCCAGCTTCACCAGGATCGATTCCGAGTGGAGCCCCTCATCCGGGTACTCGAAGTCCAGCAGCTCGTCGACGTTCAGGTCGGAGAGCTTGGCGATCAGCTTGCGCGGATAGGTGGCCATTACCGCGGGGGTCTGAGCCTCCGGCAGGCCCGGTATGCCGACCATCACGACGGTGCTGGCGATGCCGCCGGTCAGCAGGAACTCCCTGCGGTTCATCAGGCAGGGACGGGTCCCCGCCGACTTTGCCTAGCCGTTCTCGCCGTTCACGGCAGCGGCGATCTGTGGGTCAACGCTCATCTCTCTGACTCCACAGTTCTGCACCGCAGGGACCGGCACCATTTCCGGTAGATCCGGTGCGTCGATCAGGATCTCGTCGCCCGAGAGGCTCTCGAGGAAGGCAACAAGATCGTCGATTTTCGGATCGGTGAGGCCAAGCGGCTGGATCAGCTCGCTCTAGGTCGCGGCAAACTCGTTCTCGCCGCCCCCAGTGTTGTAGAAGACGACCACGTCGCCCAGCGTCTCGATCATGCCGTTGTGCATGTAGGAGAAGGTGTACTTGGTTTAGCGCACGGAGGGCGTGCGGGACTTGCCCGTGTGGTCCTTGTACTTCGCGCGGAAGTAGAGGCCGGGATCGTCCTTGATGCTGCGGTACATCTCCTCGGTCGAGCCCTTGACAAAGACTGGAAGGTGATCTGCCAGCGGGTCGTTCCCCGACCCGTCGTAAGGCAGCACGCCGACGTTGTGTTAGAGTTGGTCGCTGAAAAGCGGGTCATTGTGGCAGGCGACGCGGCCCGCCTTGCCCGCGAAGAGCTCCAACCTCCGCTTCTGCTGATCGTTCAGGGCGTCGCGATCGCCCTGCATACACGCATCAAACGGCGTGTCCGTCTGGACGATCGTGCGTCGGAAGGCTGCGATCGCCATGTAGGCGTGCCGGATGTTCGGCCAGTCGTCGCCGAAGACATCCCGGAACCGCTCGCGGTATTCCGGCACGAAGGCCAGCCACGCCTCCATCAGGTCATCCTCGCTGTTGCCAGCCACCCCGCCACGCGCGGCGGACCGTGCCTGACCTTCCAGCAAATTGGAGGATCCCGCCCAGAAAAGCTCAGTGTCGTAGGCAGCGTTCACGATGGTCTGGCTGTTGCGCCAGTGCCTCGTGCCCGGGTAGCCAAAGCTGATCTTGTCCTGCACGGCCCAGCTCGCCTCGGGCAGATGACAGGCCGAACACGGCATCGCGTAGTTTCCCGAAAGGATCGGATCGAAGAACAGCATCTTGCCAAGCTCGGCCAGCTCCGGCTTCACGTCCATCGGTGGAATGGGTTCGGCGGATACGGGAACGCAAAAGAGAGTTCCGGCGGAAAGTAACACCGCGCATAGCGTCATCATGGACCTCCTCCTGTGCTAGAGTGCCTGGGGCTTCCCCTCGGTGGGATCAACGCTGCGCCCGAATCGCTAACCTGTCGTCGACTGTGGTCAAGCAATCCGGCTTTCCCACAAGCTGGACCCGCTGTCCGAAATTGCTCCGTTCCCAACTTGATCAGTGTCAAGGCAGCCGGAATTGAGCGCTCTAGACAGATTCCGGATCCCAAGTGGGGGTCGACCAGACCGCGAGAGCAATTGAGATGATCGATTCCACCCAACGCATTCCCGATATTCTTCCCTGGGTCGAAGTCACACGGTTCTGGTCCGAACTGGACCCGGACAGCCAGGACGCGCTGCTGGACGGTGCCGCATTGCTGGAACTAGACCAGCGCGAGCGGATAGATGTCGACTTCGGGTTGATGCTGACCGGCACGGCCGGCCTGGAGTACACCATCGGCGACGGTCGACGCTGCCTGGCCGAGCTGTTCCATTCTGGCGATCTCATCGACATGTGCCGGGAAGACCGCAAGCCGCAGGGCCGCATCGTCGCGCTGAGTGCCTGTTCCGTGCTTGCGCTGAATGCCGAGGACATCGAGATGCAATCACATGCGCATCCGGAGATCCTGCTGGCGTACCGTCATCAGGTCGACGACCAGCTGGGGCGCTTGCGCGACCACATCAACGATCTTGCGATGAAGACCCCGCTCGAGCGCATTGCGTCGGTGTTGTTCGAACTGCGCCGCTGGCCCGAGGCCACGCGTGACGGTGCGACCGACATTGCCCTGCCCGTGCTGCGTAAGGACATTGCCGCCTATGTCGGGATGAAGCCCGAAACCGTCAGCCGCGCCCTGCGCAAGCTGTTGACGGCCAGCATCATAGGCGTCGGCTCGTCGGGTCGGGAGATGATATCAATCCTCGATGTGCCAGGTCTGCGCCGGATCGCGAACGGCAATGCCCTCGATCGCGGGGAAGGCTGACCAACGCGGCATCGCTGGCGTTGATCCGCACACCCAGGGCGTGCGATACCATCGCGGAATTCCCGCCCAATCGCGAGACGCCCCATTGGCCAAACCTCTGCCGGATCAGTTGCCCATCGCTGCGGAGTGGTCCGGCGTCTCGCTGTTCCTGGATTTCGACGGCACCCTGGCACCGCTCGTCGACCGGCCGGAAGACGCCCGCATGTCGCCGGAGACCGGACAGGCGATCACGCGTCTCACGGACCTGACAGGCGGAGCCGTTGCCGTCATCTCTGGCCGCGCGCTCAGCGATCTGGATGCCCGTATGGCGCCGCTGGTCCTACCGGCCTCGGGCTCGCACGGGGTGGAGATCCGCGTTGCCGAAGGGCGCACGACCATGCGCGGGGCGTCATCCGATCCCCTGCGAAAGCCTGCAACCAGCCTGCGGGAGTATGCGACAAAGCACGCGCTGCTGATCGAGGAGAAGCCTGGGGCCGTCACACTGCACTACCGATCCGAGCCAGGACTTGAGGACGCGTGCAAGGCGCTGGTTGAGACGCTGACCGCCGACGAGCCGTCGTTGCGGACATTGCACGGCCACATGGTCAGCGAGATCGCGCTTGCGGGGATCGACAAAGGGTCCGCCTTGCGGCACTTCATGGGCATACCCCCGTTCCAGGGGCGGGTGCCGATCATGGCAGGTGACGATGTCACCGATGAAGATGCCATCGTGGCAGCACAGTCACTCGGCGGGATCGGCATCAAGATCGGCGATGCCCCGACAGCCGCCCACTACCGGGCGCAAGATATCAACGTATTCCTCACCTGGCTCGCGCACACGTCGGCCAGTGTTGGAACTGAGTAGCCGGAGACCTCCGTGGATTATGGATTGATCGGGAATTGCGCCGTTGCGGCGCTGGTGGACACCCGTGGCAGCATAGACTGGTTCTGCTTGCCGCGATTTGACGGCGATCCGGTGTTCCACGGCCTCTTGGGCCACGGACGCGGCGAACCGGGCGACGGCTCGTTCCGGGTCGAGCTTGATGACCTGAAGTCGACCGAACAGCGCTACGAGCCGAACACGGCCGTGCTGACCACCATCCTGCGCGGCGGCTCCGGCGCGGTCGAGATCACCGACTTCTGCCCCCGATTCGAGGCGCGGGGGCGCAGCTTCCGGCCGCAGATGATCGTGCGCCGCGTCCGCCCACTGGAGGGTTGGCCGCGCGTTCGGATCCGGATCCGCCCGCAGTTCAACTGGGGTGAGCGGGTGCCCGAGATCACGCGTGGTTCGAACCATGCCCGCTTCGTGGGCGGAGGTCTGACCGTGCGCATGACCACGGATGCGCCGATCGATCACGTGCTGGACGAACGTCTCATGAACCTCGACCGGCCCTATACGTTCGTGCTGGGACCGGACGAAACCCTGGCCGAGAACCCGTCCGAACTGTGCGAAACTTTCCTTGGCGAGACGAAACGGTACTGGCGACGCTGGGTCCGCCGTCTTGCGATCCCGCTCGAGTGGCAGGATGCCGTTATCCGTGCTGCAATCTCGCTGAAGCTCTGCAGCTACGAGCCGACAGGCGGTGTGGTTGCGGCCATGACCACCTCGATCCCGGAGGCCCCCAACAGCGGGCGGAACTGGGACTACCGCTATTGCTGGGTGCGGGATGCCTTCTTCACAGTCCGCGCGCTCAACAGCCTCGCCGCCACACGAACGCTGGAGACTTATTTCCAATGGCTGATGAACGTCGTCGCCGATGCGAAGGGCGGTCACATCCAGCCGGTGCTGGGGGTCGGGCTGGAGACCGCGCTGACCGAACGAACATCGGACATCCTGCAGGGCTATCGCGGTATGGGCCCCGTGCGCATCGGAAATCAGGCGCACGAGCATTTTCAACACGACACCTACGGCAACGTGATCCTGGGGGCCGCGCCCGCCTTCTTCGACAATCGGCTCTATATGGACGCGGGCAAAGCCGCGTTCGAGATGCTGGAGCCTCTGGGCGAGCAGGCCTGGGCGCTGCATGACCAGCCCGACGCCGGAATATGGGAACTTCGCACCCGCGCGCGGGTCCATACCTCGTC
>JBCCDA010000133.1:0-9207 GCA_039033215.1 Pseudomonadota bacterium | reverse complement strand
GCATGGATGACTCCTCCCGAGTTTCGTATAAGTTGAACTGAGCTTACAGGGGAGACACCCTGCTGCACAGGGCCCGCGCAAGACGGGCCCATCGGGGGAGGACAAGATGCGTGCAACGGATGCCCCGGCTGGGCCTAGCCGGCTAAGAACGGAGATCGCCTGGCAGCGTTTTTCAGTGCCCTTCGAGTTTCCGGTCGCGTTCACGCGCGGTCTGTTTGATCGGGAGAACCCGCTTCTCGCGGATGTCCTGTCCCAGCGCGAGCCGGCCAAGCGCCACCGCGCGCTGGTCTATCTCGATGATGGCGTGGCGGCGGCCGATCCTGGGCTGGTCGCACGGGTGCGGGGCTACTTCCAGGCGCATGCCCCGCGGATGGAGCTTGTCGATCTGCAGACGATCCCGGGCGGCGAGAAGGTCAAGACCGAGCTGACATGGATCGAAGGGATCCAGGACGCCGTCCACGCCAAGGGGATCGATCGCCATTCATACGTGATTGCCATCGGCGGCGGGGCGGTGCTGGACATGGTGGGGTTGGCCGCAGCTACCGCCCACCGCGGCGTACGCCATGTGCGCGTGCCGACAACGGTGCTCAGCCAGAACGACTCCGGCGTGGGCGTGAAGAACGCCGTGAACCTCAAGGGCTACAAGAACTTTGTCGGCACCTTCGCCCCGCCCTGGGCCGTGCTGAACGACTTCAATTTCCTGGATCGGCTTCCCCGGCGCGAGCGGCTGTCCGGGATTGCCGAGGCCGTCAAGGTCGCGTTGATCCGAGACGGCGCGTTCTTCCACTGGCTCGAGGCAAACGCCGACGCGCTGGTGACGTTCCAGCCGGATGCCGAGCAGCACATGATTCGCCGCTGCGCGGAGCTGCACATGCACCAGATCGGCAAGGGTGGCGATCCGTTCGAAATGGGATCGGCTCGTCCTCTGGATTTCGGGCACTGGTCGGCCCACAAGCTTGAATCCCTGACCCGGCACCACGTCCGCCATGGCGAGGCGGTTGCCATCGGCATCGCGCTGGATGCCCGCTACTCCGTGCTGGCGGGCCTGCTGGCACCGGGGCTGGAGGAGCGGATCGTCGCGTTGCTGGAGCGGTTGGATTTCCGCATCTTCCATCCTGGTCTGCTACGTCCCGGCCCAGACGGGCAGCCTGCGATCCTGAAGGGCCTGCGCGAGTTCCAAGAGCATCTGGGCGGAGAGCTGACGATCACATTGCTGACGGATCTCGGCATCGGCCACGAGATCCACGAGATCGATGCAGCGCTGATGATGCAGGCGGCCCGCTGGCTCGAAGCCCGCGAGGGGGCCGGGTGATCATCGAATGAAACTCCCCGGCGACCTTGGCCACCTCACCTATTGCCTGAACATCCACCCCGCGGAAGATTGGGCGGCCTGCCGCGCCGCGCTGACCGGCCCGGTGGCGGCGGTGCGTGACCGGGTCTGCCCGGGCGAGATCTTCGACGTCGGCCTGCGCTTCTCGAACGATGCACTCGCAGCGCTCGACGACCCGACCAGCCGCGACGACCTGCAGTCGATCATGGCCGAACAGGGGTTTCGGGCGCTGACAGTGAATGGCTTTCCCTATGGTCCCTTCCACGGCACCAGGGTGAAGGAGGACGTCTACCAGCCCGACTGGACCCGTCCCGAACGGCTCGCCTACACCACGGGCCTGATCGCGCTGATGGCCGAGATCGGGCCCGAGGAGATGCCGATCAGCCTCTCCACCGTCCCTGGCACCTACAAGCCGCTGGCCGATGGCAAGGAAGCACTGATGGCCGAAAGCCTGCTGCGAGCCACGGCCTTCGCGGTCCAGACCGCCCAGGACACCGGGCGGCAGGTGGCCCTGGCGATCGAACCCGAACCGTTCTGTTTTCTCGAGACGATCGCCGAGACGGTTTCGTTCTTCGAGCAGTACCTGTTCAGCGAGACGGCGGTGAAGGGCCTGGCCCGTCGCACGGGGTTGGCGACCGGGGAGGCCGCCACCGCCCTGCCCCGGCATCTGGGCCTTTGCTACGATGTCTGCCACGCGGCGGTGGAGTACGAGGACCCGGCAGGCTCAATCCAGGCACTGCGGTCAGCGGGCATCCCTGTCCACAAGCTGCAATTGTCGGCGGCGCTTCAGGTGCCGTCGGTCGATGCCGAGGCGCGGGCGGCGCTGGCTGCCTTCGACGAGCCCACCTACCTGCACCAGGTCGTCTCACGCCGCGGCTCGGGACCCGTGCGCTACGAGCACGATCTCGCCCCGGCCCTCTCGCGCGACAACTCGGACGGCGAGGAATGGCGCATCCACTTCCACGTGCCGCTGTTTGTCGACCGCATCCCGCCCTTTGGTTCCACGCAAGCATTCCTCTCGGAGATCCTCGCGCTGCACAAGGCCAACCCGATCTCGCCCCATCTTGAGGTCGAGACCTATACTTGGGGCGTGCTGCCCGACGGAATGCGCGGCACCTCGATCGACGAGGACATCGCCCGCGAGCTCACCTGGGTGCGGGAGCGGCTGGTGTGACGGATCTCCAGCAGGCCGGGCGCATGACCCCGCGAGCGTTCCTTGTCCTCGGCCGTGTCTCGAACCTGCCGACGGTCTGGACAAACGCCATGGCCGGCGCCGCGCTGGCGGGCGCAGTGGCCCTGAACAGCACCGACTGGGCAGTCCTGATCCTGTCACTCAGCCTGGCATATGTCGGCGGCATGTACCTCAACGACGCCTTCGACGCCGAAATCGATGCGGCCGAGCGGTCAGCCAGGCCCATCCCCGCGGGCCAGGTTGCGCGGGAGATGGTCTTCATCCTGGGCTTCGGGATGCTGGCCGCCGCGGTCCTGCTCAGCTTCTGGCTCGGGTTCTACGCGGGGCTCGCGGGGGGCGCGCTCGCAGCGTCCGTGATCCTCTATGACCGGCTGCACAAGAAGACAGCGCTTGCGCCGATCCTAATGGGGTTCTGCCGCCTCTTCACCTACGTCCTCGCCGGACTGGCCGCGGGCGCGTCATCCGCTCTGCTCATGATCGGAGCGCTCGGCGTGTTTGCGCACACGATCGGGCTGACCTACGCCGCCAAGCAGGAGGCCTATGACCGGGTCGACCGCCTATGGCCCCTGGCCGTGATGGCCGTGCCGATCGGCATCGGCGGGTGGATGTTGGCGACATCGCAGGTCCCGATGCAGATTGGGATCGCCTGTCTCGGTCTCTACGCTGCCTGGACGATCTTCGCGCTTTACCGGTTCGTCCGTCGTGCGCCCGGCGACGTGCCAAAGGGCGTTGTCAGCCTGATCGCGGGGATCGCGCTCTATGATGCGGTCATGCTGGCGAGCGTCGGCGCCCCGGACGGCGCCATCATCGCCGTGGGCCTCTTCGGACTGACCCTTTTGCTGCAGCGGTACGTGCCGGGCACGTAGGGCCAACCCCGAAGTTTCATCTCAAACCCTCCGCAATATCACCGGCTGCCGCACCCGGCGGTTAAGCCCCCCTTCACCATACCGAGGGCAAGTATTAAGGGAGGTTGGGAGAGGGCTGACTTCTCGGGACGCTATCCGCGCCCAAAGACGTGATCCAGCACCAATCCCTTGAATGCGGTCGCGTGAACCGGTCCCTCGGGCAGCAACTCGGGCCTGGATGACAGCACCAGCGGCCCATCCTTGGGGTCGTCCGTTGGCCGACCGTGCGTGCCTTTGACCAGATCCGTGCGCCTCAGCGAAATCACGTCCAGGAGGCCCCGGAACCCCAACTTGCGCTTGGCTAGCTTCAGCGCGGGCATCAGCTTGCCCAGCGGCATCTCGGGGTCGAAGAACAGCTCGACCGGATCGTAGCCGGGCTTGCGGTGGATATCGACGGTGCGCGCGTAGTCCGGCGCCTTCTCGTCATCCAGCCAGTAGTAGTACGTGAACCAGTGATCCGCCTCGGCGATCGCGACCAGGTCCCCCGACCGCTCGTGGTCCAGACCGTTCGCCGCCTTCTCCTCGGCGCCCCAGACAGCCTCGACCCCGCTCAGACCCTCGATCAGCGCACGGACTTCGGCCACCCGCGCGGGGTCCTTCACATAGACATGAGCAATCTGGTGATCGGCCATCGCGAAGGCGTCCGAGGCGCCGGCATCGAAGACCTCGCGCCCCATCTCCATGCGGTAGCCGATCAGCCCTGCCTCGCGCAGCGCGCGGTTGATGTGCACGACCCCGCGGGTCTTGGTGATCCCGTATTCCGAGACCACGATCACATGCTGCCCCGTCTTGTCCGCGTGCTCGATCAGCGCCCCGCAGCAGGCGTCGACCTCGGCCAGGTCCTTCTGCAGGCGTGGGTGCGCCAGATCCGGCCCCAGCCGCTGCAGGTTGTAGTCGAGATGCGGCAGGTAGGTCAGCGTCAGCGTGGGCGAACGCGTCTCCATCACGTGCAAGGTCGCCTTGGTGATCCAGTCCGACGAGGTGATATCCGCCACCGGGCCCCAGAACTTGAACAGCGGAAATTGCCCCAGCTTCGCGTCCAGCTCATCGCGCAGCGCGGTCGGATAGGTGTAGTGATCCGGGATCTTGCGCCCGTCGGCGGGGTACATGGGCCGCGGCGTCGCCGACCAGTCAGCCGAGGCATACATGTTGTACCACCAGAACATCTTGGCGCACGTGAACTCGGGATTGCGCGCCTTGCCCGTGTCCCAGATCTTCTCACCCGCCACCAGGTTGTTCGGCTGACGCCAGAGAAGAACCTCGCGCAAATCCTTGAAATACCAGCCGTTCGCGACCGCACCGTGACCCGAGGGCATCAGCCCCGTCACCAGCGTCGACTGCGCCGTGCACGTCACCGCCGGGGTCACGGTCTGCAGGGGCCGCAAGCCCCCGCGCGCCGCCAGTTTTGCCAGGTTCGGCGTGTGCGCCCCCACCAAGTTGGGCGCGAGACCCACGACCAAGATGACAAGTGTTCTCTGCATACGCATACGCATACGCTCTATTCAGCGCGTTTCAATCCCAGTACTGATCTTCCAAGACGAAATTCAACTTTGGGTGCGCTCGATGGGGAATGCCGAGATGTTGCCGTGGCTGGAGTACACAGGCCAGGCGCCAACCGAGCTTGTTGCGCAGGCTGAGGCCAACAGAGTGGACTCGATTGTCGAAGCATTTGCAACAGCACTTTTCGAGAAAGAGACCCGGTTAGGCCGAGATTTCTTCTCCAAAGTCGAATTGTATATATACGCGATCAATTGGTTGGAAAGAGAAGTGAACAACGGTGGTTTCACTCAGTTCTTTTCAAACTCGTCACATGTGTTCACGCCCGTGATCGTTCAGGCGCTTCTTACCGCCGGTCTCCCGAAGACGGCGATGATCACGCAGAGTGCGATTGACGCACTGGAGTTGCCCGACAACTACGACTTCGCCGAAATTGTGTCTGCAGCGCTTGCTGACGACGAAGACAGACAGTTCCTCCTGAACGAACTAGACATACGGTTTTTAGAGTATGAGGAGGATCTCAGCGGTGTCCTCTTCGAGTACATTCAGGCGCACATCAATCAAATCCAGTTCTGAATTCGTTTTCGGCAATATACCCGTATCATCCACCGGACTGATGGCAGAGCACAACCCGCAAAGATAAGGTCTCGGAAAACTACAGCTCAGGACCATGCGATCGGTACGGAACGTCATAAGGGCGGAACCAGGGCGCTGGCATCCGGCAGCGGTGCAATACCGTGCCCGGCAAGGATAGCTTCCAAGCCGTCCCAGTCGCGCAGAACCTTGGCGTAGCACCAGGGATAGACGGGAGCAAACTGCACCACCTGTTCTGCCCTTGCCCGACCACAAGGCATTCCGCCAGCGTCGATATCTCCTGCCAATTGACGACAAGGTGCAGGTAGAACGACGCATCGTCACGCGCCCCATGTTCATCAGGTGCCGTGGGCGCCTCGGGATAGGTCATCTTCAGGGCCCTGAGGGCGACCTCCGTTTCGGCGGCGCGGTGCTCGGCGAGGTACCAGTGCATCTATTCATGCAGGTAGACGGCGAGCAGCGCGTCCGGCCGTCCGAGGCATCGCGTGTTCATCGTCAGCACGGGATGCGAGTGCGGGATCTCGAGCGGCGCGATCCGAACATCACGGGTGAACTCGAACTGCGCCAGATCGAACTGCAGCCGCAGAGCGCGAAGCGCCTCGGCGGTCGCGTCCGCCTGGCGTTTCACCTCGTCCAGATCGACCCGGATCGCGATATCCGACATGAAATCCCCGTTCATCTCGCAACTTATGGCAGAGGCCGAACCGCTAGGCTATGCTGGGGAGAAACAAACACGGGGAGGGCGTAGTTGTGACACCGCTGGCGCTGCTGCGGGCCTGGGTCTCCGGGCAATCGAATGAGGCTGCGTGGTTCGGGGGTTCGCTCGATCGGTTGGCCGAAGGCCCGCCCGAGCGGGATCTCCACATCGCGCTGGGCTATGCGCCGCGCCGCATGGGCAAGGCTACGCTCGCCCTGTCCGGCGAGGATCTGGCAGCGGCCGATGCGGCCTATCCCGGCTGGAACCCCACGGGCTGGTCGGTCGACGGCGCGGCCCGGGTTGCAGCACTTCTGGCTTACACGCCGCAACGCCCCTTCGCCGAGGTCTTCAAGGATCTGCGCCGCACCTCGGATGTGGCCGAGATGATCGCGCTCTACCGCGGTCTTCCGCTCTACCCGGACCCCCAGGCACTGCACTTCGAATGCGGCGAAGGTCTGCGGTCGAACCTCAAGCCAGTGTTCGAGGCGATTGCCCACCGCAACCCGTTCCCACGGGATCATTTTGACGATCACCGCTTCAACCACATGGTCCTGAAGGCGCTGTTCGTCGGATCAGAACTGGCGCCCATCACGGGGCTCGACGACCGCGCCAACCCCGAGCTTGCCCGCATCCTGATCGACTATGCGCGCGAGCGCTGGGCGGCGGGGCGTCCCGTGACAGACGAACTCTGGCGCCCTGTCATCCCCTTCGCCCAAGACCCCGATATCAAGGCAGAACTCGACCGCGCCCGGGCAGAAGGCCATGAGGAGATACCGGCATGATGTTCATCGACCCGCATGCTCACATGATCAGCCGCACGACGGACGACTACGAGGCCATGGCGGGGGCAGGTGTTGTGGCGCTGATCGAGCCCGCCTTCTGGATTGGCCAGCCGCGCACCTTCGTCGGCACCTATGTGGATTATCTCAGCACCATCGTGGGGTGGGAGCGTTTTCGCGCCGGCCAGTTCGGCATCCGCCATTACTGCACGGTGGGCCTGAACTCGAAGGAGGCCAACAACGAGGAACTGGCCGAAGCCGTCATGGAATGGCTGCCTCGCTTCGCGCTGAAGGAGGGGGTCGTGGCCATCGGCGAGATCGGCTATGACGAGCAAACCCCGCTGGAAGACAAGTACTTCCGCCTGCAGCTTGAACTGGCCAAGGAGCTGGACCTGCCGGTCATGGTGCACACGCCGCATCGCGACAAGAAGCGCGGCACCTCGCGCTCCATTGATGTCTGTGACGAGATGGGCATGGATCCCGGCAAGGTCATCATCGACCACAACAACGAGGAGACCGTGGCCGAAACCCTGCAGCGCGGCTACTGGGCCGGGTTCTCGATCTACCCCTCGACCAAGATGGGCAATGCCCGGATGGTCGAGATCCTGAAGCAATACGGCGGCGAGCGGATCATCGTGGACTCGGCGTGCGACTGGGGCATTTCCGACAGCTTGGGCGTGCCCAAGACCGCCAGGCTGGCGCTGGACAGCGGCATCCCCGAGGAAACAGTCCGAAAGGTCTGCTACCAGAACGCACTCGATGCCTATGGACAGTCCGGGCAGATGTCCGAGGACGACTGGCTCAATCCGCCCGAGATCGATCAGAGCACGCTCTATGAAGGGAACTCGATCCTGCGCGGCGGGCGCGAGCCCGTGATCGAGCCCGCGGGCACGGAACGGCGCCGATCGCTCCTCATCGAGTGACGCATGCGCACCCAGGTCGTCATCGTCGGCGGCGGGCCCTCGGGCCTGCTCCTCGGGCAGCTTCTGCACCGCCGCGGGATCGACACGGTCGTGCTCGAGCGGCGGACCCGCGACTATGTTCTGGGCCGCATCCGGGCCGGCATCCTGGAGACTGGGCTGGTCGGGCTGATGCGCAAGGCGGGCGTGGGCGCGCGGCTTTCCCAGGAAGGGATCGTCCACGACGGCACGGTGATCTCCTACCAGGGCGCGGAGTTTCGGGTGGATTTCCGCGAACACACCGGCAGCCAGGTAGTCGTCTATGGCCAGACGGAAGTGACGCGGGATCTCTACAATGCCCGCGACGCGGCGGGCGCGGAAACCCGCTTCGAGGTCGAGGGGGTGGCGATCCACGGCGCCGATACGGACGCGCCCTGCGTCACCTTCCGCCAGGGCAGCGCAGAGCACCGGATCGACTGCGATTTCATCGCGGGGTGCGACGGGTTCCATGGTGTCAGCCGCCTGACCATCCCGGCGGCCGTCCGGCGCGAGTACGAGAAGACTTATCCCTTCGGTTGGCTCGGAGTGCTCTCGCGCACGCCCCCGGTCCACGAAGAACTGATCTATGCCGGCTCCGACCGGGGCTTCGCGCTCTGCTCCATGCGCAACCCGATGCTCAGCCGCTACTACATCCAGTGCGCGCTGTCGGACAGCCCGGACGACTGGACGGACACCGCCTTCTGGGACGAGCTGCGCCGACGCCTGCCCAGGGAGCACGCCGAGGTGCTGGTCACCGGGCCTGCGATCGAGAAGTCCATCGCGCCGCTCAGATCGTTCGTCTGCGAGCCGATGCAATGGGGGCGGCTCTATCTCTGCGGAGATGCCGCCCACATCGTACCACCGACGGGGGCGAAGGGGTTGAATACCGCGGCCTCGGACGTCCACTATCTGTCCCAGGGACTGACGGCATTCTACGAGGATGCCGACCCCGAGGGGTTGGAGCGCTATTCGGAATTGGCCTTGGCACGGGTCTGGAAGACCGAGCGGTTCAGCTGGGCGACGACGAACATGCTCCACCGCTACCCCGACCAGTCGCCGTTCGACCTGCGCATGCAGGCCGTGGATGTTGCATTCCTGCGCACCAACCAGGCCGCCCAAAAAGCATTTGCCGAGAACTACGTCGGATTACCTTACTGATCATTCATAAAGCTCGGCCAGAACGCCTTCCGCAACTACACAACGCCCAATCACTATTCGTTTGTTAAAATTTACCTCATGATTGCCATTGGATGGCACATTATATAAATTCATTTC
>JBCCDA010000132.1:0-9248 GCA_039033215.1 Pseudomonadota bacterium | reverse complement strand
GACGATCGTGCCTATGGTGGCGTTGACAATGACACCATCGAAGGGGGCGAGGGTCGCGACAGTCTGGTCGGGGGGATCGGTGCGGATGTGGTCTCCGGTGAAGATGATGACGACATCATCTTCGGGAACATGGGGGCCGATATGCTGTACGGCGGCGCAAGGTCGGTGACCAACTCGGCCAAACCTATGTCTGAACCTGAGGGTACAAGCGGAAGGCCCACTAAAGACCGATCTCTTGTTCCAAGACTTGGCAGATGAGCCGGAGTTTCACTCGGTGCGGAAGGCGTCCGCTGTCTCGTCAGACTGGTAGGGCGCGTCCGAGTCTGCGGAAAGGAGAGTGTTCAGATCGGGGATGCTCAGCGGCGCGCTCGTGAGTTCATCGAGGAAGCCGCGCGCATCGTTCAGCGCGTGTTGGACATCGCCGGAGCGGCCCGAGCAAAACCACTCGCGCTTGCGCCTGTCTTTCCTGAGATGCCCCGAATTGGGGTTGCCTAGGCACAAGAGGACCGTTTGTCGGGGGGCCGACGCCAGGTCGCGCTGATCGTTGTTTGGGCTTGGCACACAAGCCCTGGGTGCGTTGCTCTGTCATCGGTTGCTCCTCTGCACTGTGCGCTGGTCCCAAGGAACTGTTCGCGCCTTCATGAAGGAGACACCCAGGCGGCCGGAAGGATGCGGTCGTGCGGTCAGGTTCTGCGACGCGTTTTGTCACGCGCCGTTGAGAGAAGTGAAGGACCGTGGCGGCAGCCGTTGCCCAGCCAACCACTGCGACTGCGTTCCCGCTAGCTGACATCGATACAGCAGGTCGCTCCGTGGCCGCTATTTTTGAACCTTTCTGAGGCCTCGACGCACTCACCTCTGAACACCATTTGGAGGAAAAAATGCTCAGACATCTCTCACGCCACGCGGCGGCCCTTGTTCTGGCGGTGACGGCTGCTCAGTCCGACTATGCCGGTGCTGCTGCCTGGACCGTTGATCCTGCAGCGTCCGAAGTCGCTTTCCAGTATCAGCGCGACGGGGACCCAGCCACTGGTTACTTTCGCGCGTTCTCCGGGAAGGGACGCTTCGAAGCCCTCTCTCCAGAAGACGCTACCCTGGAAATTCGGATAAAGGCGGCCAGCATCGATTTGCTCGAGCCGCTTGCGAGTGCCTTCGCAACGTCGTCCGAATGGTTCGACGCCAAGAACCACCCCGAGATCGTCTACCAGCTCTCCAGCCTCACAATGATCAAGCCTGGGACGTTCGCAGCAGCGGGAGATCTGACCGTACGCGGCAAAACCAAGCGCATCGTCTCGGAGATCGTCCTGAACGCTGGAACGGATGGGGCATCCGCAGAAGGGGAGCTCACAATCCGACGCAGCGAATTCGATCTTGGCATTGGACTTTCGACAGCCTTTGTCGAAGTCGGACCGATGGTCACTGTGCGGTTTCAACTCGCAGCAACTACCGTCAAATGAGCGTCAGACCAAAATCCTGGCATTGGTTTCAGCGTCTGCTGCACTGGAGCATGGCAGGTGTCCTGCTCTACCTGCTCGCGATCGGGGTCTGGGGGTCTCGGGTCCTGGATGACACAGACCCAGAACAGTTGCTGGAGAAGTTTTCGCTGATCCAGACGCACAAGAGCTGGGGAGCACTCTTGCTGTTCCTTTGGGTCTTGCGCGTGGCCTGGCGAGCACTGACCAGGCCGCCAGCCGTGTCCAGTCCTGTCGCACGGGCAGTACACCTTGCAATGTATGTGCTGATGTTTGCGCTGCCGGTTACAGGATGGCTGATGGCATCGGCGTCTCCTTTGCAGGATACGTGGGGACTGAAGAACATGGTGTTTGGAGTGTTCGAAATGCCAGACCCGTTCGATCCTGGCAGCGAGAGTTTGGCCGAGACCTTGAAGCTTGCGCACGGTGCCGTTGCGGCATTGCTCTCGGTGCTGGTGGTCGGTCACATTGCGGCGGCGCTCTGGCACGGTTTGATCATGCGTGATGGCGTGCTCAAACGGATGATGCTCGGGGACAGACAGGCGACGTTCGACGCCCAGCTGCGGTCACCGAACAACCACATCGTTGCAGTGACGGATCGCCAAGGCGGGCGTTCGTGATGCAGCGGGCACGCAGTGTGGTGTCAGTCGCGACGCTCCCTCGCAAATCCGGAACGAGTGCAGGCCCTAGCGCACCACAGGAAACACGAAGAAGAAAACCGATATGGTCAGGACCGAGGCAACGGTCGTCACCAGCATCACCGTAGAGGTGCGCCGGACGTAGATCCCCTGCGCCTGTGCCAGCACAAACGGGCCCGATCCAATGGGCAGTGCTGCTGACAGAATGGCGACCTTTGCCGACAGAGCATCGGTCGGGAACAGAACCAGCACCGCGAAAGCGGTCAGCAATGGATGCACGATCAGTTTTGACAGCGTCATCGAAGCAATTTCGACGCTGCCATCGCGCAGCGGCTTGCCAACAAGGAAGAGGCCGACCGAAAACAGCGCGCAAGGACCGGCAGCGGCCCCCAGAATCCCGGTGAACGTCTGAACAGATCGTGGCAGGTCGAGGTCAAGCGGCGACCATATCAGCCCGGCAAAGGGTGCTGCGATCATCGGGTTGCGGATCAGAGCACCGACGACACGACCAATCAGCGGCAGAAGCCGAGACGTGCCTTGGCGGGCGATCTCGATCGGTACAACGGCAAGCGAAACGGACAGCACCGACACCACCGTCGCGACGATTGCTGGCAGCGCTGCCTCCTCGCCGTATGCAGCAATCACCAACGGGATGCCCATGAAACCGGTGTTCGGATAGGCGCCGTTCAACCCGTGCAGCGCCGCTTCCGCGCCGTTCAACCTGAAGAACACCCGGCCTACGATGCTGGCGATGGCCCAAGTCGCAACCGATGCGCCAGCGAAGGCCGCAATGAAAGGGCCGTTCCAGACTTCGGCCAGTTCCACCTCGGCCATTGCCTTGAACAGCAAGGCGGGCAAGGCAACCCAATAGACAAACTTGTTGAGCGCCTCGCTGCTGTCGGCGCCCAGCAACTTCCTCCAGCCACAGATGTATCCCGTAGCCACGATTGCGAACACGGGCAGGACAACGTCAATCAGAGCTTGCACGTACGTCCTTCCCAGAGCGACGGAGCGCCTTCGTCGACCAGAAGTGCCGTTCGAAGTTCGAGGCTGTTTTATGTCTATAGATGGACTGGCGCGTCTGCCAACGTGCCAAAAAGTCAGCTCTTGCCGCGCAACCTCTCGGGCAGGCTAGATCATCCCGCGGGCATCACCGATACGGGCCCTATAGCTTCCGAGACCGCACGCCGCGCCGGTATTCGCTAGTCGGCTAATTCATCGGCAAGCCAGGCGAGAAGATGCCCTGCACTTGGGTGTTGCGCACGCGCGGTGCCGCAGAACACGGAAATCTCGGTCGGGCGTTCCACGACTTCCGCACAAGGTCGGGTCAGTTTGCCCTCGGCGATCATGCCTTCAGTCGTGCGCCGCCAACCAAGGGCTACACCCTGGCCCGCGACCGCGGCCTGTAGAGCAACCGGGTAGCTGTCGAACGAGACGATGCGGGGACGCTTCGGCAACGACACGTCGAACGTCTTCAACCAGTCCTGCCAGTCCAACCAGTCTTGCGGCACCACGGAGTGAGACAGGAGCGGCAGTGCCAGGAGATCTCGTGGCTTCATTGGCAGGTCCCGATCCGACACCAGCGACGGCGCACAAACCGGAAAGATCCCGTCCGCTGCCGTGAACGCCAAGCGGGCCGAGCCCGAAGCCCGACCGGACGTCTGCATCGCCACGTCGAAGCCTTCCGATGTTTCCGTCAACGGCTTGAGGGAGCTGACGACCCGCAACTCGACACCCGGATGCCGTTCATGGAACCGGGCCAGACGCGGCATGAGCCAGTAGAACGCCTCGCAAAGCTGGCAATGCAGCACAAGTTCCCCAGCCCGCCGCACACCGCGCAGACGCGCGATCTCGGTGGCGACATCCGACAACGCCACGCCAACCACCTGCCCCAGCCGCCTGCCGGCGTGGGTCAGGAACACCGCGCGGTTGCGACGCTCGAAAAGAGGTGTCCCCAACTCCTTCTCGAGAAGCCCGATCTGCTTGCTAACGGCCGTTTGAGTCATGCCGAGTTCGTCTGCAGCCAGCGAAAAACTCTCGTGCCGCGCGGCGGCTTCGAAAGGCTTCAACCGCGACAGCGGAGGCAGATGGCGGCGGAGATCATCCATGACTTTCTCTCATGCAAATACACCAAAAAGTCCTTTTTCATGAGGGGTAATACATGATTTCTCAGCGCAACCCTGCAAACGCTGCGCTGGAAAGACATTGACCCCTGGAAGAGATGAATACGACACACGCACCGCGGTCCTTGCGATCATGGTGTCCGTCGCTGCGCTATCGCTTGGCGATGCTGTCATTAAGGCCACAAGCCTCAGACTGCCTCTCTGGCAGATGTACGTCTTGCGCTCGGCCGTCAGCGTGCCCGTTCTCTGGTGGCTGGCGCGCAGGCGGGGGCCGCTGGTGCTGATCGCCCCGTTCTGGGTTATCCTGCGCAGCGCGCTGTTGGTCGTCATGTGGTTGAGCTACTATTCGGCTCTGCCCGTGATGCCTTTGTCCTTGGCAGCGGCAGCCTACTACACCGGCCCGCTCTTGATCGTCGGACTGGCCGCAGGCGTCGCCCGCCAATTCCCACCGGGTCGTGCGATCTTCGCAATTGGATTCGGGTTCCTGGGTGTTCTGATGGTCATCCGGCCGGACACATCGGGCTTCACGGTCGGAGCCCTGCTGCCGCTTGCCGCTGCCTTCCTCTATGCCTGCGCGATGGTTCTGACCGCAGCCAAGTGCCGCGAGGAAGACCCGTTCATTCTGGCCCTGATGCTGAACGTGGCCTTCGTTTTCGTTGGGGCGATGCTCGGGGTTTTTTCTGGCCACCAGGGATCGTTCATCTTCGGGCCCTGGCAGCCGTTGGATCTGCGCTTGCTTGGAACAGTGGCCTTGCTGGCGGTTCTGATCCTGATCGGGAGCACTGGCGCCGCTCTTGCCTACCAAAAGGGGCCACCGACAACCGTTGCCGCGTTCGACTACAGCTACCTGGTGTTCAGTCTGATCTGGGGCGGCCTTTTCTTCGCCGAGTTCCCCGACAGCATCGCCTTGCTGGGCATCGTCATCATCATCGCGTCGGGCCTTCTGGCGCTGCCAAGGCGGGCAAGCCAATCGGAGCCGACATAGACGCCGGCACGCTGGGCATCAGAACGTTCGGTGGCTCTCGGTTGTCGGCATCTTCGGCAGCTTGGCGCTTGATCGGCACCGACGCATGTCAAGACCGTCGCGCGAAGCGAATTGGTAGCGTCAAGGGGCCGGTGTTGCCGCTGTCTGGCAACCATGTCGCCGGACCTGCGGCAGAGGGCGTGCCAAGGCGATGTGGCAGCACAGTCAAGGCGACGGCCATGTCACTGCGGGCGATCGCGTGTCCCAAGCAATGATGGACACCGCCGCCGAAGCCGAAGTGTCGTTTGCGCTCCGCCTTGATGTCGAAACCGTCGGTGTAGACGTCTTCGTCCGTGCCGGCAGCACCGGACAGCAAATGCAAAGTCGTGCCCTTCGGGATGTCCACGTTACGATAGGTGACATCCTCAACCGCCTCGCGCGTCACCCAGGTGATTGTCGGGCGCACGCGCATGACCTCCTCGACCGCCTGGGGGGCGAGATCGGGATTGCCAGCCAGCATCTCCCACTGGTCGGGATGATCGAGGAACATCGACATACCAAGGCCAAGCTGGTTGCGGGTCGTGTCGATACCCGCAAACACCAGCATCAGGATCATGTCGCGCAACTCGTCAACCGCTAGCTGGTCCTCGTCTTCGCTCGCACGGACCAGGACCGAAATGAAGTCGTCTCCGCTCGCGTCGCGGCTGCGGGCGATGATTTCGTCGGCATAGGCGAACATGCCATCCGTCGCACAATCGATCTCCTCGGCGTGCTTGGCGAAGTCGACCCCGAGCGCGAGCCCCATGATGGCCGAGAGTTCCAGCAGACGGGGCGCCTCCTCTTGAGGCAAGCCCAACATCAGACACAAGATCCTCGAGGCGTAGGGATTGCCGAACTCGGCCATGAAATCGCACTTACCGCGGTCGATGAAGTCATCAACCAGGGCATTGGCCATTTCCTCGAAGCGCGGGCGCATTGCCTCCAGCAGGCGGGGCGAGAAAGCCGGGTTCACCAGGCGGCGCAGCCGGGTGTGATCGCCACCCTCCCGCACCAGGATTGTCCGCCCCCACCAGTCGGCGAAGAGGCCAGTCACACCATTGTACGCCGGCCAGGCGTGGCTCCCCTGGCGGAGGGAGCGGTTGACGAGCAACTCGCCCATCTCGCGGTGGCGCAGCACAGCAATGCCGTAGGGCGTGCGCGCATACCATGACTGCGCCCGCGCCTCGGCCACCCGTCGGTCGCGGAGCGAGAAGGTGGGATCGTCGAGCGGCAGGAACGGCGCGTCGAGATCGTTGGGCGCGCTCATCGCATCGACTCTCTCTTGCGAGGTCCTGGCATCAGATCAGGGAAGGCAATCCATGTAGTTGTCGGTGTCGAAGTCCGAGACCGTGTGCAGGAACCGCTCCCATTCATCCGTTTTGTACTCATGGTACAGCCGATACATCTCGCCCGGCATGGCCGATTTGATGACGTGATCCTGGGACAGTGCGCTCAACGCATCACCCAGGGTCATGGGCAGCTTCTGAACCAGTTTGCCCTGCTCCATGGCGGAGTAGATGTTTCGCTCCTCGGGCGCGCCACAGGGGATCTTGTCGCTCAGCCCGTGGTCACAGGCCTGCACCAGGCCCGCCGCCATCAGGTAGGGGTTCACCATCGAGTCAACCGACCGGAACTCGAACCGGCCAGGAGCTGAAATCCGCAATCCCGTCGTCCGGTTCTGGAAACCCCAGTCCTTGAAGACCGGTGCCCAGAACCCGGTATCCCAGAGCCTGCGGTAGGAATTGACCGTCGAACAGCCGATCGCGGTCAGAGCGTCCAGATGGCTGACGATCCCACCGATGGAATGCTGGCCGACCAAACCCGGCATCTGCGGGTCGTCGCCCTCAGGCATGAACTTGTTCTCGCCGCCCGTGCGGTACTGGAACACGTCACCAAGCGCGACCCCTGGAGTCCTGCCCAGAGTTTTCTGCACATCCTCACCGCCGTCCCAAAGCGAGAGGTTGTGGTGGCAGCCGGAGGCTGAGACCCCCATGAAGGGCTTCGACATGAAGCACGCGATCAGATTGAACTCGCGCGCGACTTGGGCACAGATCTGTCGGTAGGTGGTCAGCCGATCGGCATTCCTGAGGCAATCGTCGAACGTGAAGTTCAGTTCCAACTGGCCGGGCGCGTCCTCGTGATCGCCCTGGATCATATCAAGGCCCATGGCATGACAGTATTCGATCACGCGCAGGAAGACCGGGCGCAGGCTCTCGAACTGATCGATGTGATAGCAATAGGGGTTGGAGAAGCCACCATCAGGCTTGCCGTCCTCGCCTTTCTTCAACCACATCATTTCCGGCTCGGTGCCGGTGCGCATGTGCAGACCGTGTTTGCTCTGGAAGGTGTCGTGCAGCCGACGCAGGTTGCCTCGGCAGTCCGAGGTGAGGAACGCGCCTGGATCCGTGCGCTCCTCCCTGCCGCGGAAGAGCGTGCAGAAGAGCCGTGCAACCCGTTTGTCCCAGGGCAGCTGGCAGAACGTCTCGGGCTCCGGAATGCCAACGAGTTCCGCGGATTCCGGCCCGTACCCCATGTAGTCGCCATGGCGGTTGACGAAGAGGTTCACGGTCGCGCCATAGACCAGCTGGAAGCCTTTGTTCGCGATGCTTTCCCAATGGGCCGAAGGAATGCCCTTGCCGCAGATACGTCCGGTGACCGAGACAAACTGCAGGTAGAGATACTCGATCTCGTGCTCATCGATCAGGCGGCGCACCTCGGCAATCTTCTCGGCACGGCCCGGGGCGTCAACGAAGGCTTCGATGTCGGTCATGGTCAGAGGCTCTCCAGGTAACGCGCTCGTTCGAAGGCCGAGACATGAGCGTGAAACGCTGCAGCCTCGGCCCTGCAATAGGACGCGTAGTGGTCAACAAAGGAATCTCGGAACAGTGCGCGTGCGATGTCCGATGCGGCGAAGCGGGCGGCCGCCTCCTCTAGCGAGGTTGGCAGAAGCCGGTCAGGCTCGACCGGTGCGGTGCGGGCGTTCCCCTCGACCGGCGGTCCTGGGTCGGCATCGGTCTCGATGCCCCATAGGCCCGCGGCCAGTGCCATGGCGGCGGTGAGGTGCGGGTTTGTGTCCGCCCCCGGCAGGCGCAATTCCAGCCGCGTTTCCTCCGCCGTATGCGAGACGACACGCACCCCGCACGAATAGTTTCCGACCCCCCAGCTTGGTGTCCGCGGTGCCCAGTTCCCTGGGCGCAGGCGGCGATAGGCGTTCACAGTCGGCGCGAAGAGACACATCAGTGCCGGCGTCAACGCAACAATCCCGCCCACGAACGCCCTCCCGGTCTTGCTGAGCCGCTGCGGATCTCGCCCATTGTGGAACTTTGGCTTGCCCGGCCTCCTTGCGGCACGCAGCGAGATGTTGAGGTGACCACAGAGGCCGGGGAACCCGTCATCCAGCTGCGCCATGAAGCTGGCGGTCATGCCGTGGCGCCGTGCCTCGGCCTTCGTGGCCATCTTGAAGAGCGCGGCATCGTCAGCAGCGCGCATGAGCGGAGTTGGACCGAGCGAATACTCGACGCAACCGGGCCCAAGTTCGGCACAGCGATGGTCGAGCGCGATATCCATCCCAAGGATCGCTTGGTCGATGGCCTCGAGGAACGCGGCATCCGCTGCGGGCGATGTGGTCGACCAGCAGCGGTTCAACGTCAGCGCGGGATCAAGGTCCCGCCATCCCTTTTCCCGGAGCGCGGCGCCATCATTGGCCAGGAAGATCGTCTCGAACTCGAACCCACCGATAGCGGTGAACCCCATCGATGCTGCCTTGTCGACCTGACGTGCCAATGCTGTGCGCGGTGAGGTGTCTGCGGATGGTCCCGTGTAGTCAGCGATAGCCAGACGCCCACCGGGCTCGAACGGAAAAGCGCGCAGTGTGTCCGCGTCCACAGCGCACGCCTCGTCGACGAAACCTCGTTCGGCAAAACAGGTCTCGTCGTACATCCAGAATGGCAACGCATCGATGAACCGCCAACCAGTTGTCGCCGCCTTGTCGAACGCAGCGCCGGAGAGGCGTTTT
>JBCCDA010000131.1:0-9533 GCA_039033215.1 Pseudomonadota bacterium | reverse complement strand
CGGACGGATTCGTAGACCGACACCGCCATCGTGTGCTTGGACGGGTGCGCAAAGACCGTGATCGAGACGTAAGCGCCCAGCAGGTACACGAACAGCAGCAGCACCGCGCCGATCAGCGGCAGCTTGACCGATGGCAGCACCACCGTGCGCACCACGGTCAGCGGCCGTGCGCCCATGGTCCGGGCAGCCTCCAGCGTCGAGTTGTCGAGCCGCGCCAGCGCGGGGTAGAGCAGGATCACCGCATAGGGCCAGACTACATAGGCCAGCGTGATGATCGTCGCGAACTCGGACGGTTTGAACTTCACGTTGCGCGGGTTCGCCAGCCCCCAGTCGCGCAGCGTCTGGAACCAGCCCACGTCCTTAAGCCACTGCGTGAGCCCGGTTTCCTTGAAGATCATCGGCAGGCCCGAGCGGTTCGAGAGCAGGATATCCCAGCCCATCACGATGAAGACTTCCGACAGCGAGACCGAGGACAGCAAGAAGACCAGCCACAGCGTCTGAGCGCGCCGTGACTGGCGTGTCATCAGGTAGACGAACGGAAAGGCCGTCGCGACCGCGAGCAGCGATGCAATCACTGCATAGTGAAACGAGTACCAGAGCCGCTGGAGATAGAGGAACGAGACTTCGTCGGGGTTCGCGCCCACGAAAAAGCGCTTGTAGTTGTCCAGCGTCAAGCCCCAGCGCCAGTCGGCGCCCTCGATCTTCTCGCCGAGCGAGATCACCATCACCAGAATGAACGGTACGACGCAGAGTGCGAGGACGATCCCGGTGAAACCTATCCAGCCCCAGGCGGGGCTCCGGACCTTGGGCGCCGCCAGATCGGTGGTCGCCTGGGCATCGGTGACTGCCGTCATGCGGGCTCTGTCGCTTCGGTAGCATAGATGTGCAGCGCATCCTGGGGCAGCTGCAGCGTGACCGTGTCGCCGACGTGGAAGGCGCGCAGGTTCTCGCCCGAGGCATACTCAACGATCATGCGGCCGAGCGGGGTGTCCAGATGGATATCCCGCGCCGGGCCGACATCGCGCACAAAGGTGACGCGCGACTCGAAGCGGTTTGGTCCGTCGGCGGCGTTCAGATCCACTTTCTCGGGTCGCACGGCAACGGTGACAGCGGCGCCATCGATGAACGACGGCCGGCCATCCGTTTCGATCATGGCATCACCGGCACGTACACCGCCCGGCACCGCCTTGCCTTCGATGAAGTTCGCGCGCCCGATGAAAGACGCGATGAACGCATTGCGCGGCTGGTGATAGATTTCCTGCGGCGGGCCCACCTGCTCGGCGCGGCCCTGGCTCATGACCACGATGCGATCGGCCATTGTCATGGCCTCTCGCTGGTCATGGGTCACCACGATGGTCGTGATGCCGAGGCGTTGCTGCAGCAGCCTCAGTTCGACCTGCATCTCTTCGCGCAGCTTTGCGTCGAGAGCGGACATCGGCTCGTCCAGAAGGAAAACCTCGGGCTCCTGCGCCAGGGCGCGGGCAATCGCGACCCGCTGGCGCTGGCCGCCCGAGAGCTCACCTATCCGCCGCTCGGCGAACGGGGCCAATTGCACAAGATCCAGAAGGCGCCGTGCGGTCTGGTCCCGCTCGGCCCGCCCGACGCCGCCGATGCGCAGCGAGTAGACAACATTCTCGGCGACCGAGAGGTGCGGGAAGAGCGCGAACGACTGGAACACCATTCCGAACTTGCGCTGGTAGGCCGGGCGCATCGTGATATCAGTGTCACCCAGCAGGATCCGCCCGCCGGAGGGATCCTCCAGCCCGGCAACCATCCGCAGCAAGGTCGTCTTGCCACAGCCCGACGGCCCCAGAAGGGCCGTCAGTTCGCCATGTTTGAAGGTCAGATCGGTCGGCTCGACAGCGGTGAAGCTGCCGAAGCGCTTGGCCACACGGTCGAGCCGGAGATCCGCCATCGGGCTTACGACGTCGCCAGCATCTTGTCCCAAGTTTCCTTGATGAAGGTCTCTTTGTCCAGGTACGCCTCATAGGCTGGACGGATGGTGGGCGACCCCGAGACTGCCGCAAATTCCTCGTCGGTCATGTCGGTCAACGACTTGTCGACCAGCGGCGCTGTGCCGATCATGCGGCTCATCAGCGCCTGGGTCGACGGCTCGGACGAGAAGCTCATGAAGACCTCGGCCTCCTCTGCCTTCTCGGACTGGGTCGAGAGACACCAAGACCCGTAGGACTGCGGATTGCCCTCCTTCGGGAAGATCGACTGAATCGGGAACCCGTCTGCGGCCATCAGTTGGGCGACATCATGGTAGTACATGCCGCCGATCACGTCGCCGTTCTTCATGCCCTGTTCCATCTGGCTCTCGCCCGACCACCAGAGCGCAACGTTCGGACGCAGCTCACCGGCCTTCGCCACCATCGCCTCGATGCCTTCGTTTGTCTCGAAAGTGGCTTCGCCGTCGAAGAAGGTTGCGGCCACGATGTCGAGGAGCTGTGAGTTGAAGTTCTTCGAGAAGCCCAGCGATGCCTCGAACGTCTCCGTATCCCAGAACTCTGCCCAGGAAGTCGGCGCGTCGACCTCGTTGGGATTGACGACCATCGCCGTGAACCACGACATCGCGCCGACACCAAGCGGACCTTCGTCCGATTGGAACACAAAGTAGGGGTCGAGGTTGGAGGCACCCGGCACCTTCGACATATCTAGCGGCGCGAGCAGTCCGCCGATGCGCGACGCCTTGATCATGGTGTCGCGGCCGTAGAGCGAGAGGTCAGCAGGCACCGACCCGGCTTGCGCTGCCTGCTGCATGGTCACCAGCCAGTCGGCCGAGTTCGGCTGCGTGACGCTCTCGACCTCGATGCCCGTCGCTTCCGTGAAGGCGGGGTACACATGCTTCTTGAAGCTGTCCTCGAAGTAACCGCCGTAGGAGCCGATCTTCAAGCTGCGCTTCGACGCCAGCGCCGGGGCTGCAAGACCGGCAGCAAGGGCTGCTGCTGCCGTGCCCTTCAGCAGTGTGCGTCGGTTCAACGTGGATCTGGCCAGTTTGGTCATTGTTTCGGCTCCTCTGTCCGTATGAGGCTTGGGATGGATGAAGGTTGCCTGTTCCGCCCCGTCTTGGAAACAAGATTGCCTTATCGGCGATTCTGTCTAACTGTTTTGGAGGAATCACAGGCATGATGCTGCGTTCTGCATAGTAAATATGCACAAGACCGATCTTGCCTCTTGACATGATCAAACCGTCGCCAAGAAAGGCCCTCCCCATGGATCAACTTGTGTCGGAAGAACAGCGCGCGCAAACGCTTGATGACGCCACATTGCCCGTGATTAACGTCTCTGGGCTTTTTGATGGGGGAATCGACGCGGTGTCAGCCGAACTTGCCCACGCCGCTCGAACCTCCGGATTCTTCTACATCACCGGACACGGCGTACCGCAGGCGCAGATCGATGCGGTCTTCGCGGCGTCCAAGCAGTTCCACGAGATGCCACGCAGCTACAAGATGCGCTGGTGGTGCGGCTTCTCGACGAACCACCGCGGCTATGTCCCCTACGAGGAGAACGGCTCGGACTTCCCAAAGACCATCAATTTCAACGATGCCTGGGACATGAGCTTCGAGGCCCCGGCGGATCACCCCGACCACCTCGCGGGCTACCGGATGACCGGCCCGAATGTCTGGCCGGATCTGCCCGGCTGGCGCGATACGGTCAGCGGCTATTACAATGCGGTCTTCGGCCTTGGCCAGCATCTGCTCGGCGCCTTCGCGCATGCGCTGGAGGTGGATGTGCAGGAGTTCCGCAAGTTCATCACATGCCCGACCTCGCAGCTGCGCATGCTCCGCTACATCGAGAACGACATGCCCGCCACGAAGGAGGTGGTGGGCATCAGCGCGCATTCGGATTACGAGTGTTTCACCATCCTCCTGCAAGGCGGCCCGGGCCTGCAGGTCATGAACGCCGAGGATGTCTGGGTCGAGGCTCCGCCGATCCCGGGCACCTTCATCGTCAACATCGGCGATATCTTCGAGACCTGGTCGGGCGGCCAGTTCAAGTCCACGCAGCACAGGGTTGTGAACATCGGGCGCGAGCGCTATTCCTTCCCGCTCTTCTTCGGGCTGGACTATGACGCTGTGGTCCAGCCGCTCGAGAAGTTCCGGACGCCTGAGGTCGACGCGAAGTATCCGCCCATGAAGGCAGGCGATCACTTGATGCGAATGAGCGTCGGCGGCTTTCGCTACCTCAAGGAGGCGGCCGACAAGGGCGTGTTCACCCCGGACTACGAGATCCCGGACGAGAACCCCTTCAAGCGCGAGGCGAAGCCGATCCCGGCATGAGGTGCCATCCCGCATTCCAGGGGGTCGACATCCCCAAATCAGCGCTTCTTGGGCCGTATCGGCTCGAGGTGCTGGGACCCGAGGCGGTGGAAGAGGACTATGCCGCCGTCATGGAGAGCAAGGATCGCCTCCGGGGGTTGATGGGCGGGGACTGGCCCGCCGGGCTTACGCTTGAGGAAAACGGCATCGATCTCGCCTGGCACCTGAAGGAGTTTCTGATGAAGCGCTCCTTCGCCTGGATCGTGCGGGATGAGGCCGCTTCCTACATCGGCTGCCTCTATGTCTTTCCCCGCTTCATGGAGCAGGCGGCGGACGTATGGGTCTGGGCACGATCATCGCTGGATGCCGTGGCGCATGAAGCAGCGATCGCAGGTGACGTGGGGGAGTGGTTGGCCGGACCGAACTGGCCGGATCTCGCCTACCGACTGAATTACCCCGGCGCGCGATAGCGGTCCAGGACGGCCTCGACGTTGCGCCGGTGCACGGGCTCGTAGGCTGCGTGGTAGACCAGCGCCCCCGATGCGATGTCGAGGTGCGCGAACTTGTGTAGCGGTAGGGCGGCCAGTGCCGGGTCGCCTGTGCAGCGCAGCAGCTTGCGGACATAGCCCGAGGTTGCGCCAATCAGACCGGGTCCGTAGCCCCCGTCCGAGATGATGTCCTCGGCGCCATGGTTCGGAAGGATGTGCTGGGGGTCCAGCAGCGCGAGACGGTCAAGCTCGCTCAGATGTGTCTCCAGCCTGTCAGCCTCGGCCACATAGGTGCAGGTGTCCTCGAGCGTGTCGCCCGCGAAGAGCTCGCGCGAATCCGGCAGCCAGAGCACCAGACCGTCGTGGCTGTGGATATCGAACGAGCGCAATTCGACCCGGACAGCACCGATCTCGATCTCGGTGTCCTTCTCGAAGATCCGGGTCGGCATGACCACCGGGTTGATCGGCGGATCAGCGGTCTCGGCCGAGCGCCGTCCGGTTTCCATCGCCGCTGCTGTCGCCGCATTCGCCCAGATCTCACAATCCTCGAAGACGGCGTTTCCGGCGATATGGTCCAGATGATGATGGCTGAGCACAACCCGGATCTGGCGGCCGCCCTCGGCCTCCACTGCGCGCCGGATCGCGCGGGCATGATCCAGCGTCATATGCGTATCATAGATCAGCGCTTCTCCGCCCGAGACAATGGCGTAGGAGCACGTCCCCAGCGTGAAGCCACCATCATCCAGCCAGTTCGGTTGTGGACCATGCAGCCGCCGCTCGCTCCGCCCGTCGTAGAAGGCGAGGATGTGCTGGGCCGGGCGCAGGATCCGCATCGTCGCGGCCTGGTCGGGGCGCGTGTTCACGAGGTGTCGCTCGTCATGCGAGATCCCCCGATTCGGCCCGGGCCTTAAGAAAGTCGCGCAGGTCGACCACTTCCTTGCGCGCCAGAGAGACATAGACGAACCCCATGTTGGTCCGCTCGGTCACCATGGCGCCGGGGAAGGGAAGGTAGCTGAGCTCGCGCGACCCGAACGAGGGTGACGCAGTGCCCACCTGCCATTCGGTTGTCAGCTTCACGTCCACCAGCTTCAGCCCCGGGCCATCGGGATCGTCACGCTCCAGCGGCACACCGGCCAGCCGAAGATAACTCATCTTGTCCTTCGCCTCGCGAAAGCCGTCGATGAACTGCTCGGCCAGGACCTGCAGCTCGGCCGCCTCATCGGGGCTGTGCATGTGGCTGTGCAGATGATCGTCAGCATGGTTGTGGTCATGCGGGTGGCTATGGGGATGGGGATGGTCGTGCGGCATCACGCGGCTCCTCCCCGTTGCATGCGTTTGCCCGATCCGGCGAGACGTTTGGCCGACCCGACGAGACTCGGCCCCAAATGCGTTCCTGTGGAACGATCGTCGCGTTAGGTGAGATGCAGATGTATATCGTCTCGCCGGTCGGCATTACGATTTGCCCTTCGCTTTGGTCGTCCAGCGCTTCCCATCGCGGGCCTCGTCATAGTCGCCCATGGGCAGGCCGACGGGCTTGTCGATAAGGTCCTTGTGCTTGCCCAGAGTGCCGTTCGAGACCATGGCGCCCAGGACGTCCACGATGACCCTTGTGCCCATCAGGGCGGTGATTTCGGACTGATCATATGGGGGCGAGACTTCGACCAGTTCCATCCCGCAGATTCCTTGGGCGGCCACCTTGGAGGCCAGCGCCAGTGCCTCGCGGGGCAGGAACCCGCCGGGCTCGGGCCAGCCGGTGCCGGGGACAAAGCCGCAATCGATGCTGTCGATATCGAAGCTCATGTAGACCATGTCGGCGCCGTCCCAGGCCATCTCCAGCGCCATCTCGGCGGTCTTGTCGATGCCCATCTTCTCCATGTCGCCCATGGTGATGATGTTGGTGTCGCGCTCGCGGGCGACCTTGACCGCTTCTCGTGGGACCTGCCAGCCGCCGATCCCGACCTGAACCAGGTTCTTTGCGGGAACGTTCGGCATGTTTGTTGCGTGAAACCAGGGAGTTGTGTGCATGCGCTCGTCCAGGTCCTTTTCCTGGATATCGGCGTGCCGGTCGAAGTGGACGATGCCGATGGTCTTGGACGTGCACTCGGCGATGCCGCGGACACACGGGTAGCCGATCGAGTGATCGCCTCCTATGATGATCGGCGTTGAACCACTTGAAAAAACATGAGAAACGGCGCGTGAGATCTGGTCGAAGGTCTTCTCGATGTTGCCCGGGATCGTGAAGATGTCCCCGGCATCGCAAAGCGACATCTCCTCGCGCAGGTCAACGCCGATTTCGTAGTTGTAAGGAGTGTATAGCGCCGAGATCTTGCGCACACCCTGAGGTCCGAACCGGGTGCCGGGTCGATAGGTGGTGCCCCCGTCGAAGGGGGCGCCCAGAACGGTTGCGTCGTAGGCGCCGACCTCGGTCACGTCCTCGGTGTAGGGCGCCTTGAGGAAGGTGTTGATCCCGGCATAATGGGGCAGCTCGCCGCGCGCGAAGGTCGGGATCGAGCGGTCCTCGATACTGTCTGCCGCCGTCAGGCCCATGCGCAGTGCCCAGGCCTTCTCCTTCTCCCATTCGGCATCGGGGATGTCGGCCTCGGCCCGCGCGGCCTTCCAGCCCTGCAGCTTGGTCAGATCCGGGTGGTGATAGCGACGATCCTCGTGTCTGGCGTCGGCGGGGTGGTGCGAGCGGCTATGCCTCGGGCGAGAGAACATGGGTTTCCTCCTGGATCGTCTGGAAGGGGATGCCGCCGTTTCGGGCATCGAAGTCATAGGTGATCGTGGCGCCGTAGGCCGAGGGGTCGTCCGGATCCCAGCGCGGCTTGTCGAAGACAATCACACGGTCGCCCAGTTTGAAACCCTCTTCCAGATCATGAGTCACCATGAAGACCGTCATTCCGGTCTCGGCCCGTAGGTCGCCCAGGAAATCGTGCATCTGGAGCCGCGTGCCGGGGTCGAGCGCACCGAAGGGTTCGTCCAGCAGCAGCACCTTGGGCTTGGCCGTCAGCGCCTGCGCAATGGCGAGCCGTTGTTGCATGCCGCCCGACAGTGCGGCCGGATAGGCGTCGCCCATATGGCCGAGGCCAATGCGGTCGAGCGTCTCCTGCGCGCGATCACGTGCTGCCTTCCTGGCAGTGCCGGAGAGCCCACCCCAACGGGTCTGGAACCCTTCGGCCGCCACGATGTTGTCGCGAACGCGCATGTGCGGGAAGACGGAGTACCGCTGAAACACGATGCCGCGGTCGCGGCCCGGTTCCTCAGCGGGGGAGCTGCCTGCCACTCGGATCTCGCCGCGGGTGGGGCGTTCCTGGGCAAGCAGCAGGCGCAGGAACGTTGATTTTCCACATCCGGAGGCCCCTACGATCGAGATGAACTCGCCCTCGATCACATCAAGATCGACTCGCTCGATGATCGGGCGTCCGCCGTAGAATTGGTGGATATCGCGGACCTCGACGTAGCTCATCTCCGGCTCACAACCCGTCCTGCCCGGCCCAGGGGAACGCACGCTCGCCGAGCTTCTTGAGCGCATAGTCGATCAGGAACGCAAGTAGCGTAATCCAGATGACGTAGGTAAGGATTACATCCATCGCGAGATAGCGCCGCACGAGGAAGATCCGGTAGCCGAGGCCGGCCTGCGAGGCGATCGCCTCGGACGCGATCAGGAAGAGCCAGGCCGGACCCAGTGACAGACGCACTGACTGGATCAGCCTTGGCAGGATCTGGGGCAGGGCAACGCGGGTGGCAATCACCCACGACGACGCGCCCAGCGTCTGGGCCTTTACGATCATCTCGGTCGGAATCTCCACCACCCGCTGGCCAAGGTCGCGGATCAGGAACGGCGTGATGCCGATCGCGATCAGCGCTACCTTCGAGACCTCCCCAAGGCCGAAGACGATGAAGAGTATCGGCAGGATCGCAAGCGGTGGGACCATCGACAGCACGCCCACAAAGCCGGCGAACGTGGCCCGGAGGTAAGGGAAGAGCCCGATCGCGAGCCCGAAGGTGAGTCCGATCAGGGCTGCAAGTCCGACGCCCATGGCCAGGCGTTGCAGGCTCGCGATCGTGTCTTTCCAGAACAGCACCTCACCCGAGCGCCTGTCCGGCTGTGTCATCAACCGCCCCGCCGTCTCAACGATGGCGGCGGGAGCGGGGAGCAGTTTGTCCTGGGGGTTGTCTGCGCGGCGGATGTCCGAGGCGACGGAATAGGCCAGCAAAACGGCCAGGAATGGGATCAGAAGTAGGAAGAGGCCCAGCGGCCTCCCCGGTTTTTGGTTGATCAGGCGCATGACGCTGACCGAACAGTGAGCAGCGCGCTCACCCTACGCCTCAGAGCGCCCCGTCTGCAGCCATTTGCATGAAGCTGGGATCAAAGCGCATCTGGACATTGCCGCCATCGCCCGTGGTCACTCCGCCCGGGTACTCGATGCCGACAAAGTCGGCGCTGGGGGCGCCCTCGCCCAGAATGCCCTTGTCGAAGAGGAACTCGGCGACCTTCACCATGGTCTCGGGCAGTGCGGGGCTGTTCACGAATTCGACGGCGGCGGCAGGCTCCCAGAACATCTGGGTCGAGTCCAACTGCGCCTGGTACCCGGCCAAGTCCGTGCCGGAGGCTTCGGCCATCGCGGTCAAGGCCGCTTCATCACCGGCCGCCATCAGCGCCATCACCTCGTACCAGGCGCCGACCATTGCCTTGCCGAAGTTGGGGTTGGCTGCCAGCACCTCGGTGTTGACGACCATCATGTCGATGATCTCGCCGGGTATATCCGCGCTGGTGAAAAGG
>JBCCDA010000130.1:0-9555 GCA_039033215.1 Pseudomonadota bacterium | reverse complement strand
GTGAAGCGCCTGGGGCGAGAGAAAAGCGGTGAACCGCTACTGACTTCTGCCACACAGTATCAGCGGATCAGCCCCAGATTTGAGGCTAACCCATTGATTTGAAATGGTCTTAGAATGTTGGAGCGGGCGATGAGATTCGAACTCACGACCCCAACCTTGGCAAGGTTGTGCTCTACCCCTGAGCTACGCCCGCGTCCTTGGGTGAGGCGCGATATGGCAGATTCTTGACGGGGGTTCAAGGGGGTTCGGGCCCGCGTTGGCGCCGGGATTCGGCCTGTATGATTTGCGTATGACAAGCGTATGCCTTTCGTATGCCAAACGTGCACCGGCAAGGTCGACCTGGGCGAATTGACGAAAATTTAAGGCAAATGCCCGAGAACGGCCCAAGCCGAAACTGGGAAACGACCGATGACCGACTACACCCGCGCCGAACGCCGCCGCCAGACCCGCATGATCCAGGACCTCCAGGAGATGGATCGCGCGGTCGAACTCGCCGCCACCCTCAACAAGCTCGTACCCGGCGAATGGCTGGTTGCGGACAACCGCGCCCCGTGCGACCCGCACAAGGACCGCGTGACGCTGCGCATCGATCGCGACGTCCTTGCCTGGTACCGCAAACTGGGCCGGGGCTATCAGGGCCGCATGAACCTTGTGCTGCGCGCCTACATGGATGGCATCGTCTCACGCAGCGTGAAGGATTTTGGCGCCTTCGACTGGCAGGGCCGCGAGATCTGAGACGAGATCCGACGGCTTGCGGCCGGAGGTCTTCGCGCAGCCCGGGGATTCCATCGCCTAGTCGTCGGCGCTGAGTGGTTTTTGGGCCCTGTTGTCACGGCCGGCCAGCATCAGGGCCCCGGACAGGATGAAGGCGGCACCGATGACCGCGGTCCAATGAGGCGCGACGCCAAAGAGCGCGAAGTCGTAGAGCGTTGCGAAGACCAGCACGGAATAGAACACCGGGATCACCAGGCTGGCCTCGCCTCTCTTCATCGCCTGGATGAACAGCGCCTGCCCAAGCACCATCACGGTGCCCAACACCGCCAGCAGAAGCCATTGAGTGGCCGATGGCCAGATCCAGAAGGCGCTGGCGACGCTCAGGGAGACGGCGGACCCGATCGCATTGTTGATGATCAGCACGCGCAGGGCGGGCTCGGAGTCGCTGAGACGCTTGACGAAGATCGACTCGATGCCGATCAGCCCCGCCGCCGCGAGCGCGAAGAACCCGGCAACCTGGAACGCATCCGTCCCCGGCTTGAGGATGAGCGCCGCGCCCGCGAGTGCCAGTCCGGCAGCGACGATCTTCCGGATCCCCAGGCGTTCGCTCAGAAGCAGCACAGCAAGGCCCATCGTGACGATCGGGCTGAGGAAGCTGATCGCCGTGGCGTCAGCAATGGGCATCCTGGTGACGGCCGCAAACATCGCCGTCACGCCAAGCCAGCCGCAAACGGACCGCGCGAGATGCCACCTCCAGTTCGCTCCGCCAAACGCGGGGCGGCTTTGGGGGCGGATCAGGATGAAGGCAGAGACGGCGAGAAGGGCAAAGACGAAGCGGCCCGCGCTGATCTGAAACGGCTCGAGCCCCGGCTGATCCGGCGTTGGCAGACCCAGCGTCTTTGCCAGGAGTGACGTCGCGGCGATCAGGGCGCTCGCGGCGAGCATGAAGCAGACGGCGGCCCGCATGCCGCTGGTCCCGCTGCTCAGCGTGCCGTCGCTGCGTGATAGGCCATGTAGCCACGGTGGGTGTCGATGTGGTGGGCGATGTAGCGCGCGTCGTGCCAGACGCCCCAGATGAACGATGATCCCCGCCGCGCGAGCCAGGGCAGGCCGAGGAAATAGATGCCGGATTCCTTCGAGACGCCGCGCATGTGGTCGGGTTTGCCGTCGGCGTCGAAGGCATCGACCTTCAGCCACGAGTAATCCAGCCCATAGCCCGTTGCCCAGACGATCGAGGTGATCCCGGCCTCGTCGAGGTCGAGCGCGAGGACCGGGTTTGTCACGCAGTCGGGGTCCGGGTGGAAGACCCGCGCCTCTGGTTCCTCGGGTAGGGCCAGCCCCGAGCGCGCGACATAGGCATCGGCGTCGTCCAGCACCTTGAGGAAGGCCGCGTCGCCGTCGGCTATGTTCTGTGCAAGGTCGGGGGCGAAGGTGAGGGTTCCGTCCCCGAAACCCTCCGTGCGACCCAGCAGGGTTATCCCCCGTTCGGCGAACGGGCGGAAGTCCACGGTGTAGCCGCCGTAGGCACCGCTGACCGCGATGGTGACGTGCTCGGTCCCGGGTTCGGGCGCCTCGATGTCCCACTGGCCCAGCACGCCCAGCCACCAGCAGTAGTCATGGCCCCGGTAGCGGCGGGGATACCGACTGTGCGGCCCGATGGAGAGGTAGGTGCGCCGCCCCGCACGTTGGAGCTCGTCGGCGATCTGGCTGCCCGAGGCGCCGCCGCCCACCACAAGAACCGCGCCCTCGTTCAGCTGACCGGGGTTGCGGTAGTCGCAGGAATGGATCTGCATCAGCCCCGGCTGGTCGGGCACGACAGGTGGGATGATCGGTTTCTGGAAGGGACCGGTCGCCGCGATGACGTAGGCGGCGTCGATCACGCCGTCGGATGTCTCGACCCGAAACCCCGGGCGGCCCTCGTTGCGGCGGACCTCGCGCACCTCCACGCCACAGCGCACCGGCAGGTCGTACTTCCGGGCGTAGGCCTCGAAGTAGCTGGCGACCCGCTCCTTCGGGGCGAAGGCGTCGTCGTCGATGTCGTCGAACTCGAGCCCGGGGAAGCGGTCGTGCCAGGCGGGACCGTTGGCAACCAGCGAGTCCCAGCGCCGGGAGCGCCAGTGCTCCGCGATGCGGCCCTTCTCGAGCACCAGGTGCGGGACACCGCACTTGGACAGATGCTCGCTCGCGGCGATCCCCGCCTGACCGGCGCCGATGACCAGCGCCTCTACCGTTTCCGTAGCCACCCCGTGCCCCCCGCCGTCTCTCACATCACCGCGCCGATCTGCCAGGGCACGAACTCGTAGTCGCCGAGGCCCTGCGCTTCCGAGAAGCTGTGCTCGCCCGACGCGACGGAGAGGATCTTGGCGTAGATCTCGCGGCCCACGTCTTCGACCGTGGCGTCACCATCCAGGATCGAGCCCGCGTTGATGTCCATGTCTTCTGACATCTTGCGTGCAAGCTCGGAGTTGGTGGCAACCTTGATCGTCGGTGCGGGTTTCGAGCCGAAGGCCGAGCCGCGCCCGGTGGTGAAGACGACCACGTTGCAGCCACCCGCGATCTGGCCGGTGACGCTGGCGGGATCGTAGCCGGGGGTGTCCATGAAGGCGAAGCCCGGCGTGCGCACCGGCTCGGCGTATTTCCAGACGCCGGTGAGCGGCGTGGTGCCACCCTTGGCCGCCGCGCCCAGCGACTTCTCGAGGATCGTGGTCAGCCCGCCGGCCTTGTTGCCGGGTGAGGGGTTGTTGTCCATCGAGCCCTTGTTGCGCGCGGTGTAGTCCTCCCACCACTTGATCAGGCCCACAAGTTTTTCCCCGATCTCTGGCGAGGCCGCCCGGCGGGTCAGGAGGTGCTCGGCCCCATAGATCTCGGGCGTCTCCGCCAGCACGCCGGTGCCGCCCTGGGCGACCAGCAGATCGCAGGCATACCCCAACGCCGGGTTTGCCGTGATGCCGGACCAGGCGTCCGAGCCGCCGCATTGCAGGGCGACCTTCAGGTGGCTGACAGGGCAGGGGGTCCGCGTGGCCTGGTTGGCGATGGGCAGCATGGCGTGGACCTTCTCGATCCCCACTTCGACGGTGCGGCGCAGCCCTGCCACGTTCTGGATGTTCATGGCATGGAAGAGCGGGCCCTTCTCGATCCCATGCGCCTCGAGCAGCCAGTCGATCTGGTTCATCTCGCACCCGAGGCCGACCATCAGGACGCCCGCACAGTTCGGGTGGCGGGCGTAGCCCCACATGACGCGCTGGAGCGCCTCGAACCCCTCGCCGTCGCCCGCCATGCCGCAACCCGTCCCGTGGACGAAGGCCGCGACGCCGTCGACATTGGGGTATTGGGCCATGACTTCGGGCGTGAACGCGCTGGCGATCTGGCGCGCGGCGGTGGCCGAGCAATTGACCGAAGTGATCACGGCGATGAAGTTGCGCGTCCCCACGGACCCGTTCGCGCGCTCAAAGCCCATGAACGTGTCGCCGGTGGCCGGGGTGACCGGGCGCAAGTCGGTCGCGAATTCGTAGGCCTGTTCGGTGCCCCGGAACTCGACATTGTGCGTGTGGACGTGGTCGCCCGGCGCGATGTCCTGAGCCGCATAGCCGATGATCTGGTTGTACTTGCGCACAATCTGCCCCGTGGCGATCGCGGTGGTGGCGATCTTGTGGCCGCGCGGGATCAGGCTGGTGGTGGCAACGCCTTCGACCGGGGCGCCGGCTTCGAGCGGGCGTACGGCACTCACCACATTGTCGGCGGGATCGAGACGAACGGTATCGGGCATTGTGGGCCTCCGGTTGGGTGCCTGACACTAGCAGTCCCGATGGCCGCGGCAACGAAGAGTTCACACTTTCGCGTCCACACTCGTGTACAGTATATGCGCGAGCGGCCCCGTCGGGGTGCGAGATGCCGAATGAGGGAGCAAATCGTGGCGAAACAGCTGATGTTCTACGAGAAGGTGGCGCCAATTTCGGTCGAGCGCCACACTGGCTGGTCACTCCAGGCGGGTGTGTCCTATGCGTTCGCGTCCGAGGCCAACGCCTCGCCGCTGATGTGCGCCGAGTTTGCGGCCGCGGCGACCGAGCTGCCCATTGTCTTCGGCAAGAGCGACAAGGGATATGCGCCGGTTGCGATCCTGGGGATCGAGCAGGACAAGTCATTGATGGTCGACGCCGACGGCCAGTGGCGCGGGCGCTACATCCCTGCCTTCGTGCGCCGCTATCCCTTCGTCTTCGCGGCGAGCGAGCAGAACGACAAGTACACGCTGTGCATCGATGAAGAGTACCCCGGCATCGACGAGACAGGGGTCAAGGGCGAGCGGCTCTATGATGGCGAGACACCTGCGCCGATGCTCGAGCGCGCGCTGGAGTTCTCCAAGAACTACGAGATCGAGGCGCGCAAGACGACCGAGTTCTGCCGCCTGCTCGAGGAGAACAACCTGCTGGATCCGATGCAGGCGGGGATCCGGATGCCGGATGGCGAGCAACGCTCGGTCACCGGCTTCCACATCATCTCACGTGATCGTCTGAAAGAGATCAGCGACGAGGTGCGTGACGACTTCTTCAAGCGCGACGTGCTGGAGCTGGTCTACTATCATCTGGTGTCGATGCGGAACATGGAGAAGCTGCGCGACATGGCGGCCTGACGTCTCGGTCGCCGGGGCTCAGCTCCGGACCATCTCGAACAGCGGCAGGTCGAGCGAACGGACCTGCGTGCTCCCTGCAAAGGCCCGCGGCGCAAGCGTGTCGCGGGTTTCACCGTGGCACATCAATAGCACCGACATGAGCGTTCTCGCGGACAAAGAGAGTCGGGTGCGGCCCAGAAACAGCTCTCAATAGGCCTCTGCGCCGCCTGCCTGCTGGTAGGCAGAGATCGACCTGCCGCCAGATAGATCTCTACCTACTGGCCGGTTGCCACCAGAAAGCCGATGCCGCCCGCGATCAGCGCCCCGATGATGACGGCGAACGCGATCTTCCAGACCGAGTACGGCCGTTCACCCGTCACACGCCCTGTCCGGCCATTTATGACGACGCTGTAGGGTTTGTTGTTGAAGCGGTAGCTGGCCAACCAGACCGGCAGCAGCACGTGCTTGAAGGTGATGCTCGAGTACTGCGCATCCATGGCCGAGATGCGCTGCTCGTCGCCGCCGATGTCGAACTTGATGTCGCGCTTCAGCGTCTGCTCCATCACCTTGTTCGCCTGGGCGTATCCCTGATCCAACGCGAGCGCCGGGGCCTCGGCCCGGAAACCCGCCAGGTAGTCCGTGCGGTAGGGCTCCATGGCTGCAAGGTCCCAGGAACCGCCGCCATACTCAGCCCGGCCACGCGTGGGAGACATGGTCTCGGAGGCGGGGACCAACACATCGTCGAACACGTGACGGACCTCTCCCGAGACGTTGGACCAGCGGATCTTGCGCTCCTGGTAGGACTGAGTTTGCGTCTTGCCGTCGACGGTCACCCGGCGGGTGCGCGTGACGTAGTAGGCATCTCCGCGTTGACCGCGATAGCGCGCATCGCCGATGGCATCGTAGGTGTAATGGGGCAGGTAGACGCCGTTCAGCGGGCGCCCCGCCTCGGCGTATTTCTTGAGCGCGTTCGGGGCAAACCAGAGCGAGCCCAGCCACGTCTTCATCCGGTCACGCGCTTCGCGTTCCTCGAAGGCGAACGGCAGAACGCCTTGCGGTTTGGGATGACGATGCGCGTGGGCGTCGGTCTTGGCCATCGGTGTGGCGCAGAACGGGCAGTTGTCCGCAAGCGTTCCCGGATCCAGCGTGACCTCAGCGCCGCAGCCGGTGCATCGGATGGTCTGGGTTTCCTCGATCTCGGTGGCGTCGAGCAGGCCGGCAATGGCCTCGGCATAGTCAAGCTCGCGGATCTCGGGCCCGGCGCCGGTACGCTCGCCCCATGGCGAGATCTGAAGGCCCGAGCCCTCGATCTCGTTCACCGTGCCGCAGAACTGGCACTGCAACTGACCGACACCCGGTTGGAAGGTCAGCGGCGCACCACATTCGGCGCACGGCAGCTCCTGTGTCGTGCCGGCTGTCGCGTCTGTCATCCGTCTCTCCCCGCCCGCCGTCGCAACCCGATTGTCCGACGACTGTCCAGGGAGTTCAACCCCGTGCGCCCCGTTTGGCGCTCAGTGGTTCAGAGTAGCTGCAGATCCACGGCGGCGACCCGGTCGTCGCGCCCGCTGCTGAGCTCGAAGCTGACTTTCTGGTTGTCTTGCAGTGTCTCGAGCCCCGAGCGCTGGACAGCGGAGATATGCACGAACACATCCTTGCCGCCTTCTGCCGGTTCGATGAATCCGTAACCCTTGGTCGTATTGAACCATTTCACGGTTCCGGTAGGCATGTCGTCTTCCTTTCGTGCCGGGCCAATCACCCGGACGGAGCGCCGCTCCGATGACAGGGCGTGGACTGATAACCGTCCGCGCCTTCTCGAGCGTGCGCCGGTAGGAAGTCGTCAGGCCAGTACATCACCAAATGGGTGATGCCTGGACGATACAATGAAGAGCGATTCTCGGCAAACGGGAACTGGGCACGAGACCCTCGCCCGCACGCTGAAATGCGGCAGGTTCCCAGTCCCGGTGAGCCCGGGTAGACAGCGCGAGATAGGGCGGACCTATGCTTCCAGGTCGGCCAGACGCTTCTCGGCCTCGCGGGCACGATTGAAGTTCGCGAGGTTGTCGCGTTGGGCTTCCTGCAGGCTACTCTCCAACTGCGCGATCCGGACCCGCGCACGGCGCAATTCCGCGCGAAGGCTGTTGTCGCCCAGTTTGTCCTGGCCTGCGTTCGGCAGGCGGATGATCATTGCAGACATGTCGCACCCCAGCTGATCGCGCCTTGCTGACGCTCCCTCTTGCTCCACGTTGAAACAAAACCGTTAACGATCCGTTTCCAAATTCATGGCGGATTGCCAAAACGTTAATTTTTTCGCGCAACCTACCCAGAGACGAACAACCCTCATGTCGACAAACTGCACTGCGCCCCCGACGCTCCTGTGGCTGCGCCGCGATCTGCGACTGTCCGACCATCCTGGTTGGCAAAAGGCAGTCGAAGGCGGCGGTCCGGTCATCCCGGTCTTCATCCTCGATCCGATCTTCGACGCTTATGGCGCTGCGCCAAAATGGCGGTTGGGCGAGAGTTTGGCCGCGCTGGACGCGGATCTGAGGGCGCGTGGCTCGCGTCTTCTCCTGCGCCGGGGTGATGCGGCGGCAGTGCTCGACGCGGTGCTCGACGAGACCGGGGCCAGGCGCGTCGTCTGGTCGCGTCTCTACGACAGTGCGTCGATCGAGCGCGATCGCAAGATCAAAGCGTCGCTCAAAGAGCGCGGGATCGACGTCGAAAGTGTTAACAGCTCGCTCCTGTTCGAGCCGTGGACGGTCGAGACGAACACGGGCGGCTTCTACAAGGTATACTCGCCGTTCTGGCGTGCGGTGGCGCAGCGTGATCTGGCCGAACCCATTGTCGCGCCCGGGGATCTCGCGCCGCCGGCGAGTTGGCCTGCCTCGGACGATCTGGCCAGTTGGCGCCTTGGCGCGGCCATAAACCGAGGCGCCGAGATCGTTGCCCGCCATGCGGTCGTCGGCGAGACCGCGGCACGCGACAGGCTGGATGTCTTCATCGACGACCGGATAGATCGATACAAGTCCGAGCGGAACGTGCCGTCGGCGCACGCGTGCTCGGGGCTCTCGGAGAACCTGACCTATGGCGAAATCTCGCCGCACACTGCCTGGCACGCGGGGGTCCGGGCCCGGACCGAGCGAGGCCATGCCGCTGAGGCCGAGCACTTCCTGAAAGAGCTTGTCTGGCGCGAGTTCGCCTATCACCTGATCTACCACACCCCGCAGATCGAGACCGAGAACTGGCGCGAGGGTTGGGATGCCTTCCCCTGGCGTGACGACAACGAGGACGCCGAACGCTGGCGGCGCGGGATGACCGGGGTCGAGATGGTGGACGCTGGTATGCGGGAGATGTACGTCACGGGTGTCATGCACAACCGTACACGAATGTTGACAGCCAGCTTCCTTACGAAGCACCTTATGACCCACTGGAAGGTGGGCGAGGCGTGGTTCCGTGAGTGTTTGATCGACTGGGATCCCGCGTCGAACGCGATGGGCTGGCAGTGGACAGCCGGGTCCGGGCCCGATGCGGCGCCGTATTTCCGGATCTTCAACCCCGACACGCAGGCCGACAAGTTCGACAGCGACCGGTCGTATCGCCACCGGTTTCTGGACGCGTCCGGGCCAGGGGCGCATCCGGACGCGACGGCGTTTTTCGATGCGGCCCCGAGATCGTGGGATATTTGCCCGCAAGGCCCCTACCCGGAGCCCGTGATCGGGCTAGCTGAGGGCCGACATAAAGCACTCAAGGCCTACGAGGCACGATCGGCGTGAGCCGACAGAGCGAGCAGGAGAGAGACGACGAATGAAGATTGCGGTGATCGGTGCGGGCATTTCGGGGTTGGGCGCGGCACTTGCGCTCTCCGACCAGCACGATGTGCGCGTGTTCGAGCGGGATACCCGTCTCGGTGGTCATGCAAACACGGTGGATGTCGAGTATCCGGACGGCAAGCAGTGGGTTGATACCGGCTTCATCGTCTACAACCATCGCAACTACCCGAACATGACTTCGATGTTTGAGGAACTGGATGTCCCGACACGCTGGTCGGACATGTCTTTCGGGTTCTCGCTCAACGACGGGGCGTGCGAGTACGCCTGCGACAGCATCTCGAAGATCTTCGCCCAGCGCTGGCGTGTGATGGATCCGCGGTTCCTCAAGACGTTCTCCGAGATCCTCCGGTTCACACGGGTGGCACCAAAGGATCTGGCCAGCGGTCAGTTGGAAGGGCAGAGCCTCGG